>QCKS01000001.1 GCA_003215175.1 Acidimicrobiales bacterium AG-410-I20
GAAATAAGGAAAGTAGCCGCCTTGTTCGAATCGCAAAGAAGCGGAACCAGCTTCATCAAACAGATCTTCATTCAATCCGAGAAACCATCCGGATTCGCCTTCCTCAAGTGACGGCATCACATTGTGTCGGTTACGGCCGTTATTCACCCAAGTGATGTTCGTGCCAGCGGAGACAGTAATTACACGATCATGAAAAACATTGTCCTCAATGCTGATAACAACTTCAACTTGCCCAGTGTAATCAACCGCATTATCAGGTATTTCAACCGCAACTAAAGGCGTTTCTTCAAAGCCGCCACTAATAGAGGCGGGCCCGGAATTTACAGTATCGCTACACCCAATAAGAAAAGAAAGGATTAGAAGTAAACGAATAAGGAGTTTCACGTCTAAAAACTTAGTGGGAGAGACAAGATTCTCCTCTGATTCCAATCAAGAACTAGGAGATATCCAAAGCATCCAATGTTCGAATCCACAAGTCATGGCGAGGATTCAAAATATCAAAATGCGTGGCAGTGTCGTTAAAAATACCTTCGGCATCAACAAGAAAATCACTTTGACTAATCGGGACTGTCAAGTCATAACGGCCATGAACAGCAATAATTCGTGCCTCTGTGACTCCAGGTGTTGCCACTCGATAATGTTCAGGCACTTCTTCAGGCCCACCACCTAAAAAAGCCTGAACAGCGCCACGGCCGAGATTATCTTCTGCTGCAACGTATAAATCAACAACTGCAGCTTGAGCAACAACGGTGTGGGGAAGAACTTTTGGATTGCTACCTGGATCTTCCTCGCCAAGCCCCGATCTACCTGCAGCCCAAAGAGCTAAGTGGCCGCCCGCAGAATGGCCAATAAAGGTCACATCATCAAGATCTAAAGGCTCGTCTAATTCGGTTAGGTAGTCAATTGCCTTTGCTACATCTTCAAGTGTTCCGGGGTAGCCACCGCCTGGTATCCCAACAGCCCGATAGTCAAAATTCCAAGTCGCTACTCCACGGTTAGCAGCATCATCAGCAAGACCAGTCATGAGTGTTTCGTTGAATCCGGCTTTCCAAAATCCTCCATGAATAAAAACTAAAACTGGAAAAGGTCCCTCCCCAGGAGGTATGCGGAGGTTGCCGGCATTCCAAAGGCCATCTTCATATTGAATTCTTTCAACTCGTACACCATCAACCGGCACACTGGTTGTTGTGGTTGTTGTGGTTGTTGTGGTTGTCGTGGTTGTTTCAACATGCTGAGTTGTGAGATCTCCTGAAACCGATGTTTGACCAATCTCTGAATTAGTTCCACAAGAAGAAATAATGAAACAACTGACGAGAAAAACACAAAATACGCGCATTACCGCAACCTATAACAAGAAGAAAGATCAGATGTGGACTAGATCAGACTTCACGGTTAGCTTCAACGAATTCTTTAAAAGCATCACCAGTCAAATCACCCATATGGCCGGTCACATCACCATTAGCAGTCACTAAAACAGTCGCCGGTTGCCCAAAGACACCAAACCGCTCCCATACAGAACCATCTAAGTCAACTAAGTTGATAAGCCCAGTTAAGCCCCACTCATTTAAAGTGGCAGAAACAACGTCAAGTCCGTCACCTTCACGCGCAACACCGACAATAGTTAGGTCTTTAATTGTGTTATTTGCCTCAGCGACCGTTGGGGCTTCTCGACGACAAATCGTTCAATTTGGATCCCAAAACCAAAATAAGACATCTTCACCACCGAGTGCTGCCACATCAAATTCTGAGCCATCAACTTGAACCGAAGTAAAGTTCAAAATTTTCGGAATAGAAATAGAGGAGTTTGCAGTTTGGCTCTCATCGGCATCTGTGCTGCAACTCAAGGTTGCAACAATACCGAAGACGAAACATAAACATATAAGTACCGGCCGTAAGCGCACACAAATACTCTATGCCGGATACGGTCAGACGTGTGAGTACACGGTTTCTGATTTTTACAGCACTGTTATGCGGTTTAGTGCTTCTCGCTGCATTCACTGTCCAAGTGCTAATCGCGACATGAATTCTGTAAGAAACATTTGCAGTAAAGACGGACGGTCTGAATGATTGATTTAGACGCTGCAACTGTTTTACTTCAATGGTCAACTGGGAGCCTTTTCTTTCTTTGGCTTACTGGTAAAAGAAGAGAAGTAGGTATCGGATATGGATGGACGATCCGAATCACCTTCGGAATAATTCTTGCCGGATCAATTTTTGCCGGATTTGCTCAAGGGGAACTTTATTTACGTGAGATTTTCTCTATAGGAATGATGATGGCAGTTCTAGCAGCAATGGCCGTTTCCATTGTGCGACGGAAAGTCGGAGTAGCTAAACAAAGAAGAACCGAAGAGCAACGTACTGCCCGTGTGGCAGCAATGACTGGAATTGATAAAGCGAAAAAAACTTTTGAAGATGGATCAGAGTTTCCTCCCGCCTTAGACCTTGTCGCTCCATTATTTGGCTTAGTTGCGCTAATAATTGCAGGCATTGATGCAGGAGAACCTCAAGCGCTAGCAGTCGCACGCACGCTAATCGGAGCCATGTTCTTAGGAGCGATAACTGATGCCATGCTTCTTGGCCATTGGTATCTAGTCCAACCAGGGTTGGCTCGAGGTCCGTTAAATGAACTTGTACGCTGGACTGGCTATGTTTGGCCGTTTGAATTGGCGGCGCTTTTATGGCCAACGGGCATGGTTTCAGTTTTGAACGGAACTATAGATGATGGATACAACGGAATGCTTGGCTGGTTTTGGGTCGCTTGCGCAATTTCAACAATTATTTTAGTTTTTGTTACTCGCGCTGCGCTAAAAGAGCGTCAGTACTCTGCAGTCATGGCAGCAACGGGATTGTTGTATCTAGCAATTTTGACCGCATTTGGAATGGATCTTGTAGCGAGAGCAACTCTTGCGTAGCCCCACAAACCCGAAGTAGTTCAGTTGAACAAACTATGCTGTAGGAGGCCAGTTCTTGTTAGAAGATGAGGTCTTCGTTGCTACTGCAACGTGCTAGAGAATAGGAAATCGCGTGTGCGGATTACTTGGCGTTATCGCAACTGAAAATAATTATCTTTCAGCGGAAGACCTAAAAAGATTGCTTTCTATAGGAAAATTGGCACAGCGCCGTGGAGTTGATGCCAGTGGGTTGGTTTTGCTTGAAAGCAATTATGACATTCATGTTGTGAAAGCAAACCATGGGTTTGAGACAATGATTCAAACAGATGCCGCTTCCAGCCTTCTTGAAACAGCAAAGAACACAGAGTCTTACGGTCTCTTTGGGCACAGTCGATTAGAAACACATGGATATTCTGGGTCCCAAGTTAATAACCAGCCAGTTGTTTTGGGCAACTGGGTAGTTGTACATAACGGGGTCATAACTAACGCAGAAGAAATAAAAGACTCTCTTGGGCTTGATGACGGAGGCATTGAAACAGATTCAGTAGCGATAGCGCTTCTTTTAGAGGAATGGGATCAATCTGGCCGGTTAGTGGACAGTGACGAAATTTTCAATCGTCTACGCGGGGAGTACAGCGTCATCGCTGCTTCACTGTCTGGAGAAGTTCTGTGCCGTACAAATGTTGGAAATCTCTACTCGGTATCCGGAGAGCAAGGTCAGATTTACTTAGCGAGCGAACCCATGCAATTCCCAAAAGAATTGCAGAGTGATTGTGAGCGCATAAACCTAGATCAAACTATTTTTTCTGCGAAACAAACAAGAAAAATCAGGTCAAGTGTCTGTTATCGATGCGAGTAGACAAGAAACCGGTATGGAAGGAGCACAGGGACTCCATCTCCAATCAAATGAAGTAGAAGAAGACTTCTCGAGAAGAATGGAACGAGTAGCAGAACAAGCAAGCAGCTATGCAGCAACCTTAAGACGATGTACCGCGTGTGTGCTCCCAGAGACTTTTCCAGGTATTTCATTCAACGATCAAGGAGTTTGTTCTATTTGTCAAAATTTTCAAGAACCCGAGTATCCCGGACTTGAAAAATTATCAAGCGATCTCCAAGATCAGTTAACACCAAATGGGAAAGTATTGGTTTGCTTAAGTGGAGGAAGAGACAGCTGTTATATCTTGCATCTAATTCATGAGTTTGGATTTGATGTGATTGCTTACACCTATGACTGGGGGATGGTCACCACTGCAGCACGAGAGAATATGTCGCGCATGTGTGGAGATCTCGGTATAGAACATGTTCTAGTCTCACCAGATATTCGACAAAATCGCGTGCGCATTCATCGCGCATTGAGAGCGTGGTTAAAGAAGCCTAAATTGGGAACCATCCCAATATTAATGGCTGGCGATAAACCATATTTCCGGTGGGCCCGTGAAATCGCTCGAGAGCGTGGAGATATACCTGCAGTTTTAGCAGATCACCCAATGGAAACTACCGGGTTTAAAGCAATGCTTGCCGGTGCGACTTTTTCTCCAAATCAAGCTGGTGGAGTTTCGTATCGTCTTGGCCCAACTGGTATGGCAAAAATGGCTCTTTCCTATGGCCTGCATGCCGCACAATCTCCGGGAATGTTTCCTGCCCTTTTTAAAGAAGGGCTAACAGGATTCGTTGACTATTACTTAAGAAAGCATGACTTTGTTCGACCATTCTCATACATTCCTTGGGAAGAAGAGCAACTAGAAGAATTATTGAGATCAAAATACGACTGGAGTTCTGGAGAAGACCGCTCATCCTCTTCGTGGAGAATGGGCGATGGAACAGCCCCGTTCTATAATTTGATGTATCAAATCGGTCTCGGCATGACTGAGCATGACACTTTAAGATCAAACCAGATTCGTTATGGATTAATGGAAAGATCTGAAGCAATCACTCGACTAGAAACAGATAATCGTTTCAACTCACTTGGGTTGGCTTCATATTTTGTAACCGTTGGAATAGATCTTCAATGGGCAGGAAGCCGAATAGAAGAATTTGCTTTTCAGAGTTTGGGTCATGAAGGCAATTAAGTTAGGCGAAACCTTTTGGCGATGATTTCTCTTTATATTTTTTCAACTCTCTTAGTCATAGCGACGGCATTTTGTGTAACGCTAATTTTTGATGATTGCAAATACCATTTTCGGCTACTTGCAGCGATAGTTCTTTACTATGCAGAAATTGTTGTTCTAGGACGGCTGCTTTCTCTTTTTGGTCTAATAGGAAACCCACTTGCATGGCTATTAGCAGAACTCTTCATCTTCATACTGACTGCCTCATTTGTGTTTAGGCAGATTGGCCTGTCGGTACTGATGGAAGCATTTACCAAAGCCAAGGCCAAATGTTCTCCAAAGAGGGTTTTACAGGAAATAAGAGCCACAAAACTTCCACCTTATTTAGTTCCTGCTGCAGCAGTAATATTTTTTGGAGTTGTTGGGCTGCTCATTGTTTCACTCGCTGCATCAGTATTCATACCACAAACAATGGATGATATTTTGACGGCTTACCTCCCTCGAGTCGGCTATTGGATACAGGATGGAAGTCTTATTTATGCTCCTGCCTCTCCTTACAATTCTGTTCAGTTCTCGTATCCGATAAATGCTCATATTCCTGTACTTCGAAGCATTGTTCTTTCTGAGCGGATCAATTTCATTGGCTTAGATCAATGGATTGCTGCGATTGTCAGTGCAGTAGGAATATTTGGCCTAGGGAAACTGTTTAATGCAAAAAAAGGTGTCTCATTAGCCATGGCAGGAATTTGGCTAATGATCCCAACTATTGGAGTGCAAATTGGAGTAGCACTCACCGATCTTCTAACTGTCTTTTTCTTCCTATCGGCGTTGATATTTGGTTACCTCGGGTGGACAGAGAATCGACCATGGAAACTTGGAATCTCAACACTGGCGTTTGCTTTACTACTGGGAACTAAACAAACAGCGCTATTTTCGTTACCTGCGCTCATTGTCCCGGCCTTTGCCTTACTTAAGTCTCCCAATTACAGAGTTGAAGTCAAGAGACTGACCCAATGGGCATTAATTTCCGCACCATTCTTACTATTTGTAGGTTTGGATCGGTATCTACTGAATTGGCGTTACTACGGGCATCCATTAGGAGACCCTGATTCATTCAACCTCTTTACCGGTGGGCTTAGTATCTCTTTCGGAGAGAGAATTCGCTCGTTGATAGACAATGTCGAACGAACCCTTGTAAATATTTTCTTCGCGGATCTCGATTTTCTTCCTTATCAAGTCACTGATCAAATCTCGGATGCATTTCAAACAAGGGAACCATTTATCACTATGGGTCGAGCAGTAAGTGGGGGTGTGCCCTGGTTGGGATTCATGGCCTCTTCGGTGCTCTTAATTGGGTTGGCTCTCGCCCTCGTACATTACATACGCAAGCCATCTAAGCTCCCACTTTTAGTAATACTGCCTGCTTTGACTCACCTTGGGGTTCTGTATTACATGCGCCCGTCTTTCTCGTTGGCTTTCTCTCGGTATCTCATCACCGCTGTTGCTTTATTACTACCCGTTGTGGCTTTTGGCGTGTCCAAGGTCAAACATCCGAAGAAGCAAATGTCCAGAGTGTTCTTAGGGGGAGTAAGCACCATAGTGGCGCTTGGGCTTCTGACTCAAGCGTCTTTCGCACTAACAAGATCCGAAGAAAGACCCATCGGCTTAGAAAGTCCTGGATGGAACGAATCAAACTACGAAAGTTTTGCTCATTCAATGGGATTCATAGATCGTTATGAAATCATCAAGAGTTTGCGCTACATCGACACATGTCTCGAAATAGAAAATGGTGTCGGTATTTCTTATGGAAACAAATATCCGCAAGGTTTATTGTTTGGTGACAATTTCCAACGAGAAGTCCAACAATTACCTGGAGTATCAGTTGAAGATAAGGAAGTGTTTGATCCTGAAACAGGAGTATCTGCGCTAGTCGTAGCCACCTCAGAAGTCATAGAAATAGAAAGCGATTCACAGCTATTTTCACGAGCTGATGCGGAGCTTGCTGTGGGTTTTTTCGGACCGGTCTCAGTGGTGAGTCCGAAATCGGTTAGATCCGATCAAGAATGCAGAGTGAGTGGAAGTTTCTTAGTTCTAGACGCGATTCAAGCCGGCTTTTTTGATGAAGTTGAAGAAAATTCTGTAATTGTTGTTCCTGAATCAGGCGAATTCTTAGAGTTCGCACTTTCATGGGTCAAAACCTCATATTTTGACGAACGCAACATCGAGTTGGTACTAGCCACTCCTCCAAACTTAAGCCCTTGTTCGTCTACCGAAGGAATATGCACACAAACAGATCAAAGAGTGTATGTCTTGAACAATGTAGATCGAGCGGAAGGAACCAGTCTCTTCTTCGCTCCGGTAGAAAAAGATTTAGGTTACGAAGATAACCCACTGATAAGCATGCAGAAAGCCCGCATGTTCGGTAACGCAAGCCCAAATTGTGTTATGGAATCACCTTCTGCCGGAAAAATCCCGGAAATAGAAACTAACAACTTGACTCACCTATGTTCAGGCAGTTCAGCGCTCTTGTTGACTTTCTTAGAATGGTTTCACAGCGGCTGCACACGTGAGCTGAGAGGATGGTACATTTGCCCCGGCTAAAGACACTGAACTGTAAAGAGTTCACGGTTGACGTATCGTGGTGAAATGGTTTTCTTGAACCATGACACCCAATATTTGAGAGTTTTTACTAGTGGCATTTAGTTTCTCTTCAGAAGAGTCAGGCGGAAACGACCAATCGGTATCTGATCATTCAGTAAGTTCGTCCGGAATTTACTGGACCGTTGGCGCCTTCGCACTCGTAAGTCTGGCAGGCATTATTCTGAACCAGTTGATTGCCTCCAAGCTCGGTGTTACTTCTCTTGGGCGCTACAACTCGTTCTTAGCGGTAATCATTGTTGGTGGCCAAATGGGTTCAGCTGGGATACATGGGTCGGTTCTTTATCACACTCCTAAATTTCGTTCAGAGAGCAGACCTACAGGCCAAGTGTTAGTTGGGGCGTTAACTGCAACTACAGTCACTTCCTTACTCTCAACTGGCCTGATCGTAGGTATAGGAGAAGTTCTCCTACGAGCTGCAGGTAATGACTATTACCTCAAGGGTTTGCACGCAATTGCTTTAGGCCTATTTCTTTACCCATTGAACAAAGTTCTTCTTTCACATATAAATGGGCTTCGTCGTATCCGTTCATTCTCAGTTCTATTCGCATCACGCTTCGTGCTTTTGGCATTTTTTGCATGGGGAGCCAACCGTTTCTTTGACGGAGACCAACATCTTTTGTGGACAATTACTTTGACAGAAGTTGTCATGTTCCTCGCTCTGCTATTCACAGTACGACAAGAACTTATAAGAAATCCAAAATGGGAAGCTCTAAATGAAAATGTTAGAGCCCACTTTCGATTCGGAATACGCGGTCTCATTGGAGGAATGCTCCTAGACCTAAACACCAGAGTAGACATACTCTTGCTCGGCGTAATCGCTGGTTCAGAGTCCGTAGGTATTTACAGCATCGGGAGTCTCTTCGCTGAAGGTCTTTATCAACTAACAATGGTTCCGCGATATAGCTACGACCCAGTTGTGACTCACTTGATCGTTGAGGAACGCCACACTGAATTAAAGGATGTAGTACAAGAAGCGAAAAGAAAGACTTATTACTTAATAATTCCAATTGTGGCTATAGCTAACGTTTGCTATCCCTTCGTTGTGGGGATTCTTTTTGGAGAAGACCTCGCTATGGATAGTTGGAAGGTCTTTGGAATCCTTTCAATTGGTTTGGTTTTAAGCGCTGGGTATGTTCCATTCACCAATCTCTTACAGCAGGCAGGGAAACCCACGCGGCAGTCAGCGTTATTAGGTGCAATCACTGGGGTAAATATCATCTTGAATCTTGCCCTCATTCCTCTATTTGGCATGGTGGGTGCAGCCCTCGCTACGGCAATAGCTCAAGTTTCTTTAATTTTCTTCCTTAGGGGTTTGGCACGCTCTGTGATCGGTTACCGGTTATGAAATCTAAAGAAAAAGCCAGTTACGCTCCGTCAACAAACACGGAAAAACGAACTCAAGAATATGCAATTACGACGTATGAATTAGTAGTACTTTTTGTCGGTTTAGCTAGTTCAGCATCAATAGCTCTGTTAGCAGTAGAGAGATTTGCCATCCTTTTAGTCTTAACATTTGCAGCACTAGGAACAGCCGTAGCGGCATTTTATTTTGGGTATTCCGTAAGAAAAAACGTTCTTCGGACAACACCGTTCATGAGCGTCATTGTCCTAGCAGGACTCTTACTACGTCTAGAACACTGGCCAAATCTCACCGGCGGTCAAGACCAAGGCCTCTATGTGAATATGGCGTCAGCTTTAAGAAGAACGGGCTCGTTAGAGTTCATTGACAAATTTCGAGAAGAACTCTCAACCGAAACACAAGCGATCTATGACCAAGCAGTTCTTCTTTCCGTCTCTGTTGTTGACTCTGTGCGTTCTGCTATCACAATTGAGTTTTACCCTCTTCATCCAATCTGGATGGCGATTAACGAATACATTTTCGGCCCCTACGGTCGGCATCTTTCTCTTATAGGTTTTTCTCTGCTTGGAATGGCCGGGGCTTACCATCTTGCTTTGGAAATAGATAGTCGCAAATCAGTCGCGAAATTATTTACAGCACTAATCGCCATCAATCCCGCACTCGTATTCTTCGCAAAATTCCCAGTAGGTGAAACCGTAGCAATGGCATTTGCTCTGAACGGTTTTGTGTTTGCTATTCGTTCTGTACGTAGCGAGAATCAGGGCCAAAGAAGGCTCGCGTATCTCTTAACCGGGTTATGTTTTGCTGGTCTCAGTTTTACTCGTTTACAAGTCCTTTTGTACCTACCCTTCTTAGGAGTTGTAGCCTTTCTGTCCACACTTCCAATCGCTACGCAACAAATACGACAAAGAGTATTCCTAGTTTCTGCTCTAATCAGCGGAGTATTTTTCATCAGCTTTCTTTACTACCGCGAATATCAAACGGGCATGTATCTACCGCTTAAAGAGACCATTGAAGATGCCTTGCCATCTCTGCCTGTTTTAGGAATCATCGCTGTAGTTGGCTTAGCTATCTCTTTAACTATCAACTATTACCTGAAAACAAATCATTCGAAAATAATTGATTTATCGAAACTGTTGCCAACAGTTATCAAAATTGGCCCCTGGACTGTTCTTTTAGCGTTAGCACTGTCAACTAAAACCTTAATCGACCTTTATCAGACAGGAGTCATGTATCCGTGGGATTATCCAGTGCCTGATGGTCCTAATGCACTCATTTTCAGATTCCATATTTTGTATCGACTTCTGCTTTTTGTCTCTCCGATAGGTTTCTTACTCCTTTTACTAGGGCCATGGGTACGAAAAAAAAGATCCCTTATTTTTTCAGTACTCTGTATTTTTTTCTCTTTACTTTGGGTAGTGACCCTTACTCGCCCATACACCCCTTATTTGTATTACTACGGCCGGTATTTGGCAGTGGACGTTCTTCCCATTTCCCTCTTCTTTGTTGCAGCGACCGGAACCGATCTTTACAACTCTTCTAGAAGATGGATAGGAGCGGTAGCTGTTGCAGCGGTTATGGCATGGTCGATGCTTTTTTCTGTGCTGCAGCTTGGGAACACGGAGGGGGAGTCCAATAAGACTCTTGAAGCATTCGCAGAGGAAGTAACAAAAGAAGATGTACTTGTTGTTTCAATAGTAGATCAGCGCTTCATAGTCCCAATGCGAGTCACGTTCGAGAGATCTGTGTTCGTTCTAGCGGACGTTGATTCGTCACCAGAAGTCATTAACGAATTACATGGAATAGCTAAAGAACGTGGTGGAAGGCTTCTTTTAGGGGTATTGCAAGGTTTGCCTCAACCCGAGTTGGCACCCGTTTCCGAACTACCGTTTGATGATTGTTTAATGACTAACTCGGATCATTTTCGCGGGCAGATACACATGAACACTCCGGCGCTACGTCAGAGCCTCATACTCCCATACACTTGGCACTGTCACGAGACAACGTATACGTTTTACGACTTAGGTTCAGAAAGGAGTTAAGTCGAGAAACTAACCGATTCCGATGGTCAACAAAGCAGTTGAAGAATCAAAAAAGTGATCTGAATTCAGAATTCTTCGACCATCTACTACCGTTTTAGGATTTCCAAGATCAGTCGGACCTAATGAAGCATATTCCGGGTGGTCGGACTGCACGATAATTGCATCAACTTGACCCCCAAGAACATGGGGTCTAAATCCAAGGTCTGCAAGTTCAGCGTCGGAAAGCATTGGATCATGAACTGATACAACCGCTCCTCGGGCTTCGAGAGATTTCACTAGAGGAAAAACTCCCGAAAAAGCCATTTCTTTCACTCCGCCTCGATAGGTAGAACCAAGAACACCTACTGTTACCCCTTCAAGGCTCCCTAAATGATTTTCCAGACGAGAAACAGCCCGTTCAGGGCCAGCATCATTTACTTCCCGTGCTAGGGGAGGAAGTAAAGCAGCTTCATCAACCGAGGAATAGAACCTTGGGTAGACCGGTATACAGTGGCCACCAACATAAATTCCTGGACGATGAATATGAGAGAAAGGTTGACTATTTGCAGCGTCAATAACCTGGTAGACATCAACACCAAGTCGTTCTGCAAAATCACCAAACTCGTTAGCTAAAGCAATATTCACATCCCGGTAAGTGGTCTCTGCAAGTTTCGTAAACTCTGCTGCCTCAACACTTCCAAGGTCCCAAACTCCATTTGGTTGAGCAAGATCTGGGCGTTCATCAAAATTTAGAACCGCCTCGTAGAAAGAAACAGCGATTTGCCCACAAAGAGGAGTAAGACCGCCAACAATTTTTGGATAACTCTTTAGATCTTCAAAAATTCTTCCAGAAAAAACTCGTTCTGGAGAGTGAACAACATGGAAGTCCTCGCCCGCAGTTAGGCCACTACTTTCCTCCAACACTGGGGCTAAGCGAGAACGGGTCGCCCCTACAGGAAGAGTCGTTTCGTAAATCACTGTTTGACCCGGTGTAAGTACTGCACCTATATCTCGACTTGCGGATTCCAAAATCGAATAGTCAGGGACACCATTTTCATCAACGTACATCGGGACAATAACAACGATTACATCAGCCCCTGATGAAGCTTTTGAATTACTCGTTGTAGCGCTCAAGAGTCCACTATCTAAAGAACGAATAATGCCCTCAACTAGTCCAGGCTCACCCGGAAATGGCTCACGACCATTGTTGACGTCGTCCACAACTCGCTGAGATGCGTCCCCGCCGACAACCTCAATACCAGCATCAGCAATAGTTACAGCAATCGGAAGGCCTATTTTCCCAAGACCGATAACGGCAGCTTTCACTGGGTTTCCTTAATTAAGTCCTCAGCGACTTGTAAGGTTCTCAATCCATCTTCCAAACTCACCAAATCATCATCTGACCCACCTGTAATTGCTTCTTTAAAACGCAATAGCTCTATTTGAATTGGTTCGCTTTTTGAAAACGCATATCGAGTTACATTTCCTTCAGTCACCCCGCGCATTTGCTGGATAGCTTCCCATTCACTGGAGGTGTGCCCATTCTCAAAAAAAGTTAAATCGGAAGACAAAAGGTCTGCTTGCAACGCTCCTTTTTCTCCCAAAACAGTCACGGACCTTTGTTTAATTGGAGAAATCCATGCAACTTGCATTGAAACTGCAACGTTGTCGCCAGCAAGCCCCACTGCGACCATAAGATCTTCATGTTGCCTGTCCATTTTATGTTTGGTTACAGAATGAATCTCATGGATTTCACCAGCTAACCAGCGAACAATATCTATGTCATGGGTCGCTAAATCTTTAACTACTCCAACGTCAGTGATTCGAGCAGGGAAAGGACCAGTTCTAACTGTTGAGATAGAAAAGACAGGACCGAGTTGCTCTTTATTCAAACGCTGCCTCATCTCATTTAGTGCTGGATTGCATCTTTCAACATGACCGACAGCAGCAATAAGTCCTGATCCTTCAAAAGCTTCAACGATCTCAGCAGCTTCTTCAGTTGTCCCAGCAAGAGGTTTTTCAATTAATACATGAATTCCTGCTTCACGAAGTTGCATAGCCGTCTCATAATGAAGATGAGTCGGAACCGCAATCACAGCAGCTTCAATTCCTTGCTTTAGAAGAGATTCAGTGTCTGAAAAAACCTGCCCCTGATGTATCACGCCATACTGGTCTCCCTGCGGGTCAACGGCTCCAACAAAATCAAATGCATCAAGAGATTGACAAAGACGGCCATGATGACGGCCCATCATTCCGAGACCTATAACGCCGATACGAACCTGGCTCATGCGGAAACACTTTCATTTAGTACTTCAACGATAAGGCTTCGTTCTTCTTCCTCCAGGTCAGGTCTCACAGGTATAGAAAGCACTTTCTCTGCTAGTTCTTCAGTTACGGGCAAGGAAGGAGCAGAATCAGCATAAGGTTTCTGAACATGGGTAGGAATTGGGTAATAGATTCCATAACCAATTCCATTTTCTTCGAGAGCAGCAATTGTTCGTTCCCTGTCCGGCGGGCAAATCGTGTATTGGTGATAAACGTGGTAAATCCCTTCCGAAACTTTTGGAGGGTTGAGCGCTGGATCCAAATTATTCTGGTAAAAGTCAGCGTTCTTTCTTCGACGCTCAGTCCATTCTCCAAGACGATTGAGTTGAACTAAACCTATTGAAGCAGAAATATCGGTCATTCTTTCATTTAACCCAATCACTTCATGGACGTATCTTTGTTCCATCCCTTGGTTGCGTATCAATCGAGCAACACGATAAACCTCCGGATCGGAAGTAGTGATCATGCCGCCTTCACCTGTAGTCATATTTTTGGTTGGATAGAAGCTGAATGCAGCAAATTTACCTACGGCACCAGTGACCAAATTCTCAACTGTGGCACCATGAGATTGGGCAGCATCTTCATACAGTTCTAAGCCTTTTTCTTCAGCAAGTTCAATGAGTTCAGGTAGAGGTGCTGGGTATCCAAATAAATGAACAGGCATAATCCCTTTGGTTTGTTCGGAGATAAGCGGAAGAACGGTTTCGGGTGTTATCACATAAGTCTCTGGGTCAACGTCTGCAAAAACTGGTTTCGCCCCAAGAAAAGCAACAGCATTAGCGGTAGCAGCGAAAGTAAATGACGGAACGATCACTTCGTCTCCTGGTCCGACTCCACAAGCTGCTAACCCAACAACTAAAGCCGATGTGCCACTATTTACGGCGACAGCATGATCCGCGTTAACGAATTCGGCGAAAGCTTCTTCAAATTCAACGACCTTCGCTCCACCAGCAATCATTCCTGAACGAAGAACATTCAGCACTGCCTCTTCTTCTTCAAGGCCAATAATTGGGCGCGAAATTGGAATACTCATACTTAAAAACTTTTAATCTTTCTCATCAAGACTAATTGAACGACGCTTAGCCTCTTCTTCATCTATTCTCGTCCCATTCTCATCAACCCATCCAAGGATACGGGCAGGAGTGCCACCCACTAAAGCGAAATCGGGCACATCTTTAGTTACCACTGCTCCGGCGGCGACCATCGCCCAACGACCAACGGTTACACCGGTAATTAATACACTTCGAGCACCGATAGCAGCGCCATAGCGAATAAGCGTCGTTTGAGTCTCCCAGTCCTCGGAACTTTTTAAAGTCCCATCAGTATTTACCGCTCGTGGAAAACGATCATTAGTAAACACAGCAGCTGGGCCGACAAACACACCCTCTTCTAATACAGCGGGGGCGTACACCAGGGCATAGTTCTGGACTTTGCAGTTATTTCCTAATTTGACCCCTTGGTCAATGTAAGCGCCTCTTCCGATGATGCATTCTTCACCTATTTCAGCTGATTCACGAATTTGGGCAAGATGCCAGATAACTGTCCCGTCACCAATAGTGGCACGCGAATCTACATCAGCGCTTTCTTCAATACGTAAAGGCATTGTTACAGGATAACGCACTAAATGGGGGTCATAGTTTCAAAGAGTGAACTTGATCTATAGCCCTTCAAATTGTCTAAGAAACTCAGACTAATACCTAGTTGATAGCGTCAATAATGATGATAAATAGAGTCAAACAGGCCTCAATTTGGATTTATCTTCTTTCTGCTGCCCTTTTTGCATCAGGATGCTCCTCCTCAGATACCAATCAGGTCGTGAACCAAAATCAAAGCCCAACAACCGTTGTTGTAGAACCACCCATTTTTGAACCACCCCAAGAACCAGTTTCGGTTGACCCTCTCCAAGTACTGCCAGTAAAAGTCAAAGACACCGTCTATTTGCGACTAACAATAGCGGAGGACCTACTGCCCCTAAAAACTTCAAGACTTATAGAGATGTCTCTAGACGAAGGTGCAACATGGAGTGAGATATCTGGCGAGCAAGAAAACTATCTTCGAAGCGGTCAAGAAGCGATAAAAGTCAAAAACATTCCAGAAGCAAAACAACATTTATTTCGAATATCTCTTACAAACGCGACTGGTGAAAAAATCTATAGTTCAGCCACACCAGCCATTTCTTCTTGCGAGGCCCCAAGCGGAGTTATAGCAGATTTGCGAGAGAAACTAACCCGTTCTCTTGCTGGTATTGCAGACTATGAAGACTTTATAACCGCGGACATTCCTAAGTCTTCAGCGGCAATTCTCTTAGCAGAAGTAATATGTCTGAAATCAGTGGCAACGCATGATCGAGAATTCATGGATGCTGTAGGAAACCATCTCTTAGATTGGCCTGATAAATACCCCTCAGAAAAATTTGGATGGGGTCTGCCATTTGCTTGGGACGCATTTGGTGATGGTACAGAAAACAACCCAAACACTGTTTACTCAATATCTACAGGGTTAGTGATTAAAGCATTACTTGATTGGGCAGAAGTAAGCTCTACAGAAGTTCAGAACAGGGTTTATGAAGTTGTAGACAAATCTCTTCAAGAATGGGTCCAATCCGATTCGTTTACCCCGTTAGGTCAACTTGCTTACTCTCTAAGCCCATACGACAACCAACTAGATGTGTTCAACGCCTCGGCGATGCTTGCCGGACAAATGCAGAGATTCTCGTTACTGAGCGAAACAAATCAAGCGAAATACGAAGAAGTAGCAGATCAAGTAATGCAGTCACTACTTGACAATCACCGGCAGGAACAGATCCAACTAAAACTACGCCTTCAACCAGGGCAAAGCCTTGAAGAGTTAGCGCTCAACACAAATACAGACCTGCAAGAACTACTGTCATCCAATGGGTTCGATCAAGATAACTACCCTAAAGACTTCGACCTTCTTGAGATGCCGCAAAATATTGAATCAGGATGGTATTGGAGTTACTCATCTCAAGAAACAACACCAAATGACTTAACGCATGCCGGATACATCGTTGATGGAATATTCTCCTACGTTTCTAACGGAGGTTTACTCGCATCTCAATTCAATCAAGAACAGATATCAAAACATTTAACAACTTTTCAGTCACAAGGCTTGATCTCGCATGAACTTTTGGGGTGGCCGAGATGGCGTCTGCATGAATTAACTAAACAAGAATGGCGAACTCCTCGACTTTATGACGTGGGTTGGAGTCTTTATCTCTCAGGAGAACTAGGGGTAGAAATTGAAACACTCCAGGTAGCTGCTTGCAGCGACGGCTTGAGTTACCGGCAAGATGGAGCGCATTACTTGAAGTATCCGCGATACATAAATCTAGATAACGCCCCCAACCCTGAGATACATGAGTACATGGCCTACTTTTATTTAGGTCAAGTGAACTCTCCATGCGGGTATTCATTCGATCTTCTCTCAGAGAGTTCACAAACTATTCCATTTGTTTCGATTGGGCACTCTTCGGAAAAACCTATTGATGTTTCAGTAGAGGCTAACTCCCATGGTTCTTTCATAGAAGTAGGAGAAAACAAATACTCTCTTATAGGAGAAGGAATACCAGTTGACCTAGTTCAAACCGAAAATCACTTATTAGCAATAGTCCGCCATTGGACGTCAAGTTCTCTTGAATTCATTTCTTGGAACTCAACTGGCCATCCAGAAACTGTAACTTTACCTGGTCAAGATTCTGATCTAAGCCTGATATTTCGCGGGTTAGCAAAAGATAAAGATCATCTGTACATCGTCGTATATGACAATGCGGCTCTAGAGAATCAAATTCTAATTTACTCACAAGACAACCTTGAATTCCTTACCCAAATATCCTTACCTTCCTTTGAACCAGAAGCGGGGTACACCTATGAAATGGAACCTCCGGTTTCATTGCTGGTGAACTCATCAGGCAACTTAGAAATATTTGCAGGAACGCTATATGCAACATTAGTCAATGGAGAGATTGTTGAGAACCGGCTTGACGGATGTAGCAAAATTTTAGAAGCCAAACGAGGAATCGGCTCAACTATTGGAGTTCTATGTGAATCAAATGATTATTTTGAAGAAAGATGGCCGGAAAGAGAAGGCGGTTTTCAATTAGCGACCATAGATGAGACGGGTCTTGAATGGACTCAAATTGAGACAAAAGGCGCCCCGTTCAATCTTCGTTACGACGACATACAGAAAACTTTCGTCTGGCAAGATTCAGGCGAGACAGACCTAAGTAGCTTTCTCCGATTTGAGATACTAAATGGACAAGCAAATGGTCTTCTGGAATTTGGGGTGAACAATCGCGAAGGAAGAATCTCTTGGAGCCAGATCTATTACCTCAATGCTTTCTTAGATCTTCTTGATGGAACCATAAAAGCAACTAATAGCGATATTTCATTGGATGAAAAATTCTCAGAGTCTTTATGGCAACGGCTCGTACTCGAAATTCAGGCATTGAACCAAGTTCTTTGTATCGATGGCTATGAAAGCCGTCCTTTTACCGTCAATAGAGAGCCAACCACTTTCGCTGTTCAAACTTCTCGAATCGCTCTTCTCTATGAACGACTTATCAATTATGTGCCAAGCATAGAAAACAGTGTTGACTGTATAAAAGACGTGGCAGAGAGTTCAGCTACTCTCGAAAACCATATAGAAGTGATCGCAGAAGAAGAAATACCCGGTTGGCTTGAAGCAGGAACAAGTTATTTAAAGTGGCCAAAAGGTAGCGCCTTCTATTTTGATGGCTTAAATGTTCCATATAACCATCAAAATGAATGGGCTTTAGGGGTTCTTAAACTCCAAGATAGATTTCAAATTAATCCAGATACTGTCACAGCAGCAGAAGAAATTCTTGCCTATTTCCACTCACAAATAGTTGAACCTGAAGGAGGAAAGTTACCGGAAGATGGTCGCTGGCCTTATTGGTGGGGGACAGCATCAGATGGCTGGACCGAAACAGCTGAAATTTCTACAAACATGCCGGCCTACACAGGAGATACTGGTGATGCTTGGATTTCTTTCAGGTCCATTGACTCCTTTGCGATGTTGGAATGGAGCGACTTCCTAGACCAAGGTGCTAAAGAAAAACTAGTAATCAGCTTGACCCAACTAATTGAATCTGGTCAGGTTCTACCACAGGTAGCGAGAGACCTCCCTCTAAGCGAAAGAGGGATAAATTTTGATGAAACAACGATAGGAGTTTTTGGAAGAGCATCAAGTCCAGCGGAGATACCTGAAACCGTTTGGATCCAAGCCATAGCACACCACTAAGGTGCTTGAGTTGAAGCAAAGTAGAATCAGTACTTATGAAAATCTATACAAGAGACGGCGATGATGGAACAACAGGGTTGCTCTATGGGCAACGAGTTCCTAAAGACAGTCCACAACCTGCAGCGTATGGAGACGTGGACGAAGCCCAATCAGCGATAGGACTTGCGCGCGCCGCAGCTGCTCCTGAAGTAGCAGAAATCCTCCTCATAATTGAAAGCGAACTTTGGATAGTTATGGCAGAGCTAGCTTGCGCTCCTGGGCAAATGCAGAAATTAAACGATGCTGGCAACCGGGTCACTTCTTCACAAGTTGAGCACCTAGAAAAACTAATTGACGAGATAACTGAAAAATATGAGCCACCAACAGAGTTTGTTGTCCCAGGAGGTAGTGAGATTTCCGCACGCTTAGACCTCGCTCGTGCAGTCACTCGTCGCGCCGAACGGGCCGTGCTAGCAGTAGTTGTAGAAGATTCTCAAATACTGCCGTACCTGAATCGCCTCGCTGATTTACTTTGGGTAATGGCTCGCTGGCAGGAAGAAACATCGATCCCATCACGTTCAATCAGACCTCAAGACTAAAAATTAAACCTAAGGAAAAAAATGGATATTACTTTTACCACCGCTAGAAAAGCTCCCGCATCGTCATCTGTTGCGGCTTATGGTGTTACAACAGAAGGATTTGAAGACCCTTCATGCCGAACAGAACTTACAGCAGATCTGGAAACCCTTAATTTCACTGCAAAAGTTGGTCAAATCCAATTGTTACCCCAAGGAAAACAAGTCACAGCCATCGTTGGGCTTGGACCCGAAGACCAACTTGATACGAATGAGTTACGAATAGCGGCAGCAGCATTGGCACGAGCGGCTAGTCAATATAAGACAATCTCTTGTGACCTCCCTCATGTTTCTGGACTGCCGATAAACGAAGCTACACGCGCTGTAGTTGAAGGCATTGGACTAGCTTCTTACCAATTTGGATACAAATCAAAAAAATCCGAAGCAAAAATATCCAAAGTCATATTTACCGGCTCGACCTCAAACAAAACAAAAGAAGCTGTTGAAGAAGCAGTCGCAGTACTTGAAGCAGTTTCCCTTGCCCGGGATTTGGTAAATGAACCGGGAGGATCCTTAACCCCATCAAAATTCGCTAACAAAATTAGTCGTGTTGCTAAAGACAAAGGGATCACTGTGAAGGTCATGGATGAAGCAGCAATCAAACGCGCACGACTCGGCGGACTTTTAGGCGTGAATAGAGGCTCGACTAATCCACCGCGATTTGTAGAACTCACTTACACGCCTAAAGGAAAACCAACTGGAACTCTCGCCCTTGTTGGTAAAGGCATAACATTTGATGCCGGAGGCTTATCAATAAAACCTGCTCAAGGCATGATGGACATGAAAATGGACATGGGGGGCGCAGCAGCAGTAATTGGAGCTATGTCTGCTTTCCCTGTTCTGAAACCAAAATGCAGGGTCAAGGGCTATATCCCAATGACCGACAACATGCTTGGTGGCGATGCCACACGCCCAGGCGATGTTCTTACTATCCGCAATGGAAAAACAATTGAAGTCCTAAACACCGATGCAGAAGGAAGACTTATTCTTGCAGACGCCTTGTCCCTAGCGTCTGAGAAAAAACCAGATGCAATCGTTGATTTAGCAACTTTGACCGGAGCCTGCATGGTCGCATTGGGACCAAGTATCGCTGGCCTTATGGGCTTTAATGAGAACTTCTTGCACCAGGTAGAGGAAGCCTCAGGAACTTCCGGGGACCGTGTTTGGCGACTTCCCTTACCCTCTGACTATCGAAAGATGTATGAGTCGCCTGTCGCAGATATGCAAAACATTGGAGGATCTTATGGAGGAACTCTCACCGCCGGGCTTATTCTTAGTGAATTCGTGGCAGAAGGAATACCTTGGGCGCATCTAGATATAGCTGGTCCAGCTTTTTCCAACTCGTCGGAGGAAGAGAGAACCAAAGGCGGCACAGGTTTTGGAGTGCGTCTCCTCATAGATCTGGCAAGGAATTTTCGCAAACCCGAACTTGATGGAAAATAAATTCATTTATGCAAAAAAACTTAGAAGACGATCTAAAAGAAGCATCACAACTCCTTGCTGAAGCAAAAAATGTTTTGGTAGTAACCGGAGCCGGAATCTCTACCGATAGTGGGATTCCTGACTTCCGAGGGCCTGAAGGGGTTTGGACAAAAAACCCAGAATTAGAGAAGGCATCTAATATTGATTTCTACGTAAACGACCCAGAGATTCGGAAAAGCAACTGGCGAGTTTTTGCAAGTGGAGAACTTTGGCCAAATATTAAACCTAATAAAGGCCACCTCGCTCTTTTGGATTTAGAAAAAGCTGACAAACTTGGCACACTTGTTACCCAGAATGTTGACGGACTACACCATGCAGCCGGCACTGATCCAAACAAGATTGTTGAAATCCACGGAAACGTTCGAGAAGCAGTGTGTTTATCCTGTGACTGGCGAGACAGCATTGAAACCGTTTTAGAAAGAGTGCGAAATGGCGAAGAGGATCCACACTGTGATTGCGGCGGCATAATAAAAACTGCCACCATCATGTTTGGTCAAAATCTCGTCCCCGAAGACCTAAAGAGAATGCTTGAAGCCCTTGACTCCTGCGACCTTCTTCTCACAATAGGAACGAGTTTGCAGGTTTTCCCCGTCGCTTCCGTAATTGAAGGAGCAGTTCTACGTGATGTAAAAATCGTGATCGTCAATGGACAGCCAACTTCAAGCGACATCTACGCTGAAGTAGCTGTCCAAGGGTCAATTAGCGAAGTCCTACCTCTGATTCTTAATAGCGAAGATTCATAACGAAGAAATTAAACTTCTATTATGTCTTCATTTCAACAGATCCTAAGAGACGCAAAAAGTCGCATTGAAGAAACTGACTCTGTAGGGGCAGTCACACTTATCGCAGAAGGTTACAGAGTCTTAGACGTTCGTGAACCTGAGGAATATGAACAGGGAAGTGTTCCAAACGCTCTCCATATTCCAAGAGGAATACTGGAATCAAACATTGAGAATCAAATCCCAGATTATGAACAACCACTAATTGTTATGTGTGCAAGCGGGGTTCGTTCAGTTTTCGCAACTGAAACTTTAAAACAAATGGGATACACCACAGTGGTTTCCATGGATGGTGGCTTCAACCAATGGAAACAAAATGGATTTGATTGCGAAACTCCGTACACCCTTGCCGTAAAACAGAGAACAAAGTATCAAAGGCATCTCCAACTACCTGAGGTGGGAGAAGAAGGCCAACTCAAACTACTTAACTCCAAAGTATTGCTGCTTGGAGCTGGAGGACTTGGCTCCCCAGCTGCTATGTATCTTGCCGCAGCTGGCATAGGAACTTTAGGTGTTGTTGATATGGATTTTGTTGACGAATCAAATCTCCAAAGACAAATACTCCACAGCGTGGATCGAATTGGAATAAGAAAAGTAGATTCCGCAAAAGAGACAATTAATGCACTGAATCCGGATGTAAACGTAATTACTTATGACACTCGACTTAACGCAGGCAATATTTTGGAAATTCTTGAAGGGTACGATGTCGTTGTAGACGGATCTGACAATTTCTCGAGCCGCTATCTGCTAAATGACGCATCAGTGAAACTCGGCATTCCAGTAGTTCACGGTTCAATTTTTCGTTTTGAAGGTCAAATCGCTGTCTTTGAGCCACGTGAAGGAGTTACATATCGTGACATGCAACCTCAAGCACCCCCTCCAGATGCTGCACCTAATTGTGCAGAAGCCGGCGTCTTAGGCGTTCTGCCAGGCATCGTAGGCTCAATACAAGCGTTAGAGACCATAAAGTTAATCCTCGATATTGGCGAAAGATTGTCAGAAAGACTCCTCATATTCAACTCTCTTGAAATGACTTTTCATGAATACGAAATTAAAAGAGACCCAGTAAATGAAATTACTTGGGAAAATCGTGACTCTATTTCAATAGTAGAGATTGACGAAACTTGTTTTCCCCCACAAGTAGATCAGCCTCCTTCGGCAACTTAAAGATGGGTAGAAAGGAAATCCTTAAGAAAGGGATATTAGGTCGCCTTATTCAGCGGTTACCCCATGGAACGATCTCTATAGGTGGCGGTCTCCTTATTAACGGAATCACTGCTTATATTTTCATCACAATTTCTTCACGAGATTTGGGTGCTGAGGCCTACTCGCCAGTCGCCCTTTTATGGGCAATGAGTTTTCTTCTCGGCATCGGGTTCTTCCTACCTCTTGAACAAGAAACATCACGAATAGTGGCAAGTCGGATCAGTAGAGGAGAAGGTGTAGGACCAGTAATTCGCTCAGCCGGTCAACTTGGGGCGTCATTAGCTGGAGTCCTATTAGTTGCTTCTTTAGTGGCAAATCAGTGGTTCACAAATGAATTTTTCAACGGAGAAACAACGCTGTTCATAGGACTTCTTCTTGTTGTAATCGGACTCGGAACAGCACATTTGGTAAAAGGGACACTGGCCGGTCTCGGCCGGTTCAATAGTTATGCCCGATATGTAATAGGAGAGGGAATAGGGCGACTTCTTCTCGTTATTGCAGTTGTAATTTTCACCACAAAAAACGTTGGCGCATATGGGCTAGCCATAGGACTAGCTCCATTTATAGGAATCTTTACTGCGACCTATAAACAAAAAGGAGTATTTACGTCTGGGCCGAAAGCAAAAATAGGTGACCTTTCTCGAGCTCTAGGATCATTATTATTAGCTTCAGTGTCAACTGCTCTCGTGTTAAATGCAAGCCCCCTAGCAGTGCAGCTTCTCGCGAATGATCAACAAATTGATGAGTCTGGAAAATTTCTTAACGCTTTGCTAGTAGCTCGAGTCCCACTTTTCTTTTTCCAAGCAGTCCAAGCAGCTTTACTTCCACGGTTATCAGGATTAGTTGGTCAAGAAAAATTTTCCGAATTATGGAAAGAACTAAAACGCCTCCTTACCTTAGTTATAGGTTTAGGTGCAGCCGCAGTCCTATTTATGACGTTGTTTGGTCCTCACATCGTAGTCCTCGCCTTCGGGGAAGAGTTTCGAGTAACCAGCGGTGATATGGCCTTACTTTCTTGCTCAAGTGCGGGACTAATGATCGCCTTATCACTCACTCAGGCACTAATCGCTTGCAAAGTACAAGGAAGAATGGCTTCCGCATGGGTAATAGGAGTCGGTGTCTTCCCCGCAGCACTTCAAATAGCTCCAAATGATCTTTTTCTAAGAGTTGAAATCGCGTTAATTGTCACCGTATTCACCACATCACTACTGATGTTTGCTTTACTCATGAGAACACTTCAGAAGGTTCCTTCAAATCAGATACAGAGAAACTAGTCAGAGAATTAGACCCTACTTCCATTCATATTCTCAATTATCTAAACTTAATCTTGGGTGGACCAAAAGTTAAAAAATTCATTTTCTCTAATACAAAGTAGAGCGGAAGACGTACCCCCAATGAGACAAAGCAAGAAAAATAGATTTACGCGCCGATCAGCGTTAGTACTTGTTTTGGCTCTACTCTGCACCGGTTTAGCTGCTAGTCCTGCTGGAGCAGATGCCACGTATGTAGTTGTTTCTGGAGACACGCTTTCCGGCATAGCGGAAGACCACGGTATTTCATTACAAGAGTTGTTAGACGCAAATAATTTGGACGTAAACGACATCATTTATGTTGGGCAACAATTAACCATTCCAGGCGTTGAAGAGTACGTCACTAGCTATGGAGACTTAGTGGTAGAGGGCAGAGGTTGGGGCCATGGACGTGGTATGGGTCAATATGGATCTCTCGGGTATGCCATAGATGAAGGTTGGACAAGAGATCAAATTCTTGAACATTTTTATGGGAATACCACAGCTTCGGTTCTTGATCCACAAGAAATGACAGTCAGGCTAAGAGGCCACGATGGTTCTTCCACAAAAGTTTATGTTGAAGACGCCATTCTTGTAGTTGGAGACGAAAATGGTAACTGGATAGAACTAGATGACCAAGCTGTAAAAATAACCCTTGATGGCAACTTAGATCGCTACTCCATATCTGTGGGATCTAATTGCGGTAGCTCTTTCACAGATACAGGAATAAATATCACAAGCCCCATTGTCAGAGTTCGCTCAGCCCACTATGCCCCACCAGTTAGTGGCAATGCTCTTGAAACCCCTCCTCCGGAGAACTCAAATGCTGGGTTCGCGATAACCGAAACAGGAGGATCAACTACGGTCGATGAAACAGGCACCACTGACACCTTCACAGTTGTCTTGAATTCACAGCCAACATCAAATGTGGTTTTGACTGTGACCTCGGGTGACACAGATGAAGTAACTACAACCTCGCCCCTAACCTTTACTTCAGGGAACTGGAACACCCCACAAACGATTACCCTGACTGGCGTTCAAGACAACAGCGATGATGGAGTTCAAACAATTCCGGTTGTCCTCTCAATAGACGACGCTAATTCTGATGATGCATTCGATGACCTTGCTGATCAAACGGTTTCCGTAACCGTTACCGAACCTGTTTTAACAGTCCTGAATACCGATGATGCAGACCTTGATGTGACTCTCCAATTATGTGAAGGATCAAATACGGCAACGTGGTATCGAGGAGAGTTAAGAGCGGCACGTTACGAAGGTAATCAACGCACGGTGAATGCCTTACCACTCGAACAGTACCTCAGATCAGTGGTGCCGCGGGAAATGCCGGCAAGTTGGGCAGACGAAGGTGGAGGATCTGGTGCTATCGCCTTACAAGTGCAAGCAGTTGCCGCACGGTCATACTCTCTCGCCGAAAGTCGTTACACCTACGCGAAAACTTGTGATACAACAAGTTGCCAAGTCTACGAAGGTAGAGAAAGCCGAAGCGGGGGCAGTCAATGGAGCAACGAAGACAGTCGCTCAGATACTGCTATAGCCGCAACAGCTGGTTTGGTTCGCATGTGGGGAGATCAAGTAGCACGTACAGAGTTTTCAGCTTCAACCGGAGGTCACACCATCACCGTTGATTTCCCTGGAGTGCCAGATGATGGAGATGATGTAGCAATCAACCCAGTACATCGATGGACCGAGGCATTATCTTTAGCTGATGTTTTAGCCGCCTACAACATAAATGATCTCTATGAAGCAGTTGTAGTTAGCAGAGACGGTTTTGGAGATGACGGAGGCAGGGTAGAGGATCTTGAACTTAGAACCCGTTCAGGACAAGTCGTTACTGTAAGCGGATATGACTTTCAATGGGAATTTGGATTGAAATCTAAGTGGTACACCATTGAATATGGGCCGCCTAACGCGAGTACATCTTTCCCAGAAGAGCGATACGACGAATACAGAGTAACTAGTGGGTACACCACAGAAGAGTTAGAAGGTCTACAAATGGCAGCAGATTATTTTGAGACCTCAACAGCAGAGATTCAATCTATCGCAGTTGGAATGGTCGCTTTCCTTCTCGCTCTAGCTGGAGACGGAACTGAAGTGAACCCAATAGAAAACCCACCTGAAGTCAATGGAGAACATGCAGTAAAATCGGCTTTCTTTGCTTCCGATGGATCACAAGGGGCTTTAGAAAGTGTTGCTTCAACCTTTCAGATGAATGGGGCTCAAAGCCAGAAATTCAGCTCCTACGTTCTTGTTTTCTTAGTGGCACTCGCACAGGCGCAATAAAGTTAGAGCGTATCTAGAAGTTCGTGTAGTTGATTTCGGTAGCGCCTTTTATCAAAGTCAACTGACCGCTCAATAGAATTTTTTCTTATTGAATCAGCCCACGAACTATCCAAAATTAAATGGTTTGTTTTATCTACAAGGTCATTCAAATTCTCCCAATGAAGACCGTTTATCCCAGGTTGAACGATTTCCGCTGGACCTCCCTTTTCAAAAACAACTGGTATCACACCTGCGGTCATAGCTTCAACTACAGATATTCCAAAATGCTCAAACCGAGAAGGGTGAGTTAATGGCGATTCCCCAAGACCAGTCGCATGCCAATAAATAGAAGCACAGGAATAGAGATCCTCCAACTCACTGCCAGAGATATTTGCAACTACTTCTATAGCGGAACCTTCAGCAGCCTCTCTTATTTCATCTAAGTAATCTTGGTCTTCTTCAGCGCATCCACCAGCGAGAACTAATTTCCAACCATCGCTAATCAAGGCGCTGTCTAGACTCGTGAACGCTTTAATTAAGTCAAGGTGTTTTTTAGAGTGTCTTCCTTCGGGCTGAAAGAATCTTCCAACAGAAAGAATAATTTTCTCTTTTTCTTTGCCTACTACAGAACGAGAAGGAGGAGGATAAAGTATTTCACAATCACAGCCCCAAAGTTCCGAAACCCAGCACTTTGTATAGCTAGAAATCGCAAAAAATTTACTATAGGAATCAACCCAACTTAAATCATGAGCATGTAGCCGCAAAGAGTTTTCAAGTCGATCGAATTTGAATCCTGTAGATCTAAAAAAGTGCCATAGAGGACGACAGATCATAGATTTGATTTTTGCCCTCATTCTCAAAGGGTCACCCGGAAACATCACGACAAGAACTCCAAATGGAGCACGATTTATAGCCCTACTAGAAAAAGAATGGTTAATAAACCAATCAAAATTTTCACTGGCTTCTGAAGCTTCTAAATCCCCAGAAACCTGTTCAAACTCACAAAGAGAAAGATCAATGTTCAAATGTCTTTTAAAAGTGTCAACGTCTGGTTTATGTGGCCCTAAAAGAGTGACAGAGTGCGTTTTACTAAGCTCTTCAGCAAGCGACCCTGCACTTACTTCACCTCCGCCAAGAGTGGACCAATGATGATTGTAAATACCAACTTTAATCATGACCGGTCTCTATTCTCGTTAGAGAGAAGATGGTCAAGCGAGTCAAGATAATGAGGTAACTGTGGGAAGCCTAAATCACTAAGACGACGATTTTCTAAAGTCGAATTCTTTGGTCTTCTTGCAGGCCGATTTAATTCTGAGCCGCTTATTGGAGATACCTGTTTCGGATCAGACCCTGCACATTCAGCAACGTGCTGAGCGAAATCAAACCAAGAAGTAGATCCACCATTCGTAACATGAACCACTCCAGTGACGTCAGATTCAACGAGTTTCATTACAACGTTAACTAAGTCATCAGTGAACGTCGGGCAACCAATTTGGTCATCAACAAATTTCAACTCTCCACCTTCGTCAAGTAAACGAAGAATCTTCACCAAAATGTTGTTTCCGTCAAGGCTCATCACCCAAGAGGTTCTAACGATAAGAGCTCCCGAACCAGCTAGTTGCTCCCCAAGGAGCTTGGACTGACCATAAACCGAAATCGGTTTAGTGGGATCTGTTTCAAGATAAGGGCCATCCTTCTCTCCGTCAAAGACATAATCAGTTGAAATTTGTACAAGTGAGGCTCCGCATTTTTCTGCTTGTGTGGCAAGAAGACCTACGGCATGACCGTTTATGTTCATCGCCAATTCCGGGCTTGTTTCACATTTGTCTACATCTGTCAAAGCCCCGCAGTTAATGATCACATCAGGCCGGTAACTTTCGATGGCTTTCGAAATAGAAATTGGATCCGATATGTCCAGTTCAGAACGACTGCAAGCAAACAACTCATGATTTTGTACTTGGCGAGAGAAAGCTTTCCCAACCTGTCCAGCTCCGCCAGTTATCAAAATCCTCATGGCATACCCTTAAGAGGCTCCCACCACAATCGATTCTCTTGATACCACCGAATTGTTTCCGCTAAACCATCTGAGAATGAAATTTTAGGCTCCCAACCCAAACCTCTAATTTTCTCAGTATTTATGGAGTAGCGTCGATCATGGCCAGGGCGGTCTTCCACCCAAGAAATTCTGGATTCGTCACAATTAGTCAAATTCAAAAGATGATGTGTTAATTCCAGATTAGTAATTTCGTTGCTCGCTCCAATGTTGTATATTTCTCCCAGTTTTCCTTCACGAAGCACTAAGTCAATGGCTGTACAGCTATCAAAAACATGGCACCAATCTCTGATGTTTTTGCCGTCGCCGTAGATAGGAACATTCAGGCCATCAATCAGGTTCGTTGTAAACAATGGAATAATTTTTTCAGGAAATTGTCGTGGACCGTAGTTATTTGAAGATCTGGTAACGACCACTGGAAGACCATGAGTTGCGTGATGGCTCAAAGCAATCAAATCAGATCCTGCCTTCGAAGCTGAGTAAGGAGAGCGCGGAGAGAGAGGATCGGTTTCCAAAAAGGAACCTTCAGAGATAGAGCCATAAACCTCATCAGTTGATATATGAAGAAACCTTTCAACACCAACTTCTCGGGCGATATCGCAAAGAACATTCGTGCCATCACAATTCGTACGTATGAATGCATCTGGAGAGACGATAGATCTATCAACATGACTTTCAGCTGCAAAATGAACAACTACATCATGTCCAGACATCGCTGCTTCAACTGTTGATCGATCACAAATATCTCCGTGAATAAAATTGAAACGAGGATTGTTCTCTATCTCAATAAGGTTTGTTCGGGTGCCGGCATAGGTTAAGGCATCGTAAACAGTGACCTGATCGTCTGAATTATCAAGAACGTAACGAATGAAATTAGATCCTATGAAACCTGCAGCACCGGTAACGAAAAGACGCATATCAGGCTCTATTCATAAATTCTGGAATCATTTTCTTATCAAGGCTTTCTCTAAGCGGATTGTTTTGATCACGTTCTGAAAGTACTGGGTTAGATACTCCCCAGTCCGCGTTAATTATTGGATCGTTCCATGCCACACCAAGTTCATCTGCTGGGTTGTAGTAACCATCTACGAGGTAAGTGATTGTCATATCGGTAAGTGCTGCAAATCCATGAGCAACTCCAGGTGGTATGTAAATACCGGTGTGGTTATGAGAGCCATCAGGTTGTGCTCCTAAATCCATACATTGTGTGGCCCCATCTGTAGGGGAACCTGTTCTTAGGTCATGCAATACCACTCTCGCTGTTCCAAACGGGACATACCAGTAGTCGGCTTGGAAGCGATGGTAATGGAGTCCGACAATACTTTGAGCCTGGCGGTCGGCTCGGTTGCTTTGGATCATTTCCTTGCTGTCTGGCAGCCACTCATGACGATAGGTTTCAACAAAAATTCCCCGTTCGTCAGAAAAAACTTCCGGGGTTATAAAAATGACATCTTGAATGATTTCCGATGGATGAATAGCAGTCATTTTATTTTCCTAACTCAGGTCAATTATTGAGTTATCACCCAATAATAAGGTATTTGAGTCTGTAGAAACTGTGCTCCCACTTACTTTACTATTGCTCCCGACAAGAGAAGCAGTGATTAACCCAGCTCTGTCAATAACACAGCCCTCCAATAAAACTGAATCTTCAAGGGTCGAGTCCGACACTCTTACTCCATCTCCTATTGAGGTAAATGGTCGTATATGACTGTCTGAAATTGTTACACCGTTTCCAATTGCAACTGGGCCTTCAATAATGGAATTAGAAATAACAGACTTTTCTCCGATTTGAACAACTCCTGAAATGGAAGTCTCTTCATCGATTACTGCGCTTTGCGCTATCTCACTATCAGCCTTACTTAAAACAAGACGATTGCATTCAAGTAGTGGGTCTTTTTTCCCAGTGTCTATCCACCACCCATCAAGTATGTCGTGGTCGACCACATGCCCGTTATCAATGAGCCACTGAATTGCATCAGTGATCTCTAACTCTCCTCTCTTTGATGGGCTAATTGAAAGTGCCGCATCGTGAATTGCGTCGGTAAAGAAATAGACGCCAACAAGGGCCAGATCAGAAGGAGGTTCTTTTGGTTTCTCAATTAGTTCAGTTACTTGACCATCATCGTTTATTACCCCAACGCCAAAGAAACTTGGGTCTTCAACTTTTTTAAGTAGAACACGGCAGGATAATGAATAATCATTTCGATCATTCATGAATTGATGAACCATGCTTGCAAGTTCCAACTCAAGCATGTTGTCACCAAGGAACATGACAAAATCGTCACCCTCTAAGAATTCTTTTGCGATCAAAACACAATGGGCTAGTCCAAGAGGTGCTTCTTGCGGAATCCAAGATACTTTTACACCCCACTTAGATCCATCCCCAACGGCTTCACGAACCTCATCTCCCGTCTCGCCAATGATGATTCCGATCTCCGTAATGCCTGCATCTACTAACTGTTCAATGCAATAAAAGAGGATGGGCTTGTTGGCGATTGGTACAAGCTGCTTAGCTCTTGTATTAGTAAGAGGGCGTAGGCGTACACCCTTGCCGCCACTGAGGATTAGCCCTTTCATACTTTCAGGTTACCTCTTCAAATACTGCTTCTCAGTTCATCAACTTATAGAGAAAGACCAAGAGTCAGCCAGAGTCGCTAGCGTTAAGAAAGAGAATCTGTCGGTACTTTTTGCAATTGAATGGTACTTTCAGAAATTAAGTTAATTTGACCTATAAATCAGAGCAAATAAATGAATTCATTAATTCCAAAAATAAAGTTAATAGTTCGAAAACTGACAGGAGCGGCTCAACTAGAAGAACGAATGAATGTCCGTTTGACCGAAATTCAAGAAAATATAACTGATTTATCTCAAAAAATTGAAACCTTGGTGGGGAAAGTTGAGCATGAAGACTTAGTCAATGAGGTAAAGGGATTAGAAAAGAAAATAGATGTGGCTTTTTCCCAGTTGTCATCAGTGCAACGGGGGCTCATGGCGGAGTCAAGAACTTCGCCACTTCCAAAAGAGGAAATTGTAGACAATAATCCGACACCCACACCTCCTCTTGATCGACTTGCCGCAGAGACAGTGTATGCATCCATTGAAGACAAATTAAGAGGATCCTCAGAGGAGATACGCAACAGACAATCCGGGTATATCAAGTTATTAGAAAATGTACCTTCGGGTAAAAGCGTTGTTGATCTTGGATGCGGGCGAGGCGAGTTCTTAGAACTTCTTTCTGAATCAGGTATTGATTCCTTAGGGGTAGATTCAAGCGCTGTCGCTGTAGCCGAATGTCAAGAAAAGGGATTTGAAGCTAAGAAGATGGACTTGCTTGACTACCTCTCTTCTTGTGAGGATGAGTCACTGCGGGCAGTGGTCTCATTTCAGGTTCTTGAACATCTATCTTTTCCCTCTTTGATCCAAGTCCTTGCTGAATCTTTCAGAGCGCTTATGCCTGGAGGGATCTTTCTCGGAGAAACACCCAATGGCGCAAACCTTGCCGTAGGAGGATCTACATTCTGGTTGGATCACACGCATGTTCGACCTTTACACCCAGAATTACTTAAGCATCTCGCTGAATTCTATGGCTTTACTGACGTTCGAGTTGATCTTGTTTCACAGCCAGAAGTTCCATGGAAATTAGAACCAGACGAAGATAAGGGGAACTCATCTTACGCAGAAGCAATAATTGGTCTCCAAGAATACGTGTTGAGCGGACAGGATGCTCTCCTAGTGGCTTACCGCCCAAATTAGTTTTGTGGCCTTCGTTCATTAAAAGCCACAACAACTCCTTCCAATAGTTTCTCGTAACGGCTAATTATTTGACTCCATTGATAATTCTCTTCAACATAAGATCTTCCATTGGTTCCCAACTCTTCAATTATTTCTTGATTCTCTAAAAGAAGATCAACAGCAGCTTCAAATTCTGCGAATCCATCGTACTTCAACGCTCCTCCGGACCGATCTGCATGTCCAGATAGAACTTCACATCGACCTTGAACAAGAGCAGCGCGTCGGAGAGACCAAGCCTCAGTTAAAGCCATAGAAAAACTTTCAAAATAAGAAGGTTGAAGAAAGATAGTACAGGCATCTATAGCATCCAACTTTTCTTCTTCTGGAACAAACCCCGTACTTATAACGTCTGGATGATCTGGGAGGTGCATTACAGAATCGCCAACAATAACAAATTTCAAGTTAGAGGGGTTTCGCTTTTTGTAAGCAACGAAGTATTCAAATGCCTCAAGTGAACCTTTTCCAGGGTCAATCCGTCCAACATATAGAAGAAAAGGATCGTTCTTTAGATTGTAACGTTCACGAAATCGCTGTCCGTTTCCTTGAAGACTTAAGTCAGTGCCAACTCCAACAACATCTTCTACGGGGCGGTGCCCAAATCTTTTATTTACGAGGTCCGCTTCCTCTTGGGACAAGAAAGCAAAACCATCAGGAAGCCTAAATATCTGATCAAAAAGAGGCACTGTTATATGAGGTTCAACATGAGCGGTGGGTTGGAAAAGCGTTGGAACTCGCCCAGCAACAGCTTGTAGCCCTCGAATAGTTGGGTAATACAAATAGGTAAAGAAAATCATCACATCAAATTCGGAAACTTGACTTTCTAACCAACTTGACATTTCTATAGTTCTGGGTCCCATCTCATCAACCCAAAGTTCTTGAGTCGCAAGGGGAGTGGCATACCCTTCCCAAACCACTGATGCATCTACACTGCTGAATTTTTCAGGATTTCGTGGGCGATCAACAGGAAACCTCTGAACCGTGACGCCGTTTATTGTCTGGACCCCGGGTTCCAATTCATTTGCCCAGTCGGTGTAACTTTTCGCGCAACTGGTAGCAACAGTAACTTGGTGCCCATTTCTTACTAGATGTTCACAAAAGAGACGACAACATTGCTCGGACCCACCAGCAATATCTTCTCCGTAACGTTGAACGACGAAAAGTAGACGCATCAGATCACCTGGGAAAGGGAATCGAGAAATTTTTGGTTATTTAGAGCAGAGTCATAATGAGACACTTTTTCTTTACCACGTTCAATTAAATTTCTCTTTAAAGAATCGTTTTCGAGAAGTTCATTAACAGCTTCAGAAAAAAACTCTGGCCCTGCATCTTCAGGTAAAAGCATCCCTGCATCTCCTACCGTTTCAGATAGGGCAGAAGTTCTTCGAGCTATAACAGGCACTTCAAAAGACATCGCTTCAATCGCTGGAATGCAAAGCCCCTCATGAAGACTTGCAGTAACAAAAACTGAAGATCTTCTGTAAAGCGTCGCAAGTTCATCATCTTGTATTTGTCCAAGAAAAATACAATTTGGCACTCTTAGCCTTCGAGCCTGCTCAAGAGCTGCATCTTGTATCGCTGAAATAGTTGGAGGACCAACTAGAACTAGAGATGACTCGCGGCCCAAATGAACTGAAAGAAGATATTGCATTTGGATAAGGGTCTCAATTTTCTTATGAGGAACAGATTGACCCACAAATAAAAGTAAAGGCCCATTCGTTTCCCGATCTAGCCGGTAGTCCATTACAGCATTTGACGGCAGATTATGAAGTCGATTTGCCTCAACTCCGAGTGGAAGAACTTCAATATTTTCATATTTATGATCAGCTAAACATTGGGCGTTGAATTCGGAGTCTGCAATAGTCAAGATCACTTTTGAGCGTAGCGACTCTAAATCTTTCCATCCCTGCCTTAGGTCGTCAGCGCGGCTTTTATCAACATCCTCAAATAAATCAGCAGGGGCGATGTTATGAAAGATAAGGATTACTGGATCTGAACACGTGTCAAGAAAATCGTAAACTGCCGGATTCCCACCACTGGCATGAAAGACAATTATCCGTTTCGAGCGAGCGGACTGACCAAGTTTGTCAAGAAGGTAAACATCGTCTACACCAGGAGCTGGATGTTGGGCATAAATTTCGCTTGGCCCAATTTTCCGAAGAGAAGAACGAATCGAACGCGCCATGTTCGTTATAGCGTCTGTTCGTCCTGCTCCGACTAAGACTTGATGTATTTCGGTCACTTTGAACGAAGAGATTCTAATTCGGCCTCTATTAAACTAAGACGATCTAAGGCGGCAGATAAACGCTTATCAAGATCACTTCGGTTATTAAGTATTTCAGTTTGTCCGGAACCACCATCAACTTGTAACTCATCAACAAGCAAAATAAGTGCTTCAAACGCCTGATTAAGGGTGTTGGCATGTTGTTGAACTTGGCTAAGCACTCCACTGGTTTGACGAATAGTTAATTTTGCAATAACCCGATGGACCATACGCTTTAAGGGATTAGGAGACCAGGTTTCAATGCTCGTAGCATCAAAAGCGGTTGAAGATTTAAGGCGTCTTAGAAGAGATTGAAGGTCATCTTCATCAGAGAAAAAATTGAACCCTCTTAATATCTCTTGGTAGTGACGGTCTAATTGATTTTCTAATCCAGGAGGGTAGTCACCAGCTTCTCGGCGTTCAGCAACTCGTTGTTTAATCTTCTCAAGGTAATCGGGAGAAACAGAACTCATGTTAGAAGCCTACCTTTGTTAGCCGATCTGACTATTCTTTCTTATGAACTATGAATAAATGCATGTGAGGTAGACGTGTACCTAAATCAAAAAATCGCAGTTGCAATTCCTTCTTATAAAGAAGAAAAGCAGATCAGACGAGTCTTAGAAACAATGCCCGACTATGTCGACCTTATTATCGTTGTTGACGATGCAAGCCCAGAGCCCGATCGTACTTGTGAGATTGTCAAGGAGATGATGAAAGAGGATTCCCGCATTCTCCTAGTTGCTCGTGAGGAGAACGGGGGAGTAGGCGCAGCGATAGAAGATGGTTACAGAGAATCCCTTGAACATGGAGCAGATGTCGTAGCGGTAATGGCCGGAGATGGCCAAATGGACCCTGATGAGTTGCACCGTATTGTTGAACCAGTTGCCAGAGGGAAAACGGATCTAGCTAAGGGAAATCGTTACAACTTACAAAGTGATTGGTCAGTTATCCCAAGGGTTCGACTTATTGGAAGCATCATTCTTTCGTTTATGACACGACTTGCAACAGGCTATTGGACAATAGGCGACCCACAGAATGGCTATAACGCTGCATCTTCAAAATTGGTTGAACAGTTTGTTAGAAACGGACTTTACCCTCGTTATGGAGTGCCAAATGATCTACTTATTACATGCGCGGTTTATGGAGCGCGAGTTCAAGATGTTTCTATGGAGCCGGTATACGACGTGGGAGAACAGTCCAAATTAAGACCGAGCCGTGTCGCGTTCCCTATTTTTCTTCTTCTGCTCCGCGGATTCTGGAAGCGCATGTATTATCGCCATTTTTTGATCGAAACTACGCCAGTACCTCTGGCTTACCTCACAGGCTTATTGAGTTTTCTGTCTGGTCTCGGGTGGTCTCTTGTTTTGCTGACTCGATCAATACAAGTAGCGGTCACAACTCCTGAAGTGGTAGCAGCAACTCTCTTATTTATGGGAGGAGCCATAGTGACTCTCCTAGCGGTTGTCCTCGACGTACTTTTTTCCAGTCGCATGATTGTCACCAACGAAGGCGAATCTAGTCTTTAGAATTTGATTCGACCCATTTTCAACAGATCATTTCAATTGGGCTCTAACGGCAAGATCGGCTATTCCAGCGCCAACAGAAGAGTTCGTTAAAGTGAAACGCTTTACTTCATTTGCCTGGGTATAGAGAGTTGAGCCATCTAGCGAATGAGCGCCTATATCTATTTCATACATACCTTCAAGTAAAGGCAAATTCTCAAAGACAAATGTCAAATCAAGTTCAGAACCCACTCCCGAAAGATCAACATTAAGTAACTTCGTATTGGAAGAGTGGACTAAAGTACCCTCTATGGTTTTAATTGCGTAGGCGACCACCAAATCACTTATTGGTTTCGTTAAAGTCGCAATGACATTTATTCCAATTGGTTCATCAGATCGCACAGTCATAACCGGCCGATCTTCTGATTCAAGAGAAACAGAAACAATGCTTACCTCTTCAGTGGGAGAAGTCGAATGTGGCTCGGTTGAGTCATTTCTGGCATGAAGACTCTTTCGATAGTCAATTGCAGCTTCACGTGGACTGCCCTGAGAAATGATTCGGCCATGGTCAAGAACAATTAATTCATCACAGATAGAAGAAGCAAGGTCAACATCATGAGTTACAAAAAGCATTGTTACACCCGATTCATTGAAGCGACGTATTTGGTCCAGACACTTCAATTGAAAGGCTTCATCTCCAACTGCAAGAACTTCGTCAATTAGTAAAACTTCTGGCTCAATATTGGCAGCCAAAGCAAACCCAAGGCGAGCAAACATCCCAGAGGAATAATGTTTCATTTGAGTATCAATGAAATCTTCTAGCTCGGCAAACTCAACGATGCTGCTGAGGCGAGACTCTACTTCTAGTTTGGTAAGGCCCAGAATTGAACCAGCTAAATAAAGATTTTCTCTTCCAGTCAACTCAGGATGGAATCCCGCGCCAAGTTCAAGCAAAGCAGCCATACGACCTCTCACTGAGATTTCACCGGAAGTAGGCGTAAGCGTTCCAGCAATACATTTCAACAACGTTGACTTTCCTGAACCGTTATGACCAAGAATTCCGGTCATTGACCCTTCGGGAACGTCAAAAGAAATATCGTGAATAGCATCAAATTCTGAGAACGGAATTCTTCCTAAATGCAGAGCACGCTCTTTTATCGTTCTGAATTGCTCTTTGTAAATTCGGAAAGTCTTAGTAACTCCCTCAACAGAAATTGCATTTGTGCTCATCATCAAATCTTGTCTGCAAGTTGCGAATCAAGGCGTTGAAAGAGTCTCAAAGAACCCCAAAGAAGAATCAAACCAACGGAAAGAACGATGGCCAGATTTTGGAAGTATTGCCATAATGAGACATCGGGCAAGTATCCCGCAGGGGGATTATGTAGTGCTTTTTGGAAAGCAAGCACTACAGGAGTGATTGGATTGAGCATCGCTACCCAGTCGGAACTCCCTAATCGATCAGCAACTAAGTTGTAGTTATAAACAATTGGAGTAAGCCAAAACCAAGCAAGCAGTGAAATTTCTAAAAAATGTTGAATATCTCGATAGTAAACGTTCAGGGCAGACAAAGTTATTGCCCCAGCTGATGCCAGAACAATAACTACAAGTAGAGCTAAAGGAAGAAGAGAGATTGCAGCCCAATTTGGTTCATGCTGGAAAATCAATAGCGCTAAAACTAAAACACATGCTTGAAGAAAGAAGTGAATAGCCGACGCCCCAACACTAGCTAAAGGCAAAACTTCACGCGGAAACCAGATCTTCTTCACGATCGAAGCGTTTCCAATAATGGCTCCTGTCCCGCTATTAAGACTTGAAGAGAAAAAGTTCCATATCAGTAATCCTGATAATAGAAAAATGGCAAACATTGGAATACTTGTACGCAAAATTTCTTGAAACACTAAAGAGAAAACGACCAGATAAAGAAGAGGATTTAATAAAGACCAAATAAACCCTAAGACACTGTTCTTATACCGAAGCTGAAGTTCGGTTTTGGTTAGATTAAAGAGCAACTCTCGGTAAGAGAAAATTTTTCGAATACTTCGATTGTCCACTGATTTGCGACTCTTCTGTGAAGTTTTTTGTTTTTCAATCATTCGTTTCACTCCACTCAAAGCCTATCAGGGCACTTATTTAAGGTTGAGTCAGTTCTAATGGTCAGGATTCAAAGGCCCCCACTGTTTAGAATGATGCTGTGGTGAAAGACTATTTAACTGATTCCTGTAAACAAGATTTCTATCTCAGGTGAAGACATGAAGACGGTGCATCACGTAACTCCCACATTCCAACAGCATGACGCTCTGGGGCAACATACGAAAGAACTCCACCACTTGGTTCAGTCATTTAACTGCCGGTCATTTATTTGGTCATCAGACAAGCGGCGTTCATCACCAGCGCGAAATGCAAAACGGCTCAAAGTAAGCGATTCAGGCGAAGATCTCATTATTTATCAAGCTGCCACTGGTTCTTCAGTGTTAGAAAAAGTTATGAAAAGTAATGCACAACTAATTATCAATTACCACAACATCACCCCCGCGACTTATTTTGATCAGTGGTCACCTGATTTAGCTTCGGAACTCCGAATGGGCCGCCGTCAACTTATAGAGCTATCAGATCGCGCGAGTTTTGCTATTGCCGACTCTGAATACAATGCCGCAGAACTAAGGTCTTTAGGGTTCTCTGACGTAGTAGTCGTTCCTGTTTTATTCAAACTAGGAGAAAAGAAAGAAGTAAATGAGAGGATGGAGCCATTGCAAAATGGTTCTCAATGGTTGTTCGTCGGCCGCATCGTGCCAAACAAAGCGCAACACGATTTAGTCACTGCCTTTGCTGCTTATCAACAAATGTATGACCGAGAGGCAAAACTCATCCTTATCGGAACTGGGCTAGCACCGTATGAGAAAGCGATTCAAGAATTAATTAGAGAGCTTGGTCTTCAACAATCAGTCAAATTGCTTGGAGCGACAACTGAGGAAGAGAAACGCCAGTACTTTCTTTCCAGCGATATTTATGTTTCTCTTTCAGAGCACGAAGGATTTGGTATTCCTTTAGTGGAAGCAATGCATTACGGGCTTCCCGTTGTTGCTTATGAAGCAGCCGCGGTAAGGGAGACTTTAGGGGGGAAAGGGTTACTGCTTGACTCTAAGAAACCTACTGAAGTCGCTGCAGTGGTCCATGAGATTCTTCAAGATGATCAAATACTAAATTCACTGGCTAGTGATGGTTACCAGCGCGCCGAAGAGTTGTCGTTTGAGTTGAATCTAGAGGAATACAAGAGAGTTTTATCTCCGCTAATTTCCGGCTGATTTTTGTCATTCAATTACAGCTACAACATCGCCGTTTCCGACAGAATCTCCTGAAGATACCCGTATTTCCATTATCTTTCCTGCTTTTTCAGCAAGGATATTGTTTTCCATTTTCATGGCTTCTAAAACACAAATCGGATCACCTATCTCAACGGAATCCCCAACTTCAACAAGGACTTTGATAATTGTTCCTTGCATAGGAACTCGAACTTCGTTAGTCCCCGAGCCACTTGCTGCTTTTTTCCCTTGCGACCGTCTTTTGACATTACGCTCAACACCTGAGTTGTCGGGAACCCACATCGTCACGTCAAATCTTTTCCCGTTTACCTCAACAGTTGTCTCTTTCTTGAGAGTTGACTGGGAATCTTCCTGCTTTGAAGACTCTTTTTCGCTGCTGATTCCAGATAGATCAAGAGAATCTTCAACCCATTTAGTTGAATGAGAACAAGATTGGAAATCTTCGTGCTCAAGAATCGCTATATCTGCAGGGATTGTTGTAGCAACTCCACTAACCTCTAATTCGCTTAAGGCTCTTAGGGAACGATTGATCGCAGTGACCCTGTCTTTGCCCCACACGACGAGTTTCGCTATCAAGTTGTCGTAAAACTGACTTATTTCATCTCCCGATTCGTAACCAGAATCAAATCGGACTCCAAAGCCATCTGGTGGACTGAGTTCAGTGATTTTTCCAGGAGAAGGAAGAAAACTCCCTCCTGCAGGGTTCTCAGCATTAATACGTATTTCAATAGCATGTCCTCGTATCTCTAAATCTTCTTGAGAGATATCTAAGGGAGACCCATCCGCAATTTTAAGTTGTTGTTCAACTAGATCTATTCCCGTTACGAGTTCGGTTACTGGGTGTTCAACTTGCAGACGAGTGTTCATTTCTAAGTAATAAAATTCACCATCTTCATAAAGGAACTCAACGGTGCCAGCGTTCGTGTAGCCGCATCCCTTCGCAACTTTCACCGCAGCTTCACCCATGGCTTGTTTTATAGACTCAGGAATATCCGGAGCAGGTGCCTCTTCAATAAGTTTCTGGTGTCTTCGCTGCGCCGAACAATCTCGGTCGCCAAGATAAATAACATTGCCATGTTCATCGGCAAGAATTTGAATCTCTATATGGCGAGGAGCAGTTAAATATCTCTCCATATATAGTTCGTCCCTACCAAAGTAGGCGAGAGATTCTCTTTGAGCGGAATCTATAGCGGACTCAACTTCCTCAGGAGCCGATACGACTTTCATTCCTCGCCCCCCTCCGCCGTAAGCAGCTTTTATAGCCACTGGATATCCATACGTTTCCGCAAAAGAATGCACCTGTTCAGGCGAAGTAATTAGTTCAGTTGTGCCAGGGACTCCTAAGACTCCAACATTTTCCGCTGCTTGGCGTGCACTAATTTTGTCCCCCATTACCTCAATGGATTCAGGTGGAGGCCCAATGAATTTAATACCTTTCTTCTCTATCTCTCGAGCGAAGTCGGCATTCTCGGAAAAAAACCCATACCCGGGATGAACAGCATCTGCTTCACATTCTTCAAGAATCTTCAGAATAGATTCCGTATTCAGATACGTCTCTGCAGCAGATTGCCCCGGTAAGGCGTATGCTTCATCTGCAAGTCGAGTATGGAGAGCATTACGATCTAAATCTGAGTAAACAGCAACCGAAGTAATTCCAAGTTCCCGGCATGCCCTAATTACACGAACTGCGATTTCGCCTCGATTAGCGATTAAAACTTTTGAAAACACCCTCTAATGGTTACATAAATGAACGGCAACTCAAACCACCAAACATGGAAAGAATTGGAATTAATAGGCAAAAGCCTAATTAATACGCGATTTAAGGCCATTTACTATGTCTCACAGACAGGATCAACTAATTCAGATTTGATTTCTCAAGCCAGTCAAGGAGCAGAAGACGGGCTGGTTTTAGCTACTGGACATCAAGTAAAAGGAAGAGGGCGATTAGATCGACTTTGGGAAGCCCCACCAGAAACTAACCTCTTATTTTCCATCTTAATTCAACCAAGAATCCTGCCCCAAAGCTTTCCGCTGGTTACTCCTGCTCTTGCATTAAGTCTCGTAAATGTCCTTGCTGGACACAGCGTAGACAGTCAAGTCAAATGGCCAAATGACGTCTGGTTAAGTGGAAAGAACCGAGGGAAAATCGCTGGAATTCTTGCTGAATCAGTAAAAGTAGATGACCTCTCTCAGAAGCTTGTTATCGGAATGGGATGTAATGTGGCTTGGCCGACTTCAAAAGACGAGGTCCCGTTTGAAGCCTCGTCCTTGAAAGAAGTCGGTTTAGATATAGAACCTAACGACCTCTTGTGTGCGGTCCTTCTGGAGTTCGAAAATCAACTTAATAAATTAGAGAATCCAAATGGACCTGAATTACTCCGTAAAGAATTACTTAAAAAATCAGCAACTATAGGCAAAAGAGTCTTAGTTCAACAACACTCCGGAGATATAGAAGGCGAAGCAGTGGATCTAGATCCATCAGGAGCGCTTATCATCAGCGATGGAGTGAAAGAGTATTCCGTTCTCGCCGGCGATGTCGTACACCTACGCGAGGCTTAATTCACGGATCCGTTTTAGAGGATTTAAGTTCGCTAAAAGCTTCACTTATCTTTTTCGTGGTTGAACCGGGACAGAAGGGCAGAACAAGATCGTCAAATCTAGAAATTGGACTTAAATCACGAGTTGAAGAAGTAAGAAAAGCTTCGCTGCAATCACTCAGTTCCTCTGGAGTGATATCACGCTCAACCACTTCCGCAATTTCTAAGACAAGTTCTCTAGTTATGCCTGCCAGGCATCCAGAAGCAAGTGGCGGGGTAACTAACTCTTCATTAATAACAAGAAAAATATTAGTTCCGGTTCCTTCACACAAAAGCCCTCCTGTGTTCAAGAACAGAGCTTCATCGCAGTCACGCTGATGAGCTCTTTCTAGCGCCAAGACATTCTCTGCATAAGAAGTAGTTTTTAGTCCAGTTAGAGCACCACGTTCATTCCGAGGCCAAGGAACAATATGAATACATTCAGAGGGTGGCCAGACTTTCCTTCCTTGAGTAGCGACTATAAGAGTTCCCGGATTATTTCCGCGGGCCGAACCAAGAACGCCTGAACCGCTCGACCAAGTGACGCGAATTAATCCTGCTTCCGGATCAGCATGCAGCACAGCATCTATAGCTTCTTTGATCTTTTTTTCATCTGGGGGTAATAGCCCAAGCCCTTCAGATGAGTTCTTCAGGCGTTTCAAATGTCGTGTAAGAGCAAAAGGTCTCCCTTCATGGACTTGAAGCGTCTCAAAAACTCCATCTCCAACTATTACAGCGTGGTCATTAGGCAAGATTGCTTTCTGGCCCGGTTCAATTAAAGAACCGTTCACCCACGAAACTCCAGAAATATCCATAGTTAGTAGCGTAGACGCGACACCGGGTAAGGAATGGTCACTGATACCATTTCTTTGTGCCTTCTCTAGAACCCAAGAAATTCCGACGCACTTGGCCGCAGAGGACTCTTATCGTCTTCAGCCTTTCGTTTGTCGCTGTTCTTATATTTGCATCAGTACGACTCAACAAGTTTGATGATGCAGTCGGAAGCATTGTACGCATTGAGGTTCCCTCAGGAGTCTTAGCTGAAATACCAACAGAAGAACTTGAGATTCAAGAAAATTCTGACTCCCCACTTGTAGCAGTTAACCCAGCTTTTTCCCGTAACTTCCTAATCATTGGAACGGATAGCGCTGTAGGGCTAGATCCCTCTGATCCTGCTTCTCATAGAGATCATCCAGAAGGGTATGCCTTAGCGGATGTAATTATGCTTGTGCGAGTTGATCCGGTAAACAACTTGATCAATATGATGTCAATCCCACGAGATCTTTATCTTCCTATTTATAGTCAGGGCGACTATATCCGCGAAGAAAAAATTGCTTCAGCCATGCTTGTGGGCGGTTTAGAAAAGGGAGCCCCCACTCTCGTAGAGACCGTTAGCGTCAATTTTGACGTACCAATCCACAATTTCGTTGTGATGGATTTTCTAGGATTCGAACAACTTATTGATTTAATTGGTGGAGTTTCAATGTGGTTTGAGTACCCGATACGAGACCTCTCCTCAAAATTATCTGTGAATAATTCAGGGTGTAGCGAGTTTGATGGAAGAACTTCCTTGGCTTATGTGAGAAGCCGAAAATTAGAGGCTCTTGTTGATGGTTGGTGGCGTCGGGTCGGAGTTTCAAATGACATGGAACGAAATCAGCGACAGCAAGAATTCATGATAAGAATTTTAGAAGAATTGGTTAATCAAGGTATTTCAAATCTGCTGACTGACGATGCACTGCTTGAAGCAGCTGTTGAAATGGTTGTATTTGATGAACGGTTAACTTTGGGAGAGCTAGTAGATCTTGGTCAGGCTTTTGCGAGTGTGAGCAGTGACCAAGTAATTCGACATGTACTTCCTGTTGTTGATGCAGAAATTGGCGAACTTTCGGTACTCCAAAAAGGGGAAGGTTGGCAGTCTGCATTTGATGTATTTCGCGGTTCGTATACTTTGGCGGAAAACGTTCCCATTCTTCTTGTTAACGCAAGAGATGATGGAATAGTCGCAACAGTCGAAGATTACTTAACTGATGGTGGATTCATTGTGCAGACGGTACAAAGTGATCTTCAAAATGAAACTGTAATTCGTTCATCTCCCGAACAATTCGAGGACTCGGTCTTCGTAGGCCGAATAGTTACGCCTGTTCCTAAATTTGAATTTGTTAATGGTTTTTCTGGCCCTGTGGAATTAGTGCTGGGAGCAGATTTTCAAGGACTCAATTGGCCACCAGCAGCCACTGAAGAAATTGAGTCAATCGCAGAAACTTATTTGAATTCGGGCACAGATGAAAATGCATTTTCGGTATTTGGGTCTGAGGGTTCATTCATAATGAGTCCTAGAAGATTGCAGATTCGAAATTCTGTGGAAGGAGTAAATGGAATCCCTCCCGAGGGCGTTACTTGCGACTAGGGCCGGTCTTTCCATGGCGGCAAAACACCAAGCTGGTCTGACAAAGAAAAATTTGTACTTTCTGAGGTCAGATTTGGAGAGTAAGCAGGATCATTCTTCAAAGAATCTTCCCAAAGGCTAATAAACAAATCAGACTCTTTAGCTAAGCGCTCTCTTTGTTTCGGGTGCTCGTCGTAGCCGCGAGTTAAAGATTCATGATGAATTAATTCGGCGAATGGAGTCCACATCACGCGATACCCAGACTCTCTTACTCTTAGACAGTAATCCACATCGTTGTAAGCGACAGCGAGTTCCTGGTTCATGCCTCCCAGTTCGTCCCATAATTCCTTTGACGTCATCAAGCATGCTCCGGTAACTGCAGCAACGTTATGGGCGATAGCCAGTCTGTTGCGATAACCAAAGTTTTCGACAGGAAAATATTTGTGGGCATGACCAAAAAGACTTCCTAAGTTCGGACTCAACCCTGCATGCTGAATGGTTTTATCTGGATAGCGGAGTAGAGCACCGACCACTCCTACATCTTCCCTGCTGGCATGAGAAACCAATTCTTGCATCCAGTCGCTGCCTAGCACTTCTATGTCATTGTTTAACAAACATAGGTAGTCCCCAGTAGAAGCGCTTGCTGCAATATTGTTCATCAATGAAAAATTAAAATCTCCCTCAAATTTCAAAACCCGTGTGTCTCTTCTTTTGTCTACTTTTTCTAGTAATTCAAGGGAACTTTTTTCGCTACTTTGGTGATCAATTACAATTACTTCAAAATTTGAGTAAGTACTTGACTCATAAATTCCACTTAAGCAACGCTGAAGAAATTCTGATTGATCCTTACTAGGAATCAGTATTGACACTTTCGGGTCCGGTTTTGGAAGAGGCCAATGAATCCGCCGCGTGTTTAAACAGGACCCTTGAGACACAGAAATTTCATCGCTGACTTCGCTGAGGTAGTTAGTGATTGTTGCATCTAGAAGAAATTGTTTATGTTGTTCTGGCACAGAACTAAGTACAAGAGGAAGGCTACTTATAATTTCGTCACCAAAATCTGCATAAACGGTTAAAGCAATTTCAGTCAAATTCTTTAATTCAGAAAAATTCTTACCTTCTTTGGCTATTTCCGAAATAACAGAATGATGAATAGCAATAAGTGGCCCCACTCCTTCTCCGCCAAGAATAAGATCTAAATTCCACGGTGGATTAGCTCGTATGCCGGTAAAAACCTCTCCGCTTTTCTCAGCAGAATCAGGAATGATCATTCGTACTTCTGGATTTTTCTCTGCATGGCTAGCAAGAGAAAAGGTAGTAGCTTCATGGACTTCAGCTTCTGCGTCAAGAAAAACAAACCACTTTCCCGCCCGGGTGACATCCAAAGAGTCAAAGTTCTCTAAAAGTAGAGTTTCCAACACGGGGAGTCGTTGGCGCTCAATCCCATTTGTTTGTTTTACATTTTCATATTCGTTGGAATTAACAAGAACAAATGAGAAAGAAGGAAGTTGCTGAAGATTGATTGATTCATCAATGAACATGAGGTCTTCTGAGTCCAACGACATAAATCTTTCCATCCACACATCAGGAGAAATAATCCCGTCATTAATACTCGAGGCCAAAGGAGCTTGGTTATATCTTTGAATTAGACGAGTTCGAAAACTTCTAAGGTCTCTGGCCCGGATGATTTGCAAGACCGTTCTTAAGTTCCGTCGGCGAACACCTAACCGCAAGACATCAAGTATGGCAGATAGCACTACTCGGTTTAAAAGTCTTAATGGAGAAGAGCGATAAATGACTATTTGTACAGAAGTTAGCGTTAGCCCAGTGACTTCTATCTGTTTCTCCTCTGACGAGAAGTTAAAGATCTGATCAAAGTTTCCACGGCGGTTTTTTCTAAACCGATATCGTTCGCCCGAACTATCCGTAATAGATGCCCCAGATAAGAACTGATTTTCAACATTGGATTTAATAGAGACTCTATTCCAGCCTTTTACATTTTCAGGTGGAGCAACCCTAAGTAGATCTGAAGGAGCAGATGAAATCAGTTCAATGGCATGCTTTCTTTTGTTGATTTGCTTCCACTCAAAGTTCTCCATAAAAGGAGGGTACCTGCCAAAGTCTCTCCCTTTCGTCGTCGGGTACCTTTAGCCGGTATACCGTGGTAAGGGATAAGTTTATTTAAGCCGCGGGACAACAAGGAAAATAATGAATTTTCAGCCTCATTTAGCAGTTAATTTATTGTCAATTGTGCCGGGACGCATCGGTGGAGCAGAAGAATATGCAGTAAGAACCCTGCTCGCTTTCTCTAAGTACAGATCATCAGATATCCGCCCAATTTTGTATACAGTCAACTCCTTTGAGCAAGCACACCCAGAGTTAGCTGAAAGTTTTGAAATCGTTTCTTGCCCCATAGACGGAGTTGTCCGCTCTCGAAGAGTATTAGCGGAATCAACTTGGCTGAAAAACAAAACTAAATCAGCACTTGCAGTACATCACCTAGGTGGACGATTACCGTTTCGAACCAACAAACCATCGGCTGTTACTATTCATGACTTACAGCCATTAGATCATCCTGCAAATTTCTCTCCGATTAAAGCCGCTTATCTGTCATGGGCTATTCCTAGATCTATTCGCCGAGCAGACATCGTTGTAGGGGTTAGTGATTATGTGGCAGAACGCATTCGGACAGGGTTCCCCATTGATCCCGAAAAGGTGGTTACGGTCTCTTCCGGAGTTCAAGAAATAGCTAAGCAGCCTGCTGAACCAAACATGACTCCAGTAATTCTTTATCCTGCAGCGACTTATCCACATAAGAATCACTTAGTCCTAATTAAGGCGTTTGAAGACATAGCAGATCGTCATCTAGGAGTTCAGTTGATTTTGACTGGGGCTGCTGGAAGAGCAGAACCAGAGATTGTAAAGGCTATTGAACAGTCTCGACATGTCGATCGTATTGAACGAACGGGACGAGTCTCACCCGAAGTCATGAAAAAAATTATAGAAACAGCAACTGTCTTGGCTTTTCCCTCAACTTATGAAGGATTTGGACTCCCAGTTCTTGAAGCAATGGCAGCTGGAGTTCCTGTTGTGGTTAGTTCAGACACGCCCGCCGAAGAGATTCTTAACGAACCAAATTTGACAGTTCACCCCGAAGATGTTCAAGGATGGGCGCGCACGCTTGAAAGAGTGATTCTCAATAAGCAGGAACGCTTTGAAGCCGCGTCACAAGGGTTAATGAGGGCAGAGAAATATAAATGGGAGAATTCGGCTGAACAACTAGAAAGAGCCTGGCATCAACTTTTATCAAGAAATAATCAGTAAATGCGACTCCTAGTTATTTCTCCACATTTAGAACCAGACACCGCCCCAACGGGTGTCATTATTTCCGCAATTTTGGAAGAACTAAGTCAAGCAGGAATAGACATTCATGTGATTACTTCTTTGCCTTGGTATGAAAAGCATAAGGTAGCTAAAGAATGGAACATTAAAGGTTTACATCGTTTTATCAAAACTGATTCTGAGAAATACGGGAAAGTTACTCGTTGTTATCCTTTTCCGTCTTCAAAAAATTCTTTAGTTGCAAGATCACTAGGCTTTGCAGGATTCACAGTCTTGAGTGCAATACCCGCTTTGTTTAATCGAACAAAGTTTGATGCAGTAATTACGATTTCTCCTCCTTTAACTCTTGGTCTTGTTGGATGGATGGCTTCTCGAAGGCATCGCTGCCCACTTGTGCTTAATGTCCAAGACATATTCCCTGATGTGGCGGTTCAAGTAGGAGCGATAAAGTCTCCTCGTTTGATCAGTATTTTTGAAAAATTAGAACTTTTTTGTTATAAAAAAGCCAATGCTATTTCAGTTCTTTCTCAGGATTTAGCACAAAATGTCAAATCAAAAACTGGATTTGATGACTCAAGAGTTGTAGTCATTCCCAACTTTGTTGATACAGAAAAGATCCTTCCTCTAAACCAAGACACCGTCTACCGGGAAGAACTAGGTCTAGGTGACCGGATAGTAATTATGTACGCAGGAAACCTTGGTCATTCTCAGTCCCTAGATCTACTCATTGAAGCCGCCAACCGCCATCAAGATCGCGATGACGTTATATATGTAATAAACGGCGGAGGAGTAGCCGCTAAAGAGTTAGAGCGAAAGGTAAAAGATCTTCCGAATTTTGTATTCACTGGCTTTCAGCCAATTGATCGCCTTCCAGAGGTACTTGCATCGGCGGACATTCACGTCGTGCTTTTAAAACAGGGCTTAGGAACAAGCAGTCTTCCATCAAAGATTTATTCCATATTTGCAGCAGGTCGACCAGCTATAGCAAGTGTGGATCCAGAAACTGAACTATCAAGAGTTCTTTCTGAAACAAAAGCAGGGATAGCTGTCAAACCCGAGGAGGTTGAAGAGTTTATTGCTGCTATTGAAAGATTGATTGATAATTCGGCGGAGAGAACCGAAATGGGAACCATGGGTAGATTATGGATAGAGAAGCAACCCACGGCAAAAATTGTTGCAGAAATCTATAAAGATTTACTGGAACGTTTGAATAAGTAACGCATATAACGCAATAACGAAACAAACCATTGTTTATACCTGTAACGTAAAGCACTATGGCACGTGGAGAATCAGGTAAAAAAGTAGCGCGCGCTGCTCGTGTTGGTGGGACTAGCGGTAGTGGGGAAAGAAGACCAATTGGTTATCCGATAGCGCTTACTCTGGTTTTAGTTCTTGGTTTGCTTTTAGTTGTATGGTCACGTAGCGCTCGAGAGGCCACTTCGGCTCCTCGGGTTGGAGACGACCATTGGCACTCCGCTTATGACATTTATGTGTGTGAAGATTGGCGTGGAAAGATAGTCAACGAAACTGCTGGAAACGGTATACACACTCATGCTGATGGGCTCATGCATATTCACCCTTTCAACTCAGAAGCATCTGGTAAAAAAGCAGATTTCGGCCAATTCTTTGGCGCCTATGGAGGGTTAATAAATGATTCTTCTCTCCAGTTAGATACCGGAGAAGTTATTTCTGAAGGCGAAGATTGCAATGGGCAACCAACAGTTCTCAAAGTTGCGCGTTTTGATGCTCAAGATAGAGATCGCGAACCGGAGATCTTCACAGAGGGAATAGCTGATATTAGATACTTGAAAAATCTTGAAGCGTTCACCATTGCGTTTGTTCCAGAAGATGTTGATCCGCCCCCACCTCGACCTGAACGGTATACGTTCTTAGAAACTGTTGATCCTCGAGCAATACAGTCAGATAATTCGAACGTAGTTACTACTACATCCGAGGGGTAAGAGGCGCCGTGAGAGCGGTTGTGCTTGTAGGCGGGTTTGGCACCCGACTAAGACCCCTTACTCTCAATATGCCAAAACAAATGCTCCCCATAGTTGGTAAACCAATGATTGAGCATGTTGTAGAGAATTTAGCAAGTCATGGGATTACAGAAGTCGTTCTATCTTTAGGCTTCGCTCCAGATGTCTTTCAATCGGCTTACCCCGAAGGACATTGCAATGGAGTGCCGATTCAATATGCAATTGAGCCCGAGCCTTTAGACACAGCTGGAGCGATTCGCTTTGCAGCAGATTCGGCAAATATTGAAGAAACTTTTCTCGTGCTTAACGGTGACGTGTTAACTGATCTAGATATACAGAGCTTGATTTCGTTTCATGAAGAGGTAGGTGCAGAAGCATCAATCCACCTGACCACCGTTGACGACCCTTCACGGTACGGCGTGGTTCCGACAGATGAAAGAGGTCAAGTTCTGGGTTTTATTGAAAAACCTTTAGCAGAGGATTCTCCAACTAATTGGATTAATGCTGGCACTTATATTCTCGAACCTTCAGTTCTCAATCGAATAACTCAAGGTAGAAGAGTATCGATAGAAAAAGAGACATTTCCTAGCCTTGCTTCGGATTCTGCACTTTTCGCTTTCCAATCAGAAAGCTACTGGATAGATACCGGCACTCCAGCTACATACATTCAAGCACAACTAGACCTACTTGAAGGAGGTGTGCGAGGTTTCACAGATAGTGGAATAGACCCAACAGCAGTTATAAGTGGAGCGGTGGAACACTCGGTAGTTGGAGCCGGAGTAGTCATTGAAGAAGGTGCTCAAGTAACCGGATCAGTACTATTAGAAGGAGTGCGGGTAGAACGAGATGCAATTGTTTCTGATTCAGTTATTGGGTTTCAATCTTCAATAGGTCAAAACGCAAACATTACTTCTTTTTCAATTGTTGGACATGGAGTTAATGTTCAACAAGGAGAAGAAATTACTGAGAGCACTTTGGCCAGATGATGAATGGAAATACTGCAATCGTTACTGGTGGAGCAGGATTCATCGGATCGTCTTTAGTCGATCGCTTACTTGCTACTGGAAATAACGTTGTAGTGATTGATAATTTGACTACTGGCCATTTGTCTAATCTCAATGAATCTAGGAAGTATGGCGAAGAAAGACTTCAATTTGAACAGCTTGATGTTCGTAGTCGTGAAGTCACTGAAGTCATTGCGGATCTGAAACCAGAGACCGTATTTCATTTAGCAGCCCAAGTTGATTTGAGGCATTCTGTCAGCGATCCGATGCTAGATGCTGAGACAAATATTATGGGAACATTGCGAGTTCTAGAAGGAGCTCGTAAGAGCAATGCGAACAAAGTCGTAGTTGCTGCAAGTGGCGGAACTCTTTACGGGGCCCAAGACCCTGCACTTTTACCCTTTAAAGAGTCATTGAGCCCGAACCCAGGAACCCCCTACGGAATATCTAAAGCGGTGACTATGAATTACCTTGCTGCCTATGAGGATTTATATGGGTTAGATGGAACGGCCTTAGCGCTAGCAAATGTTTATGGGCCTAGACAAGATCCACATGGTGAGGCTGGAGTAATAGCGATTTTTGCCGGGCAGCTGTTACGCGGAGAAGAGTCCACAATTTTCGGCACAGGTGAACAGACTCGCGACTTTGTTTATGTAGATGATGCGGTTGACGCTTTCATACAAGCATCAGAAATTGAAGGAATAAAATTCTGCAACATTGGAACAGGCATAGAGACTTCCGTAAATAGTCTTTACCAAAGCATGGCTTCATTGATTGGAAGCTCCTCACAGCCGCAACACCTTCCATCTCGCTCAGGAGAGTTAGACCGGTCAGCTCTTGATCCAACCTATGCTCAAGAAGCATTGGGTTGGCATTCAAACATTTCTCTTGAAGAAGGACTTCTGCGTACTATTGAGTGGTTTAAAGAGAACTAGCGGAAAAGATCTTCGTTAGGTTTACGTAATAAATCATCTTTTACACTCCCATCGCCAAACCATTCTGGATCAACTCCCCGCAAAATCGCGACAGGAACACCTGTTGACTTTCCCATAACCAGTTCTGCAGCAGAAGCTAGTTCATCTGCAACTGCTACTTCAGTAACTTGTAACTCCCTCCCCAAAGCATCAGTGGTGCCGCGCAAATCAACTACCGGCAGCAATCCTGCAGATCCAATAGCGACATCGGTTACTCCTCGGCGCCATGGGCGTCCAAAAGTATCACTAATAATCACAGCGACATCCAGTGAGTAACGATGAGAGAGAGCGTCTCGTATTCTTCGTGCGGACTTATCTGAGTCAACCGGCAACAAAGCAGCTTGTCCTTGCTCAACATTCGAGAGATCAATTCCAGCATTCGCACAAACAAATCCATGCTTGGTTTCTGAGATGATCAACTCACCTCTTCGTCGCAAAATCCGAACGGACTCCTCTTCAACGAGAGGCTTATGTCCTATTTCGGGATCTATTTCAACGAGTTGGTCTTCCGCTTTAGAGACAATCTTTTGAGTCACAACTAAGACGTCACCATCAAGGATCTCAATTTGAGTGTTCTTGCAGGATTGGAAAATTAGTTCAGCTAAGTCATCACCAGGTTTAATCTCAGGAAGACCAGGAATAGGAAAGATATTAAGCATCACTAAACATCTAACACAGTTGAGGCCAAAGATGCAGAAACCGAGGGCGAACTCATTACTGTGTTCGTTACTAGACAACGCATTCCTAAAGACTCAATTGACTCTTTGTAGGTTTCGTCAGCCTTGTCAATTACTAAAGTAGCGACAAGATCTTTGTAAAGATGCGCTATACCAAGAACTGAAGGTTCATGCCCGAGTTCGCTCATCATACGGTCAGCTGGACCTTTTAAAGCTAAGCCATTTATTATTGGTGAAATCGCTACAGTTGATTCACGTCTAGATTTTATAGCGGAATTAATCTCACTGATTGACAATATCGGTCCGATAGAAACAATCGGATTTGATGGAGCGATAACAATTTTTTCTGCTTTATGAATCGATTCAATTACATCAGGGCCTGGTTTTGCTTGCTGAGATCCTTCAAATCGAACACTTTCGACAGCAACCGCATGCTTTAATTTGACAAAATATTCTTGAAAACTTATTTCCTCTCCGCTTTCAGCCAGTGTGACAAAGGTAGAAATCTTGCTGTCACTCATAGGTAATAATTTGACTTCAATTCCAAATTTGCAAGCAATTTCAGCAGTGACCTCTGTCAGAGAACCCCCTTCAGACAATCTATTTGTTCGGAAGAGATGAGTTCCAAGATCCTTATCTCCGAGTTGAAACCAAGTGGCTCCACCGAGAAAATCCAAAGACTTCATCACATTCCAGGATTCTTCAATGATGCCCCATCCTGTTTCAGGGTTATCAACCCCAGCCAGTGAGTACGTGACTGTATCTATATCTGGAGATATATGTAACCCGTGTAAAACAACATCATCTGCCGTGTTTATTATTGCTTTTAACTCGCTTGGCTCTTTTATAAGGCTTAGCCCTTTAAGGAAACGAGCGGCTCCTACTCCACCAGCAAGGGTGACAATCATCTTTGTTTTGGGTTGTCTTTTAGTAACTGCAAGTCTGAGTCGACCATACCTGTTACTAAATCAGCAAAACTTGTCTTTGGAGCCCATCCCAATTCTTTCTTAGCGAGAGAAGCGTCTCCAACAAGAAGATCAACTTCGGCTGGCCTAAAAAACTTCTCATCAACAGTTACATGGTCCTCATAAGAAAGATTTACATGATTGAAGGCCAATTCTAAGAATTCTTTAACGGAGTGAGTTTCACCCGTGCAAATAACAAAATCTCCGGGATTTTCTTGCTGAAGCATAAGCCACATCGCTTCAACGTAGTCTCCCGCGAATCCCCAGTCTCGTTTGGCATCTAAGTTACCTAAGGAAAGCGAACTGGCATGTCCAAGAGCTATTTCTGCAACTCCATGAGTGATTTTTCGAGTAACGAATTCTAAACCTCGGCGAGGGCTCTCATGGTTAAATAGAATGCCTGAACTCGCGTGAAGGTCATAACTTTCACGATAGTTCACTGTTATCCAGTGGCCATAAACTTTAGCTACACCATAAGGACTGCGTGGATGAAATGGCGTTGACTCTGTTTGTGGAACTTCATGTACTTTCCCAAACATCTCGCTGGAACTAGCTTGGTAGAAGCGGATACTTGGATCAACGACTCTAATTGCATCAAGCAGTCTTGTTACTCCAAGCGCTGTGGTTTCTCCAGTAAGAACTGGTTGAGTAAAAGAAGTTTGAACGAATGATTGTGCTGCAAGATTATAAACTTCTTCTGGCTTATGTGATTCAAGTGCTTCCACCAAAGACATTTGGTCTAGAAGATCGCCCGGAACAAACTCTATGTCGTCCATTAAATGACCGATTCGTTCGTAGTTCACCGTTGAACTTCTTCTAACCATTCCTACTACTTTGTATCCCTTGGAAAGAAGCAACTCAGCCAAATAGGAACCATCTTGTCCGGTGATACCCGTAATTAGTGCCTTTTTACTCATTTCCATTCCCTAGATTTCTCTTAGTTCTTTTGATGGGATCAATATGGTCCATAGTCATTCTGCCAAGGAAAGTTGCAAACGCCAGTATTCAAGTAAATCAGAAAGAGTTTGATCCAAAGGAATTTCTGGCGACCAGCCCGTATCTTTTCGGATTTTTGATGGGTTTCCACACAAATCTGGCAGGTCTATAGGCCTAAGAAGACTCGAATCAACAACTAGTTTCATTGGCGATTGCGAAAGACTTAATAGTTTCTCAGCAACCACTTCAATGCTAGTAGACGACCCACTACACACGTTGTAGGACTCACCTGCTTTCCCATGAAGCGCTAATAAGCGGTAAGCACGAACAACATCTCTAACATCAGTGAAATCTCTGCGAGCGCTTAAGTTCCCAATAGACAATTCAGAGACTTCGTTAATTTCATTATGTGCAATTCGAGCTGCTAGGGCGGAACATACAAATTTCTCGCTTTGGCCAGGCCCTAGATGGTTAAAAGCGCGTATGCGAATTACTTCTTGATCGTGACCGAGATAGGCCTGAAGAGCCAACAAATCAGCAGCAGCTTTAGAAGCAGAGTAAGGAGAAACCGGTCTGAGGGGGGCATTCTCATCTAGAGGCAGTTGATTAGAGTCAACAACGCCATAAATATCAGCACTCGTTACTGTTATGACTCGTGTGGCGCTATTCAAGGACCGAGAAGCCATCAAAACATTTAGTGTGCCCTCGGTATTTGATTTAAATGTTTCAGCGACATGATCCCATGATCGACCAACATCAGCTTGCCCAGCCAGATGGAAAATAACATCAGGAGCGGCGTCATGTATCAATTCAGTAAATCCGTCTAAATCACTTAAGTCAGGGCCACCAGAAATAATGTCCGTCTGAACGACATCATCTCCAGATTCTTCCAAGTGCCTAATAAGGTATTTACCAACGAAACCGCCGGCTCCAGTAACTAATGCTTTCATTAGCGAGAAAGTGTATAGATTTGTATCACAGAAGAAACTGTACGCCAGACTGCCTCCCTCAACACCCTTAGTAGCGCTAAGGTCCGATACAGGTGAAAGTTTTGAAAGAATCAAACCAACCTGAAGAATTAGCTCCAACCACTTCTGGGGACGTTTTTGTTCCCAAAGTCCAGTTAGTTTTGGTGACCCATAACCCTGGAGAATGGTTTGAAGAGGTGCTTCTAGGGATAGCAGAACAAGATTATGCATCCCTTGAAGTAACTGTCGTAGATACAACTAGACGCGCAGTTATCGAAGAAAAAGTAAAGTCACTGCTCCCTCAAAGCAGAGTTCTGCATTTGAAGAGATCTCCAGGGTTTAGTGCTCTTACTCCAAAGAACTTAAATGCATCTGAAAAGGATCTTTTTTACTTCTTTATCACTGATGACCTTGTGCTCGATGCAACCGCGGTTCGCCGTGTAGTCGAATCAGCTCTTGAACTAAATGCAGGGATAGCGGGTCTAAAAGTTTTGGGTGGGGAAAACACAGAAATTCTTCGTGAAGTTGGATCTTCAATTGATAGGTATGGCACCACTGTTCCTCGCCATCAAATAAACGAGATTGATCAAGGTCAATACGATGGAAGAAAGGAAGTGTTTGCCTCATCCTCTTCAGCGTTCTTAGTGCGGAAAGATTTATTTGAAACAATTGGAGGATTTGACCCACTGTTAGGTTTAGTAGATGGCCATACAGACCTCTGTTGGCGTGCACGACTATTGGGAGCAAAAGTTGTCTTAGCTTCTAATGCAGTAGGTCGAAATGTACTGACTTCTGAACGGCAGGAAAGGACACGACGGCGGCGCGTTGACTCTACTCGTTTTGGACCCCGGCATCGGATACGTATGATCTGGGCAAATCAAACGATTTCTAAAGCATCAGTCCTTTCGTTAGAGCTACTTTTCCTCACTATTCTCGGAACAATCTATGGACTGGCTCGAGGAAAATTTCGACATGCTCAGTCTTTACTAAGTGCATGGATTTGGAACTTCCGCCATTTGCCTAGTGTTCGAACTCGTCGTTCATTTATTTTTAAGAAAAATACAACTACAAGTATTTCCGATGACGTTCTTGGTGATGTGGCTGGAAATTCTCTGAGGAGAGTAGTAACTGGGAGAGGACCTGAAGAACAAAAGAAAGAATCAAGCATTTCTACGCGGTTGCAAAATTTCTGGGTGGCTTTGTTTGGGCCCGGTGGACTAGCGCTTCTCTTTGGCATTGCAGTTCTAGGGTTCGGGTCACGGCATTTATTAACCAGAGGCCTCCCGGCAGTAGGCAGATTTCAACCGATTCCAGAAAATCCTCTGGATCTTTTTCATTCCTGGTGGACAGGTTGGAGATCGACAGCCGGAGGAATACTTGATAACGGGATCGACGGATTAGCTCTCTTAGGTGGTTTGGGATGGATCCTCCCCTTTGACCCAGAAGTAGTAATGGCAATTGTTGTCTTGGCGATGTTCCCAATTGGAGCAATAGGTATATGGCAACTAGTCCAGCCGGTTGGAGGGGGAAGATCACGGGCGGCTGCTGTGACCATCTACTTAGCCATACCAACGCCTTATCATGCAATAGCTGAAGGAAGGTTTGGCCCTCTAGTCACCTATGCCCTGCTTCCTTGGATCATTCATCGGCTTTCACTAGCTCAAGGAGTTGTTCCGTATGGCGAAAAAGGAGGCGACCCTGGTCCAGGAGCAGTAATCAGGAATTTCTGGTCTGACGTTACGGCCTCAGGCCTACTTTTGGCGCTTGCGATCTTCTTTGAACCACTAATTGTTATTCCAACCGCAATAGCAATCACTGCTTTGCTAATAGGAAGTCTCTTCGCTGGGAGTTCTGCAGGGTTGCTTCGTCTTGTACTTGTATCTATTGGGATGTCAGTGATAGCAGCTGCAGTTCATTTTCCTATCGTGGCGGATTTAATAAACGGACAGCCGTTAGAAGCGTGGCTAGTTTTTGATAACTGGCCGATTGGAGATGTGGGCCCTGAATCTCTCTTGCGATTCGATACAGGCACATTTGGAATCTCAAACTTAGCTTGGGTGTTCTTAGCCATTCCCGCTATTTCATTACTCGGAACTAGTGGTTGGCGTCTCGCTGTAGTGGTTCGGTCTTGGTTCTTAATTATTGGAGGCTTTTCCGCTGTTTATTTTGTTGATCAAGGGTGGTTCTCTGGCCAGGCACCTTCAGCAGAGTTACTCATAGTCCCGGCAACAGTCGGAGTTGCCTTGGCCTCCGCAGCCGGAGTTTCATCTCTAGGTCAAGAATTGGTCACGAACACAAGACGGCGAAGATATATTACTGCCTTTTTATTTTCCGGAGCGCTCACATTAGCAGTCATACCTGTTTTGTTCGCTTCCCTAGAAGGCAGATGGGGCTTGCCCGAAAAAGATTTTTCAGACACGGTACCTTATTTGCTAGGAGAAGAGGACGTAGAAGGTTTACGAACTGATACCCCAACGAGTCGTGTGCTTTGGATTGGGGACCCGAGTTTATTGCCCGCTGCTGGCATAGAGATCCAAAATGGCACCGGATTAGCTCTTACAGATGGTTATCCAAACGTAAGTGATCAATCTCCCTTTCAAGAGTCAAAATCACCCGTAATCACAGACTTGCGTAATTCAGTGGTATCTACATTAAAAGGCGACATCAGTCGCCTCGGGGAACAGGTTGGAGCATGGGGAGTCAGCCATATAGTTCTGATAGAAAGATCTGCTCCTATTCCTTATGGAGATGCTGCTAAACCTTTGCCAGATGAGTACTTTTCTTCGTTTACTCGACAACTAGACCTTGAACGAGTGGAAGGCTTGAACGGATCTCTAGAAATTTTCCGCAATACAGCCATTGAACCCATTCATGCAGTTGTAAGAGATGGGACTGGACGGACTGTACCCATGACGGTCGAAGAGAGCGGGTACGCCTCTTTCAAAATTCAATCCATTGTAGATGGGGCGTATCGCTGGAGATTAGGTCCTGTTGAACACTGGGAATTTGTTCCTATAACGGGATCTTCTGGTGAAACTATCCTCGGTCCTTCAGGTGAACCTACGGTTCGGATGGCTTCTGGATCCATCGGTCAACTTAGATTAAGTCAAAATGACGATAGTTCTGATCGGCTCATTCAACTGGTTGTACTAATGATCGCTGTTCTATTTACAAGTTGGTCTCATGCAGAACGAAAGAAGCAAATGATATGAATGCAGTTCGCCTTCCTGCACTAGTTGTTGTCGCTGCACTAGTAGTTGGGGCTTTTGTTTTCAAAACGCAGGAAAAGGAAGAGAGTTTGCAAGTTGCAGATCCAATAAGTTACTCGGAGTTATCTTTCGGTTCTTCAGTGGAGGAAGTATCAGGAGATGTTTGGTTTTGTGTCGGGCCGACAAACAAACTTGGTGGGATAGATGAACAAGTCATAACTATTACCAACTTGCGTCCAGAAATTACAGAGGGTCTCAAATTAAGTGTTTCCAATAGCGATGGAAGTTTGACAGAAAGATCCATACAGATTGAAGCACAAGGGGTCCTAGAGATTCTCACCAGTCAAGAAAGAGACACTGCTTCATACGTTGGAGTCACTATTGAGGCACCTCAAGGCGGAGTGCTAGTAGAGCAACAGCTGCAAGCCACCGACTTCTCAGGAGTTGATCAAAGACCTTGTGTTACAACTGCTTCATCTTCTTGGATCGTGCCATGGGGGACCACTGAACGTCCAGGGACGCAGCAAACGTTGCTGCTCTATAATCCATTTCAAGCAACAGCAGTAGCAGATCTACTTTTTGTTGGTAATCAAGGACTACGGGAGACCCTTGACTCTCAAGGGGTCGTTATACCAGGTCGTTCTATCGTGACTTATGATCTCGCCGAACGGATTCCAGACACCGCATTGCTTTCTTCGTATATCGAGGTTCGTTCCGGACAACTTATAGTTTCTGGAATCACGATTGCGGATGGAACAGCTCCGTCAGGGATAAAAGGTCTTAACGCAAGTTATGGATCTCCTGAGGTAGGAGGTGACTTGTTCTTGCCTGGCTCTGACGGGGAAACATTTACAGGATCAGTCGTGATTGTGAATCCAAGTGAATCAGCAGTTGAAGGAGAGCTTGTCGTAAGGCCCACAAATCCTGATGTATTTGTAGAACCGGTTGGTTTCGTGTTACGTGCAGGACAGCGCGAAGAGATTCGACTTTCTGACTACACCCGATTTGAAGGCATCGGTCCTTACTCGCTTTATGTCCGAAGTTTAGATAATCCGAGTTTGTCTGCTTCGTATATTCGCCAATTCTCGGATCAGGAAGTGTCTATTGAATCTACGGATTCTTCAATTTCATCAACTACTGGGCTTCATGTCTTACCTGCCATCGGGTACGGATCAACCCGTTGGTTCTTGAATGTGTCTGGGTCTTCCGGAAACCCTGCAGTAGTAACTCTCTTTAATCCAAGTTTAAAAAGCATCTCATCGGTAACTCTTTCAACTGAACAAGACATGAATTTGCCTGACCCATTTGAACTTGATCCTGGGGATAGAGCGACCTTACAGATTGATACAACTGCGTTAATTGAAGTTGGATCCTCTTCTCCAGTGATTGTGGTCAGGGAGTGGCTTGGGCCAGAGGGCTGGGTTAATGCTTATGGAGTCTCTGTAGAGGGTTCTGTCGTAGCAATAGAGCGTTAGTTTCTTTGAAAAAAAGAAATCCCCGCAACTTAGCGTGAGAGCCTTGTTACGGGGTTTCGTTGCTATTCCATAAAGGAGTAACTCCATCAAACTTAGGCATATAAATCGCTTCGTGTCTAATTGGGCGACTAGAAAAAAGTAAAAATTTTTATTTTGGGATCTTTATTAAATCGTTTTTAGGCGTCAGTATCGTCTAATTCTCTGAGTTCTGCTAACGACGACCATAAATCCGAAGAACTTACAGGACCAAGAAAATGAGATCTCACCACTCCTTGTGTGTCAATAAGAGCAACCAGCGGTACAGCTTCAATTTTGTAACGATCATGCAGGTCTTTATCTTTTTTTGCTTCCACTTCGTGAACAACAACTTGGCTACTGGCAAGAGGAACAGCTTTGGATATTACTTCAGAGCATGTATCGCAGGAAGAAGAAGTGAATACAGCGACTAACCAAGGAATATCAGGTGAAAGAAAGTCCTTTCGGTTGACTTGATCAGGTATCGACCATCCGGTCCTTACAGGAGCATCCGAAGAACTGCGCTGGAATTTGTATGCAAGAATTCCTGCAACTGAAGCTACTAGAAGAAGTAGGTAGAATCGATCCACGTTAGATCAGTCAGCGTGAGATGGTTCTGTAGTTGGCTCCGCCGACGGATCAGTGCTTTCCGCAAGATCAGTGAGCCTCATAACTTCTTCACCAGAAATTGTTTCATGTTCTAGTAGAGCTCTTGCTATCAGATCCAATGCATTACGGTTTTCTGTAAGAAGAGATCTGCAGCGATCTTCCTGGTTATGAAGAATTCTCTTTACCTCTTCATCAATCTCTCTTGCCGTGTCATCGCTGTAATCGCGGCTCTGCATGAGATCGTCCCCAAGGAATACTTGATTCTGGCTTCCCCAAGCCATAGGACCGATACGATCACTCATTCCCCATTCGCGAACCATCTTTCTCGCAAGTTCAGTTGCACCTACCAGATCATTTTGCGCACCTGTTGAAGTAACTCCAAAAACTAACTCCTCAGCGATTCGTCCTCCCATGCGAACCACTAAAGAGTCCTCAATGTAATCCTGACGATAGATATGTCGTTCTTCTTCTGGGAGTTGCATTGTTACTCCTAAAGCCATTCCGCTTGGGATAATGGTGACTTTATGAAGAGGGTCGGCATTTGGAAGCACAGCAGCGCAAAGGGCATGGCCTGCTTCATGGTAAGCAATAGCTTCTTTTTCTGCAGATGTTAGAGCCATCGACTCACGTTTCTGACCCATTAGGGTTCTATCTCGAGCTGCTTCAAAGTGCTCTGCAGATATAGCATCTTGTGAACTTCGAACAGCTATAAGCGCAGCTTCATTAATGAGGTTTGATAAATCGGCTCCACTCATTCCTGGTGTTCCTCGTGCTACAAGATCAAGATCAACGTCTTCAGAAAGGTTCTTCCCCTTTGCGTGGACTCCAAGGATCTCGCGGCGATCTTCAAGTTCCGGTAAAGGGACTACTACTTGGCGATCGAATCTTCCTGGCCTTAACAAAGCAGGGTCAAGAATGTCGGGACGGTTTGTTGCCGCAAGCATTACTATTCCCTCGCTTGCCTCAAAACCATCCATTTCGGAAAGCATTTGATTCAAAGTTTGCTCTCGCTCATCGTGTCCACCTCCGAGCCCTGCGCCCCGTTTACGGCCAATAGAGTCAAGTTCGTCAATAAAAATGATCGCTCGACCCATTTTTCTAGCGGTTTCAAATAGGTCGCGAACTCGACTAGCGCCTACGCCAACAAACATTTCCATGAAGTCTGATCCAGTTACTGAGAGAAATGGAACACCAGCTTCTCCAGCAACTGCTCGGGCAATAAGTGTTTTACCAGTACCGGGGGGGCCAACAAGTAAAACTCCCTTAGGCACTCGTGCACCGATTTCGGAAAATTTTTCTGGTTCTTTCAGAAAATCAACAACTTCTCGTATTTCTTGTTTGACCCCTTCATATCCAGCTACGTCTTCGAAAGTGGTCCCTGGCTGCTCTGAAGAATACGACTTTGCTCTGGAGCGACCGATTGACATCATCCCACTCATTTGGCCTTGAGCTCGGCGGTTAATCCACCAAAAGAAAAGAATAATCAGAGAAACTGGCAGCAGAAGAGGAAGCCATGTTTGGAAAAATCCTGGTTGTGGGGTCTTAAACTCAACTGTTGCTGAGCTTGCATCAAGGATTTGACGATCAGTGGGAGAAAGTTCTAGCGGTCCAGTGGTGCTGTATTCGTCTCCGTTGACAGATTCTGCTTGAATTTTTCCTGTTTGGTTGTTGATATTTATTTCGATTATTTCCTCAGCAATAACTTTTGAAAGGAATTGGTCATAAGGAATTGAAGTGGAATCATCTGAAGAGTTAAATGCCGGATAGATGATGAAAGCTCCGATAAGACCCATTAGGAGCCAGATGCTCCATTTAGGCCAACCGCGCCCACTTTTTTCTGGAAGCGGTTCAGGTGGTTGTTTCATTTCATCAGGACGTTTAGCCATACTTTAATGTTAGAGGTCTCAGAACTTGTTAGTGCCCTGAGGTACAGGGTTGTTTTCTTCTGTGTAGTGTTTGACGATGGATTCTGTTGAAAATATTTCTCAATCAGATGAAAAACCTTGGGGAATTAAGCATGTCGCAACTGGCGTAGTTCTATCCATAGTTTCATCAGTCATCGTAGGATCGTTAGTTCTTACCTTCGGAGATTGGGACCCTATTCCGCTATGGATCACTGCTTTATTGCAGATCCCATTGTGGTTTGGTTTATTAGGAGTCCCATGGGTAGTTCTTCGACACAGCAATCTCTCTTGGAAAGAGAATCTTGGGGTTCCTTTACTGGTTCTAAGAAAAGGTGTCTTACAACTGGATGCACAGGAGAAAAGAGTTTCTATAACAAAAAATCAATGTATTCAAGGGTTTTTTATCGGTGTATTCAGTCAAGCACTATTGGTCCCACTCTTGTATCTACCGGCACTTATTTTTGTAGACGATTTAGACGTATCAGGACCAGCTCGGGAGTTAACGAGCCGCGCCCACGGTTTGGGAATTTTCTTACTTATTTTGATAGTTGTGATAGGGGCGCCAGTTGTTGAAGAATTATTTTTCCGGGGGTTTGCATTAAAGGCATTTCAAGACCGCTGGTCTCAGAGAACAGCGTTGATGGCAAGCTCAGTGCTTTTCGGAATAATTCACTTCCAACCTCTTCAATTCCCCGCTTTAGTACTATTTGGTTTAATAGCAGGAAAGTTAACTCAACGAGATGGTCATCTAGGAAGAGCAATGTGGGCGCACGCAGGCTTTAACGCCTATACGGTCTTTGTTTTGGTGTACCTGTGAAAGAACGCGACCTTCTAAGCCTTGTCCGAAAGGCTTCTCCTGCTAATTGGGCCACAGGGGCAATTGTTGCCTTATCGACTTTTTATTTGCTTTGGATCGTGAATCCGAACGGAGTTTTATTTACCTCAACGCTGCCAACAGGAGGAGACTTAGGCGCTCACGTCTGGGGCCCTGCATTCATTAGAGATGAGCTGATTCCAAGGTTTAGGCTTACTGGTTGGACGCCTGACTGGTACGCAGGGTTTCCTGCCTACCACTTTTACATGATTGTCCCAATGCTCCTTATCGTTGCATTAAATGTGGGGCTGATTCTTCCGCTTGCAATTCCATTAGCCGTACTAGCAATTGTTGCCTTAGTGCTTTTGTTCCAACACCGACCTTTTGCTTGGATTCCAACGATGGGCGTTTTGGTAGTTGCAACAATTTTGATTGTCCCAATTCACTATGGCATTGCGATCAAACTTGTCACAGTAGCTGGCTTAGTTTTTATGCCGATATCCGCATGGCTTATGGGACGGCTTTCAGGCCTACCTTTCCCTGCTCCAGCTCTTATGGCGGCTGCGACTCTTCCGTTTATCTTTGATAGATCTTTCAATATTTTTGGCGGCAATCTCATGTCAACGATGGCAGGAGAATTCGCTTACGCTCTTGCTGTCTCCTTCTGTCTTGTTTATATCGGAGTCCTCATGAGAGGCATGGATACAGGCAAGGGAAGAGCATGGGCGGCGCTTTTATTAACACTCACTGGGTTATGCCACTTACTGGTTGCGTTTTACGCTCTAGTTGTAACTCTTTTAGTGATTCTTTTTCAACCAAGCAAACAGAGAATCCAATGGATCGTAACGACAGGAATTACCTCAGCCTTACTTTCCGCTTTTTGGGTGTTGCCGTTCTGGTGGCAAAGGGACCACTTGAATGATATGGCATGGGATAAGTTGCCACGGTTCAAATCTTATCTTTGGGATCGCAGTGAACTGGCTGCAGATTTTCTAACAAACAGTCCTCCTTTCCAGGTTGTTCTTGTTTTAGCTGGTATTGGGTTTATCTTTTCAGTTGTATTCCGCCGCCTATTAGGAATTGTTTTAGGAGCATCACTCGTTGTCTTAGCACTAGCTTTCATCCACTTGCCTGAAGGAAGGCTTTATAACGGACGAATTCTTCCTGCTTACTATCTTGGGGCATACTTGCTAGCTGCAATAGGTGTTGCGGAGTCTTTTCGCACCATTGGAATGCTGATTGAAGGCGTTTCAGGTCGGGTAAGAAAGATCGGAAAAGTTTTCCCCTATCTCGGATCAATAACTTCTGTTTTCCTATTAATAATTCTCTTGGGTTTACCCTTAAGGTCTTTACCTGGTGGAACGACTACTGGAAATACTTATAAATGGATGGGTTTTGAAACAGAGGAATTAAATCTTGGCAGGGGCTGGGTTAATTGGAATTTCTCTGGTTACGAAGGACGAATTGGAGATGTTAATGGTGGTGGTTGGGAAGAGCATCGAGCACTAGTTAACACCATGGAAGAGGTTTCAAAAACATATGGTTGCGGTCGGCTCATGTGGGAGTACAACCGAGACCTTGTTCGTTATGGAACTCCCATGGCACTTATGCTTATGCCTCATTGGACTGATGGATGTATCGGTTCCATGGAAGGGCTTTATTTTGAAGCATCTACAACAACTCCGTATCACTTTCTTATGCAGTCAGAACTATCAATGGAACCATCACGAGCGCAGCGTGGTCTCCCATATAGATCATTCAATCTAGGAGAAGGAGTAAACCATCTCCAGCAATTTGGTGTCACTTATTATGCCGCCTTTTCAGAACGTCCAGTAGTAGAAGCAAGAAGACATCCAGCACTTACTGAGATTGCAGTCTCAGGACCTTGGACAATCTTTCTTGTAGAAAATTCTCCACTAGTAGAGCCTCTCACAGTAGAACCAGCGGTATGGACAGACGTAGAGCATTCAAATTGGCTAGACCACTCAGTGGAAGTATTTAATGACAGTTCCCAATCTGTTACTCGTTTACTTGGAGGCTTAGAGGGGTGGCAACAAATAGAAACGGATCAAATTCCTGAAGCAAGAAAACTTAAAGAAATAGAAGTGACTGAAGTGGTAGCAGGTGTTGATAGCGTTTCATTCACTGTTAACGAAATAGGGGTGCCAGTAGTTGTAAAAGTTTCGTACTTCCCGAATTGGGAGGTTGAAGGAGCTGAGGGGCCTTGGAGAGCAACACCAAATCTCATGGTTGTAGTGCCTACAGAAGAACAAGTTATTCTCACTTATGGGCGGACAGGTATAGATATTTTCTCTATTTTTTTGACACTCCTTGGCTTAGTGTTTCTACTTAAGTTGAGATTCCAACCATCAATTGAAATAAGTGACCATAAAGAATCTCAAGTCGATGGACTTTTGAAAAAATGGGCAAAGGGTGATGAGGAGGAAGCTTCGTTTGAAGATATAGAAAGCCCTCCCGAATGAAGTTTCGAATTCGTCGCTTTGTAGTGGTAGGTGTTACCGCTACTACTTTAGATGTCGCCCTTTTCGTTCTTTTGCATCAGGCAGGAGCTTCTTTACTTCTGGCGAACGTAGTCGCATTGAATGCAGCAGCCCTAGTTGCATGGCCGCTTCACCGACTGTTTACCTTGGCTGACGACCCCTTTACCCGATGGATTGGTTCACCTGGAATTTTTGGTTTCATGGTTGTAACCGCGGGGCTTGTTGATACCGGGGTTGTTCATCTTTTCGGTCCAAGTAGGGAGACTGAAGAAGAAGTCTTAGCAAAATTAGTAGCGGTCATAGGGGCCTCTTTGGTTCGAGCAATTTCCTATCGGATAGTTATTTTTCGAACAATCCGGAATGAGCAAGATCAACCAATACAACGTCCTCCTGCTGTGGGGCAATACCGATTAAGTGTTGTTATTCCTGCTTATAAGGAAGCGGACAGAATTGAAAACACAATCCTTCGAGTTCGCGAAGAGGTTGGAGGAAAGATCAATAATGATTTAGAGGTCATTGTTGTGGACGATGGGTCACAAGATGGGACGGAAACCGCTGCAAAACAAGCTGATCAAATAGTTGTCTTGCCAAACAACCAAGGAAAAGGTGCGGCACTTCGAGTCGGGGTTGCTAAAGCTAGAGGTCGAGTAATCGCATTCACGGATGCAGACCTGGCGTATTCTCCAATGCAAATTTTTAATCTTTTAGTTGAAGTCGAAAATGGATATGACTGGGTTGTAGGCAACCGACATCACATGAACACTCGAACGATTGTAAAAGCTGGGTTCCTTAGAGGAGTTGGTGGGCGCATGGTGAATTTCGCGACTCACCTACTTTTATTAGGTCAATATCGCGACACCCAGTGCGGATTAAAAGCATTTCGAGCAGATGTAGCAAGAGCACTATTTGATGCATCAACGATTAAAGGATTTGCTTTCGATGTGGAGCTGTTTCATTTGGCTGAAAGGTGGAGACTCTCTCTGTTAGAAATACCAGTTGAAATCGAGAATTCAGAACGAACCACTGTTCGAGCAATTCAAGATGGTTTAAGACTGCTTCGAGACCTCATTCATGTCCGTCAGTTGGCTAGTAAAGGGTTTTACCCTGCAAACCCTGAGCTTCCAAATGAAAGTAAAGTTTAAAAATGGAAGACTTCGCCTCAATCTTTAAAGCTTATGATGTGCGTGGTTTGTTCCCGCAACAGATCAATACCGAAGTAGCGCGATCTATTGGTGAGTCTTGGGCAAGACTAATAAAACGCAATGAGCCGGAAACTAAAACTGTCATCGTTGGGCGAGATATGAGGCCAAGCGGCCAAGAACTAGTTTTAGCTTTTTCTCAAGGAGTGAATGCTCAGGGTGTGGATGTTATTGATATAGGCCTTTGCTCAACGGACATGCTTTATTTTGCTTCTGGGCACCTTCAACTGCCTGGATCGGTCTTTACTGCGAGCCATAACCCTTCGGGATATAACGGAATAAAGTTTTGTTTCTCTTCAGCTAAACCAATCAGCTTTGATACGGGTTTGAAGGAAATAAGAGACGAAGTTCTAACTGAAATGCCTAATGGAAACGGCAACGGGGGTGTTTCTCATTTGAACTTATTAGAAGATTTCGCTAAACATGTTCAATCTTTTATAGACAAAGAGAAACTAAGTCCATTACGAGTGGTTGTCGATACAGCTAATGGGATGGGCGGAATGGTTGTACCGGCGGCATTCCAAAACCTCCCGTTTGAGCTTGAAATCCTATACGAAGACTTAGATGGAACTTTTCCAAATCATCCCGCGGATCCTATACAGCCCGAAAATTTAGTTGATTTACAAAGGCGCGTTCTGGAAACAGAAGCTGATATTGGTCTCGCATTTGATGGCGATGCTGATCGAGTATTTCTAGTTGATGAAAAAGCACAACCTGTTTCAGGATCTGTCACTACTGCTCTTGTTGCCAAGAAAGTCCTACGTGAAGAGCCGGGCGCAACCATAGTTCATAATCTCATTTGCTCTCAAATAGTTCCTGAGACCATAACTAAGTTAGGGGGAAAGCCGGTTCGTACTCGTGTGGGTCATTCTTTTATAAAAAAAATCATGGCTGAGGAACAAGCCGCGTTCGGAGGAGAGCATTCAGGGCATTATTACTTTAGAGACAATTTCCGAGCGGACTCAGGACTTATCGCTGCGCTCGTCGTTCTTGAAGAACTATCTTGTGCTATGAAGCCATTAAGTGAGTTGTTAGCTCCATTCAATTCTTACATTTCCTCTGGAGAAATAAATATCAACGTTTCGGATTCTTCCAAAGTAATAGAAGAAGTATCAAAGAAATACTCTGACTCTGATCAAGACAATCTAGATGGACTTACTGTGAGATTTGACAAATGTTGGTTTAATCTTCGGCCATCAAATACAGAGCCACTATTACGGCTTAATCTAGAAGCAGAAGATGAAGTTACTTACGAAAAAACTTTGCAGGAGGTTCAAGAGTTGATTGAATCAAATAAGGAGTTATAAGGAGAGCGAATGACACTTGATCCAAAACTTTTAGAAATCTTGGCTTGTCCAGAAGATAAAGGGCCACTTTTATATTTTGAAGATGCAGAATTCTTATACAACGACCGTCTTCGTCGTCGTTATCTGATAAAAGAAAATATCCCAATTATGCTCGTAGATGAGTCAGAAACAGTAACTGAAGACGAGCATGGGAAACTTATGGAGCAAGTAAGTTCTGAGGGCATAAGTCCAACTTTTGACCTCTAAATACCTGTACGTCTTGTGGACTTAATAAACGGCTATTTGCAGAAATATGAGTGGGGATCACTTAGTGCATTAGCTGAACTTCGTGGAATAGAAGCATCTGGATCTCCTGAAGCAGAACTATGGTTCGGAGTTCACCCTTCTGGACCAGCGACTCTAGAACGAGAGCATGGGCAGGTGCCTCTTCAGCAGGCATTAAATGAAATTCAAGAAGAGATGCCTTATCTCGTAAAATTTCTCGCCGCAGATCAACCTCTTTCGCTTCAAGTGCATCCAAACGTCATCCAAGCATCTTCGGGTTTTGAAGACAAGAGATCTAAACCAGAAATGATCTGTGCTCTTACACAGTTTGAGGCACTATGCGGATTTAAGTCAGTGTCTGCGGCTCTTGAAATTTGTTCTTATCTCAATTTTGCTTCAGATCTATTATCTGTAATGGAGAGTTCTGGCGATTTTACGGAAGTGACGAAAAGTATTTTGACTCAAGATCGCGAAGAAGCGGTTACAGCACTTTTACAACGCTGCTACGAAGCAGAAGAAGAAATGTTTAGTTCTGAAATCTCAACAATAAAAAGATTGGCGGAGAAATACCCAAAAGATCAGGCATTGCTTCTTATTCCAATGATGAGAAAATTTACTTTGGAACCCGGGCAAGCGCTGTTTCTTGATCCAGGGGTCTTGCATTCATATCTAGGAGGAGTTGCTCTTGAAGTAATGGGGTCAAGTGACAACGTTGTCAGAGCAGGTTTTACTAGTAAGCCAAAAGATCCACTCACCTTATTAGGAATCATAGATTTTGAATTGAGGCCTGAGATTCAAATCGCCTTGTCCAGTCATCACCGTTTTAAGGCCCCAACTTCAGAATTTGACGTAGAGAAAATCAACGAATCTGTACAGGTGAAAGATAGAGAAGGAACGGATGTAGTCGTAGCGGCTTCAAGGGAGACCACGCTGACTTCGCAAAAAGAAACTTTAATAATTCAACAGGGTTCAGCAGCTTGGGTGCCTTTAGCCGAAGGCTCGTATGAAATTCAGACTCTTGGAACCGCATATCGAGTAGTCGGTTAATGCAGGTAGACTGGCCATGTGGCTGTATGAAATGGCGTTAGACGACCCCAGCCCAGATAAAACATTCAAAATGTAGAAATATTTAATACAGAAAGTTGAGAGTCGTCGTGCCCGTAGAAAATGATTACAAAATAGCTGACATTGATTTGCATGTCCTAGGTCGTCACGAAATTCGATTAGCTGAACACGAAATGCCGGGACTTATGGCATTACGAGCAGAGTATTTTGACTCACAGCCACTAGCAGGTGCACGTATTACCGGCTCACTTCATATGACAGTCCAAACTGCTGTGCTGATTGAAACACTTGTTGAGCTTGGAGCACAAGTTAGATGGGCCAGTTGCAACATCTTCTCAACACAAGACCAAGCGGCAGCGGCAGTAGTGGTAGGACCAAACGGAACTGTAGAAAAACCAGAAGGAGTTCCAGTATTTGCATGGAAGGGTGAAACGCTCGAAGAATATTGGTGGGCAACTACTCAAGTTTTAAAGTGGCCAGACGGCGAAGGTCCGAATCTGATACTTGATGATGGAGGGGATGCCACACTTTTGGTTCATAAAGGATCCGAATTTGAAAAATCGGGTTCAGTTCCAAACAAAACAGAAGATGATTCCGAAGAATGGGGTGTGGTTTTAGATCTACTCAAATCCTCTCTAGAGCAAGACCCACAATGTTGGACTCGCATCGCATCCGGAATACGAGGAGTATCAGAGGAAACGACAACAGGCGTGCACCGTCTCTATCAAATGCAAGAAGCAGGAGAGCTCCAATTCCCTGCAATCAACGTGAATGATGCTGTTACTAAATCAAAATTCGACAACTTGTATGGGTGCCGACATTCATTAATTGACGGAATTAATCGTGCAACAGACGTAATGATTGGAGGCAAAACGGCTGTTGTTTGCGGATTTGGGGATGTTGGTAAAGGTTGTGCCGAGTCACTTCGAGGGCAAGGGGCACGGGTAATCGTCACTGAAGTAGACCCGATTTGCGCACTACAAGCGGCTATGCAGGGTTATGAAGTCAATACATTAGAGCGAGTAGTTGATAAAGCGGACATATTTATCACCGCTACTGGATGTAAAGATGTTCTCACTGCTGACCATATGGGGCGGATGAAACATCAAGCTATTGTCGGCAATATCGGCCATTTTGATAATGAGATTGATATGGCAGGTCTAAACAAACTTTCAGATGTTCAAAGGGTGGAAATAAAACCCCAAGTAGACGAGTACGTGTTTCCAGATGGACATTCAATCATTGTTTTATCAGAAGGACGGTTACTGAATCTTGGTAATGCCACGGGACATCCGAGCTTCGTTATGTCAGCAAGTTTCTCAAACCAAGTATTGGCACAAATAGAACTACACAAGAATGCTGAAGGTTATGGGAAAGACGTTGTCACTCTTCCAAAAATTCTTGATGAGAAAGTAGCTCGACTTCATTTAGATGCACTGGGTGTAAGGCTGACAGAAATGACAACCGAACAAGCAGATTACCTTGGAGTGGATTCTCAAGGTCCATTCAAGCCTGAACATTATCGGTATTAACTTGTAAGTGAGGAAACAAGAAAAGTGATTTGTGGCATAGCTGGTGGAGCAAGCGCCGGAAAGACAACCATCGTTAATGCTTTAAGGGAGCGTTTTATTGCGGAAGAAAAAGCGCTGGCGATCCTTCCTCTAGATAGTTATAACCGTGATCATTCTGACCTTTCTTTGGCAGATAGGGCCAAAATCAATTTTGATCATCCAGATGCATTCGAGCATGATTTGTACCTAAAACACTTGGCTTTACTTAAGCAAGGAGAAGCAGTCGATATTCCTGTCTATGACTTTTCTACTCACTCAAGAACAACAGAGGTTGAACGAATTGAGCCAGCGGAATTAATCATCGGAGAAGGACACTTACTATTTGTTATTCCAGAAGTTGTAAGAGAATTTGAACTAAGGATATTTGTATCTGCTCCTGAAGAACTTCGTCTGAAACGTCGATTAGAAAGAGATGTAAGTGAACGAGGAAGAACGCCTGAAAGTATACGTTCTCAGTTTGCTTCCACGGTTAGCCCAATGCATGACAAATATATAGAGCCCTCTTCTTCCCTAGCGGACCTCATTCTTGATGGGTCTGCGCCTATAGAAGAAAGTTTAGAAAAAGTGCTGGAATGCATTGATGGAATATCTAAATAGTAGAGACGCTAAGGTTTCAGACGTGAGTTCACCAGAAGAAGAAAACGAAGATGAGCAAAGAGACACTTTGCCCGAGGACCTTGATGTCACTGGATTAGTTGGACCATATATTTTTCCCGACAATAGTCGTCGCCGAATTCCTGGTTACCTGTATTTACTGATCGCAGCAGCGGTGTTTACATTAACCATTGTCGTAGGCGACTCTCCTTTATTGAACGGAGGTTTGATTATTGGGAGCGTTGGTTTAGCCATCGTCGGCATTTTTCATCTCCAAGCGGGTTGGCGGTTAGGCTCAGATGAAGGCGATGCTCTTGTTGCTGCAACTCAAGCCATGGGTTTTCCTGTTGGTCATGCATCAGCCCAGTTGGCTTGGAGAGGGTTACGTAGTCGTCCGACTTGGCGGATTCTTGTGTATTCCAATGAGTCTCCACCAGAGCATCGAGGCTTAGTTTATATTGATGGGGTCAATGGAGAAGTTGTCGCGAAGTATGTTGAAAAGAATCCTGAAATTTGGGATGCAAATACTTAAAACCGACACCCTTCAATGCCACTGATACGCTAAGAAGCATTCAGTGGTTTCTCAAAATAGCGGCCACTTAACCAGCGAGTCTTAGAAACCGCAGGAGGAACAACATGTTGGACGGTAACTTGCGAACAGCGGTTGACCGCGCTCTGATCCCCATTGGGCGTGTTCTTCAGCGGATAGGTATCACTGCAGATGTAGTGACCGTGATAGGAATCGCTATGTCAGGCGGAGCTGCAGTCGCGATAGGACGAGGAAACTTACTTTTAGGCTTTATCCTCCTCATACTTACCGGTATTCCAGATGCGTTAGATGGAGCAGTTGCGAAAGCAGCCGGTACCTCATCTAAACGCGGAGCTTTCTTTGATTCCGTCTCAGATCGCCTAACTGATGCTTTACTATTCGGTGGTCTTACTTGGCATTATGCGAGTACGCGACCAGGTCATCTCATGATGCTTCCTGTAGCTGTGATGGCTTCCGCACAGATCATTTCGTATCAAAGAGCGAAAGCAGAACTTTTAGGTTATGAAGCAAAAGGTGGAGTTATGGAGCGCGCTGAAAGATTCATTGTTCTAGCTCTTGGACTCCTACTTTCTGTGATTATCGGAGATGATGCTCTACTTGTTGTTCTTTGGATCATGCTTGCGCTTACGTTAGTTACAGCGATTCAAAGATTTATAAAGGTTTGGATTCAAGCAACTGCTGAGCAAAAGAATGAAATCTAGTATTCATCGCACTGCATGCTTACATGGCGTGGTGCTCTCGTTGATTACGTGACATGAGAATCTTTTCAGCAGTTTCTGGTTATCGATTTCTAACATTTATTGCTCGTTTATTGCCGAAGCGTTTTGGTAATTCGGTTTTTAGATTTTTTGGGAAACTTGCTGGACGTTTGAATAAAGACCGTAGAAGCATGGTTGGGAAGCATCTTCGGAGAACAAAATCTTCTGACCTTGACGGTAAGGAGATGCAGAAATCAATTGATGAGGTTTTCGCTTCGTATGCGACCTATTGGTTTCAAAGTTTTCGTTTGCCAGGGATGAGCGCAGAAAAGATACTAGAAGGCTTTGATTATGAGGGGAAAGCTAATCTGGATGAAGCTCTAAGTTCGGAAGTCGGGCCAATAATTGTGCTACCTCACCTCGGCGGGTGGGAATGGGCGGCCTTTTGGATTACAAAAATAAGAGAAATTCCTTTGAATGCAGTTGTGGAACCTTTAGAGCCACCTGAAGTCTTTGAGTGGTTTAGAGACTTCAGATCTTCGCTAGGAATGAATGTGGTTCCCTTGGGGGCTTCGGCAGGTTCCGAAGTTATTGCAGCGTTACAGGCTAAGGAAATGGTTGTCCTTTTATGCGACCGGCATGTTGGTGGTGCGGGAGTTGAAGTGGAATTTTTTGGAGAAAAAACTCTTCTTCCTGCTGGACCAGCAACGCTCGCTTTAAGGACCGGTGCGCCATTATGCCCCATCGCGGTTTACATAGAAGGTGATGGGGTTCATGGGTTAGTAAATCCGCCGCTTCAAGTTGAAAGGCAAGGCCGTTTGCGAGATGACGTACAACGCATAACACAAGAATTAGCTTATGAATTCGAGAACTTCATTCGTAAAGCGCCAGAACAATGGCATTTATTACAGCCCAACTGGCCAAGCGATTACGGATGATATTTCCAAGGAAACTTTAAGGATTAAGTAAGGCTTTTGCGTACGGGTAAATGGAGAGTAGCGTTAAGTCATGCGAATAGGCATCATTTGTCCTTATAGTTTGACGATCCCTGGCGGGGTGCAAAGTCAGGTATTAGGTTTAGCGAGACAACTTAGGGAATTAGGTCAACACACGAGAGTGCTTGGCCCTTGCGATGGCCCTCCACCAGATGCATCAGTAATTCCTCTCGGAGATAGCTTACCGACAGCGGCAAATGGCTCTGTCGCTCCCATTGCTCCAGACGTCCCATGTGCTTTACGCACTATACAAGCACTCCGGGATGGTGAATTTGATTTATTGCATCTTCACGAACCGATGGCTCCTGGCCCGACAGTCACCGCTCTGTTCATGTCAAATGCGCCAATGGTTGGGACATTCCATGCTGCGGGAGGGAGCCTTGCTTATGACCTCCTGAACCGACCTATCCGATGGTTGAGTGGTCGCCTTGACTATCGATTTGCAGTCTCGAACGATGCGGCCGAAATGGCACAAACTTCTTTAGGTCACGAGTATGAAATCTTATTTAACGGAGTGGAGACTGATCAGTGTGAGAAGGCTTCTTCTTGGCCAACTGAAGGGCCTACGATTTTCTTCATTGGGCGTCATGAACCTCGAAAAGGGCTTTCGGTGCTACTCGACGCAATGAATGGTCTTCCTGCTGATATTCGACTTTGGATTGCAAGTGATGGACCGGAAACGGAAGAGTTAAAAAGTCGGTTTGCTGGAGATCCTCGAATTGAATGGCTAGGCCGCATCAGTGAGAGTGAGAAATTCTCTCGGATGAAAGGAGCAGATATTTTCTGCGCTCCTTCTCTGCGTGGAGAGTCATTCGGGGTTGTACTCCTTGAAGGTATGGCATGTAACACTGTTGTGGTTGCTAGTGATATCCCTGGATATTCAAAAGTAGCCGAGGAAGGGAAGCATGCAGTGCTTGTTACTCCAGGAGACAGTCACGCTCTTGCAACGGCAATAGAGAAAGTGCTTGGGGACCCAAACAAGCAAGAAGAATTGAAGGAAAATGGCCGCCAAAGAGCTATGCAGTTCTCTATGAAGTCTTTAGCGGAGCGTTACTTAGACTCTTATGGAAAAGTTTTAAGAGGAATCTGATAAGTATTACCTTTTAAAACAACCTATTATCTAGAGATCCTGACTAAGTCGAATAACTATGAACAAAAATCCAGCTAACAGCATTACAACTTCTCTCCTTTTTATTTTGTCAATTTCTCTGCCGATGGGTTTAGGGGTGTTACTTTCAGTCCTTGGTATGCAGTTGTGGGTCTTTCTAGCGATAGGAATTTCTTCTCTCTTTGTGTCGCTAACTCTTTTAGGGCGATGGGGGACGCGCCAAGTCCAAACCCGAATAAGCAGCAGAGTTGCAACACAGAAAGAGTTCCCTCGGTTACATAATGCAATTGACGGACTTTGTTTATCTCATGGAATAGAAGCGCCTAATCTAAAAGTGCTTGACTCATCAGCTGTGAATATTGCAGTTACTTCTAATGGTTCAAACAACACACTTTCGGTCACAACCGGGACGTTAATGAATCTTGGGGTAGTGGAGTTAGAAGCATTACTCGCTCAAGCGCTAATTCGCACTCAAGAACCTCGTATTAGTCAGGAAACCCAAAAGTCTTTCTGGATCTCTCTTCCCATATTTCGATATTTTCTCAGGAATAAGGTTGAAACTGAAGAAGTCTTACTTCTGGATCAAAAAAGCGTTACTCTTACCAGATTTCCACCTGGTCTAATAAAAGCTTTTGAAATATCTGACCGGATCGGAACTTTTATTGAAGGATCAGCATCCACTTCTCACCTGTGGCTTTTGGACCCGACCGCTCAGTTGGCGACTTCGGGTCATCCCTCTGCTTCATTGCGTTGTGCAGCTTTAAGCGAGCTTTGAGCAATGCGGTATCCCATTATTTTGGGTTTATTTTTTTCTGTGTGCCTTCTGGGTTGTGGGGGGAAAGAATCAAACCAAAACCTGCCGCAAAATAATGAAACAACGGAGTCAATCTTGTTAGTCTCAACGACTCAGTTGGAAGAAATTCCCCAAGTAACCACCCCTACGACACAGGAACAAATCGTAGAGACCATCCCGACAACAACATTAGATCTCTCTTGGGATGGGCCACTGTATCCGCTGACAGGTTTACCGGCCTATGAAGGCATCCCGCAGGAACCTGCAGTGGCAGTGAAAATTGGAAACAACGATCGTAATTCTCTTCCTCATTATGGATTAAGAGAAGCCGACATAGTTTATGAAGTGCGTATTGAGAGTGGTAAGAGTAGGTTTCTAGCCGTCTACCACAGTCGACTTCCTGAGAAAGTTCTTCCCGTGCGTTCAGCTAGGTCTAGTGATATAGATTTACTCTTGAATCTCAACCACCCAGTCTTTGTGTACTGGGGAGCGAATGATATTGTTTTAAGCGAGATACAAACAGCGGAATGGGCTGGCGGCTTTGATAGCAGATCGGCTTCTTCCCAATGGGGAGAACGATATTTTGAAAGAGATTCCAGCCGTTCTCGCCCCGACAACGGATACGTGAACCCAAGCGATCTACAGGAAACAGCATCGAACGAAGCAGAAACCCCGCTTTCATTATTTGAATATGGAGAAATTCCAGAAGCCGCAGTTCCTGCTGCAGGTGCTCGTTGGGAAACTTCGCAGAGAATCGTTGACTACGTTTGGAATGCTTCTCTAGAGCAGTGGGTTCGGTACCAAGATGGGGTGATACATCTCGATCAGATTGGAGCCCCATTAACTATGGACAACCTTTTGTTTTTATACACCGACTATCGAACTTCGGATGCTGATCCAAATTCACCGCAAGCGATCAGCGTCGGAACAGGCGATGGGTGGTTATTACGAGATGGGACAGTGACGGGAGTTATCTGGGAGCGTCAAAGAACTTCTGATAAATGGAAAATTCTTGATGATGAAACTGGGGAGTCGATTACTTTAGACGTTGGCACAACCTGGGTTACCTTAGCCCGCCCAGGCGAGGGAAGTATTTTAAGTTCTGAAACAGTTGTGCAGTTGATTAGTTGAAACTTTTCTTGAATAGTCACTAAAGCCCAAGATCCATTTAGACTGCTAACTATGACTAAAGCACTGAGAGAAACAGGTACAGAACTCGTTAAGCGAGGGCTGGCAGAGATGTTAAAGGGTGGCGTCATCATGGATGTTGTTGACGCCGAACAAGCACGTATCGCTGAAGATGCTGGTGCGGCAGCAGTCATGGCGCTCGAACGTGTCCCTTCAGATATTCGAAAAGATGGCGGTGTCGCACGAATGTCAGATCCAGAGATGATAGAGGGGATCAAAGCGGCTGTAACTATTCCAGTTATGGCAAAGGCCCGAATCGGACACTTCGCTGAGGCTCAGATCCTTCAATCGCTTGAAGTGGATTACATTGATGAGAGCGAAGTTCTCACTCCAGCGGACGAGACACATCATATAGACAAGTGGGCCTTCGAAGTTCCGTTTGTCTGCGGAGCAACCAACCTTGGTGAAGCACTACGACGCATCTCGGAAGGGGCTTGCCTCATTCGATCCAAGGGAGAAGCAGGCACTGGAAACATTGTTGAAGCAGTAAGGCATATTCGATCAATAACTGGAGATATTCGGAAGATAACCCAAGCAGACAGCGCAGAACTATTTGACTGGGCGAAACAACTTCAGTCACCTCTTCCTTTAGTTCAAGAAATAGCGGAAACAGGTTGCTTGCCGGTCCCTCTATTTTGCGCTGGAGGAATAGCCACTCCTGCAGATGCTTCACTAGTTATGCAACTGGGTGCAGAGTCTGTATTCGTAGGCTCAGGAATCTTCAAGAGCGAAGATCCAGCCCAACGAGCACAAGCGATTGTAGAAGCAACAACCAATTTTGCAGATGCAGACAAACTAGCCAAAGTAAGTCGTGGCCTAGGAGAAGCTATGCCTGGCTTAGAGATCGGCAATCTAGAGACTCGGTTGTCAGACCGCGGCTGGTAGCACTAAGTGAAAGTTGGAGTTTTAGCCCTCCAAGGAGCTTTTGATCGTCATGCTCAGGCGCTATCTCTCGCAGGTGCCGCCCCTTTAGAAGTAAGAGGATCTCAATACTTGGAAGAGATAGACGCGTTGGTGATTCCCGGAGGGGAGTCAACCACGATGATGAAACTCGCCGAGTCTTTAAATGTCAGAAAGCGTTTAATGGAACGCATAGAAGATGGCCTCCCCGTTTTAGGGACATGTGCAGGAATGATTCTATTAAGTAAAGAAATTTTTGACGGAAGAGACGACCAACACCCATTTGGCTCCATAGATATAGGTGTTAGAAGAAACGGTTATGGGCGACAACTCAATTCTTTTGAAGAGGATCTCGAAATCAATGATTTTGACACTCCATTTAGGGGAGTTTTTATCCGCGCTCCTCTGGTTGAGCGAATCGGAAACAATGTAGAAGTACTTGCTTCAGTTGAAGGACATCCAGTCTTTTGCCGCGAAGGGAAAATCATGGTTACTTCTTTTCATCCAGAACTAGTTGACGATGATCGAGTTCATCGTCTATTTCTAGAAACAGCTTTTGCTTCAAATTGACATTATGAGGAAATAACATGTCAGGTCACTCTAAATGGGCAACCATTAAACATAAAAAGGGAGCAGCGGACAAAAAGAGAGGAAAACTTTTTGCGAAGCTCATCAAGCAGGTTGAAGTAGCAGCACGTCAAGGCGGCGGAGATCTAGACGCAAATCCGACTTTACGAACAATGTTTCAAAAAGCTCGGGATGCTTCAGTGCCTATAGACACGATAGAACGTGCAATTAAGAGGGGTATTGGTGAACTTGAAGGTGTTGACTACGAATCCATTACCTATGAAGGGTATGCACCTCATGGAGTAGCTCTTTATGTAGAAACACTCTCAGATAATCGGAACCGGACCGGCTCGGAGGTTAGATCCTTATTAAGTAAAAACGGCGGCTCGTTAGCTGAACCAGGATCAGTTGCTTGGCAATTTGAAAGAAAAGGGATCATCCTCATGCCAGGGGAGATAGGCGAAGACGAAATCATGATGGTAGCTCTTGAAGCCGGAGCAGAAGATCTGGTAGATGAAGGAGGCATATGGCGCCTCACCTGCGACCCATCTGTCTTGCCAGAAGTTCGCTTAGCCCTAGAGACAGCAGAATTAAAGTTCAATTCAGCAGATGTAACGATGCTTCCTACAACGACAGTTGCAATTGATAATGAATCAGACGCTAGATCAGTTTTGAAAGTCATCGATCTCCTAGACGATTTAGATGACGTACAAGATGTTTATGCAAATTTTGATATTGCAGATGAAATTTTTGATGCGCTTCAGGACTAATTTCAAATTTTTAGAGGGTGAACGACTCTAGTCATAAATTTGGCTACAATCGTACACATGTTCGTATTAGGTATAGATCCGGGGCTTTCACGTTGTGGATATGGAATCTTGGAGCAAGACAAGAAAAACTCTAAGACAATAAAAGCAGTAGCTGCCGGGGTTATAAGAACTTCTCCAAAAACCGACCTTGCAATCAGATTGGCGGAACTACAAGAAGAGATCCGTTCTTTAATTAGTGAATATAAACCGGAAGAAGTAGCAATTGAACGGGTTTTATTTCAGGTAAACGTAAGTTCTGCAATGTCTACTGGTCAAGCCGCTGGCGTTGCAATGGTAGCGGCCGCTACTTCAGGCTGCACAGTCAACCTTTATTCACCTAATGAGGTCAAATTAGCAGTCGCAGGTTGGGGCGGAGCAGATAAGCAACAAATGGAACATATGGTCCAGACCTTATTGTCAATAGACCAACCTTTACGCCCAGTTGACGCAGCAGATGCAGTGGCTGTAGCACTTTGTCATTTAGCTATGAGACCCTCATCATTTACTTTGGCGGGTAGAGCACAATGATTGGATCACTCAGAGGAATTTTGCAAGAACGTCTTGAAGACGGACAAGTTTTAGTTGAGGTAGCTGGAGTTGGTTATCGGGTGACAGTCACTCCTACTACTTCCGTCTCTGTTGGAGAAGTTGGGCAAGAAATTTTTCTTCATATCCATCATCATTTTCGGGAATCTGATCAAACATTATTCGGATTCCTTTCAAGACAAGAAAGAAGATGTTTTGAAACGTTGTTATCTGCGCACGGAGTTGGACCCTCACTCGCTCTAGCAGTTTTAGGCGTTCATGGCCCAAATGAGTTGGTTCGGTTGATCGCAGAAGAAGATGTGTCTTCCTTATGTCTTGTGCCAGGTATTGGGAAAAAGACGGCATCCCGGTTATTGATCGAATTAAAAGATTCGCTAGATATCTCAGCAGAACTAGATGCAGTTAACACCGGCATTGGAGCAGATAGACGTTCAGCCATGGTTGAGGTTCAAGAAGCATTAGGCGGACTTGGCTATAGTCTGGAAGAAATTCGACCGGTCTTAGCTGACCTTGCAGGGGATGACCCATCTGTTCTCTTACGTGAAGCGCTACAACGATTAGCAGTAGCTTAGGAAATTAAATGCGCGAAGAACTTTTATCCCCAGATCAAGAACCTCAAGAAATAGAAGTCGAAATAGGTCTTCGCCCACGAACTCTTGAAGAATTTGTTGGGCAAGAAGAATTAAAAGGGCATTTAAGAGTCATGTTGTCCGCTGCTCGCGAGAGAGAACAAGCGTCTGATCATTTTCTTTTTGCAGGACCGCCTGGCCTAGGGAAAACAACTTTGGCCCATATCGTGGCAAATGAAATGGAGTCTGAACTTCATATAACCTCAGGGCCCGCCCTTGAGAGAGCAGGGGATTTAGCTGCAATACTTACAAAGTTAGAGCCAGGAGATGTTCTATTCATAGATGAAATACATCGCTTATCACGAGCAGTAGAAGAAGTCCTCTATCCCGCTATGGAAGATTTTGAACTTGACATCATTCTTGGGAAAGGGCCAGCTGCAAGATCGATACGATTGGAGCTTCCAAATTTTACTTTGGTAGGTGCAACCACTCGCACTGGACTTATTACCGGCCCCTTACGCGATCGATTTGGGCTTACAGCACGCTTAGATTATTACGAGCCAGACGATTTAAGAGCAATTGTTGAAAGAGCTGCCACGATACTAGGCGTGAGAATTGACTCTAAAGGCGCTACTGAAATTGCTCGTAGATCACGTGGTACACCACGGATAGGGAATCGACTACTTCGTCAAGTTAGAGATTTTGCTCAAATTGAAAGGCCTGAATCTAACGGAAGCATTAACCAAGACATTGCTAATGACGGTCTTGCTTTCTTTGGAGTAGATACTCTTGGTCTGGATAAAGCGACTCGAGCTATCTTAAATTCACTATGCACGAGATTTAATGGTGGACCGGTAGGTCTGAAAACTCTAGCAATTAGTGTTAGCGAACCTGATGACACAGTAGAAGATGTGTATGAACCTTTTCTTATACAACAAGGACTCTTAATCCGTACTCCTAAAGGGCGAACAGCTACTCCTGCAGCATTCACTCATCTAGGTCTTGACCCACCAAAACACAATACTGGGTCTTTATTTGAAGAATAATTGGACACTTTCCGTAGGCTAAATAACTTATGGGTCCTGATGATTTTTTCTATGAATTGCAAGAAAGTTCAATAGCGCAAGACCCTCTGGTAGAACGATCTTCAGCGAAAATGTTAGTTGACCTTGGTCAGGGCCCAGAACACCTACACATTCGAGAATTTCCTAAACTATTGCGACCGAATGATGTTGTCGTAGTAAATAACACAAGAGTGTTACCTGGAAGACTATTCCTAAAGAAAAAAACTGGCGGCACTGTAGAGATCTTGTTATTAAAACCCAGAAGTGAAAATATTTGGGAGGCTCTTGTACGACCAAGCCGAAAAGTAAGACCCGGCACTGAATTAAAAGTCAGTTCAGAGTTAACGATTTGTGTCGGAGAAGATTTGGGAGAAGGGCGCCGACTAGTTGAAGTGAGTGCTCAATCGAATTTCTTATCGCTGCTAGAAAGATATGGGCAAGTGCCCCTACCTCCATATATCAAAAAGGAATTAAAAGATTCCGAAAGATATCAGACAGTCTTTTCCGATAAGCCAAGCTCATCTGCAGCTCCTACAGCTGGGCTTCACTTCACTCAAGAGTTACTTGACGAGTGTAGATCTATGGGGGCACGAATTGAAGAAATTGAATTGGCAATAGGACTAGACACTTTCCGCCCAATTACAGCCACAGACCTTGATGATCACAATATGCATTCTGAGTTTTATAACGTTTCAGAAACAGTAATGGAATCATGCAGAGAAGCAGAAAGAGTTATTGCCATAGGAACGACTACAGTCAGGGCGCTTGAATCCGCTCACTTATTTGGTCTTTCCGGACAGACTAAATTGTTTATTCGCGATCCTTTTGAATTTCAGGTCGTAGATGTCCTTCTAACAAATTTTCATCTCCCCAGATCTACTTTGCTAGTAATGATCGAGGCCTTTATTGGTAGTTATTGGCGTAACTTATATGAGGTGGCTCAAGAAGCCGGATATCGATTCTTGTCTTTTGGAGATGCGATGCTGATATCTAAACGTGAAACAAGGAAGTAAGAATGAAGGCAGTTTCTGAAGTCATTGCTACAGATGGAGAGGCAAGGCTTAGCGAAGTCACTCTAGCTGGAGGAAAATTTCAAACACCATGTTTCATGCCGGTTGGAACTCGTGGAGCAGTCAAGCATTTGTCTTCTTCTGACATGAAAGATTTGAATGCAGAGATCATTCTCGGAAACACGTATCATCTCATGCTTCGACCCGGATCGGATTTAATACGAGAAAGTGGTGGGCTTGCAAAATTCGCTAGTTGGGATGGCTTGACTCTCACCGATTCAGGTGGATACCAGATTTTCTCTTTACAGCCTAAAGTTGATGACCTAGGAGCGACATTCCGATCAATATATGATGGATCCTCTCACCACCTCACTCCTGAGTTAGCAAGCACAACTCAGGCAGATCTTGGTGCCGACATTCAGATGGTTCTAGACGTTTGTTCTGCTCTTCCAGCAGAAAAAAATATTCTTAAAGAAGCGGTAGACAGAACAGCATTATGGGCTAGTCGTGGACGAGAAGCTTTCTTGCTCCATCCAGAAGCTCAGGAGCGACAAAGTCAATTCGGTATCGTTCAAGGTGGAACAGATATTTCCTTACGAATTGAAAGTACGCAAAGAACCTTGCAAGTCGGCTTTGATGGGTATGCGATTGGGGGTCTAAGCGTTGGAGAAGGAAGATCTGAGATGCTTGACCCCGTATCTGCAGTAACTGAACTTCTACCTAAAGACCAACCTCGTTACTTCATGGGTTTAGGTGATCCTGCAGGGCTTGTTGAAGTAGTGGGACGCGGAGTGGACATGTTTGATTGTGTTTTACCTACTCGACTAGCACGTCATGGCACAGTTCTTACATCAGAAGGACGTATTAATCTACGCAACGCGAAGTTTATTGCAGATGAACGTCCTTTAGATCCCGCTTTTGAAAACAGCCCCGCATCAAACTGGAGTAGGAGCTACCTGCGGCATCTTTTAGTCACAGAAGAACCTACCGCACCCCGAATACTTACGTTACATAATCTCGCATGGATGTTTGAATTTGTTACACAACTAAGAAAATCAATAATCAAAGGAGAATTTCAGAAATTTCGCAAAGAAACTCTTGAAATTTGGGGCTAATACCTAGAATCAAGACCGGAAAGGCAACCATTGCCGTAGGCTTTCTAAGTCTTCATAAGTTACAAGAAAGAAATCAAAATGAGTTTTCTCCCTTTAATAATTATTTTCGGAGTCATGTATTTCCTCATGATTCGACCTCAACAAAAAAAGATGAAGTTACAAAGAGCTCTGATCGAGTCGGTAAAAGCTGGAGACGAAGTCGTTCTCAATTCAGGGATTTTTGGGGTAGTTAGTGAAGTGGAAGGCGATGTGATTTGGTTAGAAGTCGCCGGAGATTTAGAACTTAAAGTTTTTAAGGGCGCTATTGATCAAAGGTTTAATCCTCCAGCAGAAGCAACAGAATCAGAGATACCAGAAGAAGACTCTCCGATTGAGTAATTAATTTATGCAGCGTCGTCAGACCCTCTTCTTCATCGGGATACTTCTTGTCACTCTAGTATTTGTAGTCCTTACAACCCTGTGGGGGAATAAACCGCTTCTGGGACTTGATTTACAAGGCGGAGTTTCCGTAAGGCTCACAGCAGTAGAGCCAGCAGACGACGAAATGCTTGATCAGGCTGTTGAGATTATTCGCGCTCGAGTTGATGGCTTAGGTGTAGCAGAACCCGAGATCTCAAGAACAGAACAAGGAGTAATGGTCTCCTTGCCAGGAGTGGATGATCAAGCTCGCGCTTTAGAACTTGTTGGAACTACAGCCGAACTCAGATTCCGTCCTGTTTGTGACACTTTGCCGCCTCTGATTGGAGAAGCAGAGCCCACCCCATCTAGCGGAGAATCAAATCTAGTACCAGCTTCGTGCCTCTCTGTTTCAAATGGTGATGTGATCCCCGCTACTGGAGTAGATGGGTTGACTCCACCTGAAGAAGATAAGGCAGAAAATTTTGTGATTCTTACGGATGAGAGAACTACAGATGTCTTTTCAGAACGACGTTTGTTGTTAGGCCCCTCAATACTTACAGGTGATGGTTTAAGCGGAGCTGATGCAGATTTTGTTGATTTTGAATGGGGAATATCAGTAACCATGAAAGATGGTGAACAGGGTATAGACGCGTTTAATGCAATTGCTTCTGAGTGTTTTAGTAGCTCTATTTTCTGTCCAGCTCAAGCAGGAAGCGTAAGAGGCCAGATAGCTTTAGTGCTTGACAGCCAAGTAATAACTGCTCCTGTAATTAATGCGCCAGCATTCGAAAGAGATTCAATTTTGATTTCCGGCGCTTACGAAAAGCAACAGGCTGAAGACGTGGCTCTGGCTCTACGATATGGGGCTTTACCTGTTGAACTCGTAGCAGAAAACACTCAACTAGTTTCAGCTACCATCGGAGAAGATTCTTTAGAAGCTGGACTGACTGCAGGAATAATTGGGTTGGCGATAGTAGCCCTTTTCATTCTCTTTTACTATCGACTTCTAGGACTTATCGCCTTAACAAGTTTGGCGATTTCTGGGTCCTTGTTATGGGCGATTATTTCTCATTTAGGCACCCAATCAGGTCTTGCTCTTACTTTGGCAGGAATAACAGGGATAATCGTAGCTATAGGTGTTTCTGTCGATTCTAACGTGGTTTATTTTGAGCATTTAAAAGAAGACATTCGTGATGGACGCACAGCCCGTTCTGCAGTAGATCGTGCGTTTAAACCTGCATTCTCGACGATAGTCAAAGCAAACACTGCATCTCTCATAGGTGCAGGACTTTTGTGGTGGCTAACTGTTGGGGCGGTACGGGGGTTCGCTCTCTACCTCGGCCTTGCAACGATTCTGGATTTAGTTGCCACTTATTTCTTTATGGGGCCCGCTATCAAATTGTTTTCCAAAACGAAAACATTTGCAAATAGACCTGAACGCTTTGGCCTGCCATCTGTAGGAGCGTTACTAGGAGACGGACAATGATTAGAACACTTCGTCTTTTGTACTCAGGGGAAACCCCGGTTGATTATCCAAAATGGTGGAAGCGAACGATTTTAATATCTGCTCTTTTGTTAGTGGCGAGCGTTTCTTCCTTCTTTGTAAGAGGATTGAATCTCGGAATTGATTTCGAAGGAGGGACTTCTTATGAAGTTAGGGCGCCAGGAATATCTGTAGCAGAAGCTCGTGAGGTTCTTTCATCTATCGGGCTCGAAGAAGCACGTATCCAGCTAGTAGATGAAGAAGTTCTAAGGATTAGATCAGATATTTCGGACCCCAGTAGAACTTCGGAAATTCGCGACTATTTGAATATTGAACTGGGGCAAGTTGAAACTTTTGAACAAGTTGGCCCAACTTGGGGAAGTGAAGTTACAAATAAGGCGGTTCGAGCACTAATCGTCTTCTTTGCCACCGTGGCGGTCTATATAACAGTACGTCTTGAATGGAAAATGGCACTTGGGGCGTTAGCGGCAGTAAGCCACGATATTTTGATCAGCATTGGAATTTACTCAATATTTCAACTTGAAATAACACCCGCAACCATTATCGCCTTTTTAACAATTATGGGCTATTCGCTTTATGACACAATCGTTGTCTATGACAAGGTGCGGGAAATCGTTGGGCGACTCGGAGCGACAGATCGCTATAAATATATTGAATTAATGAACCTGGCTTTAAACAGAGTCACTATGCGTTCAATCAATACAAGTATTACATCAGCGATACCTGTGCTCTCACTCCTTTTAATTGGTTCGCTTTTACTCGGCGCTACTACTCTTCAAGAGTTCTCAGTTGCGCTATTGGTCGGAATAGTCATCGGTTCTTACTCTTCATTGTTTATTGCTTCATTTTTAGTTTCTCTTCTCAAAACAAGAGAGCCTCGTTGGAGAGAAATAAATGAAAAAATATCTAGAAAAGAAAACGAAAATGGTTCAACTCGAAACGTTGATCTAAAAGACGCTGTTCAAATTGACTCAAAGCCAGTAGAGCGAACCAGCGGTCCAGCTAAGAGAAAACCGACTCAAGTGCACCGCCCTGGAGGGGGCGTTCCCCCTCGGCCAAGAAAAAAACGTCGAAAGTAAAGATTTTATATTGCCGTAATGACCGATACCGTGGTGCTATGGATACCCGATTCGGAGAGTGCTGGAAATGGTAGCTGTTCACCGCGTTCTACCATGGCGGCGACGCCCACAAAGTGAAGTCTCTGAAACTTCGACTCTTCTGACTGTCTTCCAAGAAAACCACCCAAATCAGGATTCAATCCTTATAGAAAAGGCATATCAGTTAGCGCTTCAAGCTCATGAGGGTCAAACAAGGAAATCAGGAGAACCTTACATACATCATCCGTTGGCAGTAGCCACTATTGTCGCAAAGCAAGGACTGGATGATGTCACGATTGCGGCCGCTTTACTTCATGATGCTGTTGAGGATACGAAAATTGAAATTTCTCACCTTGAAGAAGAGTTTGGTTCAGAAGTTGCGCTGATAGTTGATGGAGTCACAAAATTAGATCGTCTGAATTTTGATTCCAAAGAAGAGCAGCAAGCAGCAAGCATGCGGAAAATGCTAGTTGCGCTAGCTAAGGATCTTCGAGTACTTATTATCAAATTGGCAGATCGTCTACATAACATGCGAACGCTGGCCGCTTTACCTGAGTTCAAACAGGAGCGTACAGCACGCGAAACTTTAGATATCTATGCTCCACTTGCACATCGCTTAGGAATGGAAGAAGTAAAAGTTCAGTTAGAGGATTTGTCATTAGCAACGCTCTATCCAAAACGCTATAGCGAAATAGATCAGATGGTTTCTGCTCAAGCACCAGAGCGAGATCTCTATTTAACTCAAATGGTTGGAGAAGTAGAAAGCAGATTTAAAGAACTAGGTATTGAGGCAGAAGTAGACGGTAGGCCTAAACATTTATGGAGCATCTATGAGAAAATGATTGTCAAAGGACGTTCATTCGAAGAGATACATGATTTAGTAGGCATAAGAGTTTTAGTGCAGAACGTAAGAGATTGTTATGCCGCTCTCGGATCAATCCATGCAGTTTGGAAACCAGTGCAAGGCCGTTTCAAAGACTATGTAGCGATGCCAAAATTCAATCTATATCAATCTCTACATACCACGGTTATAGGCCCGCAAGGGAAACAAGTTGAATTTCAAATTCGTACCTACGACATGCATCGGAGAGCTGAATATGGTGTAGCGGCCCATTGGGACTACAAAGGCGTCGCTCCTGTTGATGAGATGACATGGTTGAGTCGAATAGTTGAGTGGCAAGAAGAAACCACAGACCCCAGTAGGTTCATGGCCAATCTAAAAATGGATCTGGAACAAGATGAAATATTTCTTTTCACGCCTGAAGGGAAAGTAATTGCTCTCCCGATTGGCGCTACAACGGTAGATTTTGCTTACGCTATTCACACAGAAGTAGGTCATAGTTGTGTTGGGGCCAGAGTAGATGGTCGCTTAGTTCCATTGGAGACACGACTTAATTCTGGATCGATAGTTGAAATCATTACTTCTAAGCAACCTGGAGCAGGGCCTTCTCAAGATTGGTTGAAATTTGTGGTCAGCCATCGGGCAGAGAATAGGATTCGTCACTGGTTTTCTCGGGAACGTCGAGCCGAGGCAGTGGAGAGAGGTCATGAAGAATTAGTAGAAGAGCTTCGTCGTGCAAATCTTCCAATAAAGAAGACGATCGAAAGCGAGATGTTCTCGGAAATATCTGCTTCACTAAATTATCTTGAAATCGAATCGTTGTACGCAGCAATAGGAGAAGGAAATTTATCACCCAAGTCTCTTATTTCTCGAGTAGAGAGATCGATCCAAGCTTCAGACCCTGAGCAGGCGCAAAATGCTTCTTTCAATGTTTTACGTGCAAGACCTAACCGGCGAACGCAAGATGAAGTCGGAGTTCACGTTGAGGGCTTAGGCGATCTTTTAGTTCGATTATCGAGATGCTGTACACCAGTACCTCCTGACCAAATTATGGGATTTGTGACGCGAGGAAGAGGAGTCACAGTCCATCGAACTGACTGTGCTAATGCGGTGTCGCTTTCTGCAGATCAACCAGATCGACTCATTGACGTTGAATGGGATCAACAGGCAGAAACGTCTTTTGTTGCATCTATTGAAGTGAAAGCGTTAGATCGACCTTTGTTATTGCGAGATCTAGTAAATGTTTTGGCAGATCATCAGATAAATGTTCTTGGGGCATCAACAATTACTAGCGAAGATGACAGAGTCGCACGTTTGAAATTTGATTTTGAACTCGGGGACCCTAATCATCTTGATCCGATTATGAGAATTATGCGAGGTATCCACTCTGTTTATGATGTCTATCGAATAGTTCCTGGAGCAAACTCTTAGCAATTAAGCCCATCTAGTCCCGTCTGGCGAACTAGCCTTACCAGAGTGAATGATTTAAATTTCCGAGCACCAAAAGGAACTAGAGATATTCTCTGGCCTGATTCTGCGCGCCACCAGTTTTTGACTGAAGTTTTTGCCGAAGTTGTGAGTGAGGCAGGCTATACACAAGTCATTACACCTATGTTTGAACATGTAGAAGTATTCCAACGTTTAGGTGGCGCTACCGATGTCGTTCGAAAAGAAATGTATGACTTCCAGGACAAAGGTGGGAGACACTTAGCATTACGGCCTGAACAAACTGCTTCTGTTGTAAGAGCGTTTAATGAACATCGGCCTGCAATACCTTGGAAGGCTTGGTACACAGGCCCCAATTTTCGTTATGAGAGGTCACAAAAAGGAAGATTTCGCCAATTTAGCCAAGTAGGTATAGAGGTTCTAGGTGTAGAAGATCCTTATTTAGATGTTGAGGTAATGGCTCTTGCTTGGCGGTTCTATGAACGGCTTGGATTACGTCAAGTCAAACTCGAGCTTAATTCATTGGGAAGTAAAGAAGATCGGAACAAATTTATTGATGCCCTGCAACAACACTTCACTCAATCTCTCAGTGAGTTAAGTGAAGAGTCGCAGAAGACGTTGGAAGTGAATCCTTTGAGAGTGCTTGATTCCAATAGAGAACAAGATGCTCATTTAATCTCAGCAGCTCCTAGCATGCTTGATTTTCTTTCTGAAGACTCAGAGGAACATTTTACTCAAGTTCAAGAAGGCTTAAATTCTCTGAACATTCCCTTCAGCGTCAATCCAAAACTAGTTCGTGGACTTGATTATTACATTCGGACTGCATTTGAGTTCATATCTGAAAGTTTTGATGCAGCCCAGAATGCAATCGGAGGTGGAGGACGATATGACGGATTAGTGGAGGACCTTGGAGGGCCCTCTACCCCAGGAGTTGGATTTGCCATAGGGACTGATAGGACATTGCTCGCTTGTGATGCAGAAAAGACTTTCCAAATGCCAGAAGCAGCTATTGAGGTTTTTGTCGTTGATGTGACTGGCGGAATGGAAGCTTTAAAGTTAACAACTGAACTACGAAATGCCGGGTTCAAAACAGATAGAGCTTGGGATAATCGGTCGATGAAAGCACAGATGAAATTAGCTGATCGTAGTGGGGCGTTATTCGCCATAATTGTAGGTGAAGAAGAGGTAGCGAGTGATACCGTCATCTTGAGGGATTTACGAGAATCCACCGGACAGTCCAAAATAACAAGAGAAACCATCCAAGAGGATCTCCGAAAGAGGCTTCGTTGACTACAGACTTCAATCCAGATTTTTCTACAACTATGCGTACCGACCGGTGCGGGGATTTGCGCTTAACAGATGAAGGTCGTTCAGTGACACTTTGTGGTTGGGTCAGCCGACGTCGGGAGCATGGTGAACATTTAGCTTTTATAGATCTACGTGACCGTAGCGGGATAGTGCAGGTAGTAGTCGATGGGGCTCAAGACCTAAGAGCGGAATACGTACTGCAAATAAAGGGTGAGGTGCGACAACGCCCTAATGAAACTACTAACACTTCAATAAGCACCGGAGAAATCGAAGTTGAAGCAAAAGAAGTAACTGTTCTCTCCGAAGCAGAGCCGCCCCCATTTCCCTTAGATGAACGCACCGAAATTGATGAGGTGCTACGTCTGCGTCATCGCTACGTAGACCTTCGGCGAGAACGCATGCAGAAGAATTTGACTATACGTTCCAAAGTGAACAGCGCTATTCGCCAAGCAATGGAAGAACAAGGGTTTGTTGAGGTGGAGACCCCAATGCTTATTGCAAGCACTCCTGAAGGAGCGAGAGATTTTGTTGTTCCATCACGCAAAGAACCTGGTTCTTTTTATGCTCTGCCGCAGAGTCCACAAATTTTTAAGCAACTTTGCATGGTAGGAGGAGTGGATCGTTATTACCAGATCGCTCGCTGTTTACGTGACGAAGATCTTCGTGCAGACAGACAATTTGAATTCATGCAACTTGATGCTGAAGCTAGTTTCGTCACTCAGGAAGATGTGTTGGCATTTATTTCCTATGCTGTCCTTTCAGCTGCAGAGACAATCACTGGTGAACGACCGGGGGAAATTCCAAGAATGTCTTGGCACGAAGCTCAAGAAAGGTTTGGAAGCGATAAACCTGATATTCGTTTTGGTCTTGAACTCGTGGAACTAACAGACATATTTACTTCCACAGAATTTCGAGCATTTGAAGCTCCTTGTATAAAAGGGATCCGAGTGCCGAAGGGGTCTGACTTATCTCGTAACCGTCTCGATGATTTAACAGAAAAATGTAAGCAGTGGGGAGCCAAGGGACTTGTTTGGATGAAGGTAGAAGATGGGGAACTAAATTCTCCAGTTTCTAAATTCCTCACTGAGGAAGAGAAATCAGCCCTCCAAGAAACACTACAAGCAGAAGATGGTGACCTCCTTTTCTTAGTAGCGGATGAAAGAAGCATGGTTCGACATGTATTGGGACTACTTCGCTTAGAAATGGGACGACCTCCTGTTACAGAAGGAGGGCTTAGCTTTCTTTGGGTTGTAGATTTCCCATTATTTGAGGGAGTAGACGAGGAAGGAAACCCGCAACCAGCTCATCACCCGTTTACTATGCCGCATGAGGAAGATATAGAAAAGTTAGAAGAAGGAGATCTTCTCGGAGTGCGGTCTCAAGCCTATGACCTTGTATTAAACGGATGGGAGCTTGGATCAGGAAGTGTCCGAATCCACAAACGCGAGATACAAGAAAAGATTTTTCAAGTCCTAGGAATTGAAACAGAAGAAGCCCAAGAAAAGTTTGGTTTCTTATTGGATGCCTTCCGTTACGGAGCTCCCCCGCATGCAGGTTTTGCATTTGGCATGGATCGCCTCACAGCAATTCTTGCAGGTGAAGAAAATATTAGAGAAGTAATTGCTTATCCGAAAACTCAATCAGGAGCAGATCCACTAACCTCAGCGCCAAATCCAATAGATGATAAGCACCTAACTGAATTAGGCCTTCGAGTGCTTCCACCTAAACAGTAAGAAGGTATTGGCTTGCCAGACAGTTTGTTCACAACTGCAGCGGCGGAACGGTTGGCGCGAAGAAGTCCGCTAGCGGCACGACTCCGACCAAATAAGTTAGATGACATAGTAGGTCAAGACCATTTAGTTGGAGAAGGCAAACCATTACGGTGTCTAGTTGAGTCAGATCAATTATCTTCAGTAATATTTTGGGGTCCACCCGGAACAGGGAAAACGAGTCTTGCCAGACTCATAGCTCAAGTCACATCACAAGATTTTATAGAACTCTCGGCTGTAAGCGCGTCGGTTAAAGATGTGCGTGAGACGATAGAAAGAGCTGAAAAGCGTCTCGGCGAACAAGACATAGGGACAATCTTATTCTTGGATGAAGTGCATCGCTTCAATAAAGCACAGCAAGACGCTCTTCTGCCCTCGGTTGAAACAGGTTTGTTAGTTCTTATTGGAGCAACTACGGAAAACCCATTTTTTGAAGTAAATCCACCCTTATTGTCTCGATCAACACTTTTCCGCCTTGAACCACTTTCAAAAGAATCCATAGGGGAACTTCTTGATCGTGGCTTAAACGCAGAAGGTCTTCAAGCAGAAAGAGATGCGCTGGATTTATTGATTGAACGCTCTTCGGGAGACGGACGCCATGCACTAACGAGTCTTGAAGTAGCAGCAGCATTGGCACTAGCGCGTGACAGTCAAATAATTCAATTAACTGATGCTGAATCTGCACTAGGGACAAAAGCTTTACGTTATGGGCGAGACGATCATTTTGATGTAATTAGCGCCTTTATAAAAAGTATTCGGGGTTCAGATGTGGATGCAGGACTTTATTGGTTAGCTCGAATGTTAGAAGCAGGAGAAGATGCGAGGTTCATAGCTCGACGACTAGTAATTCTTGCGAGTGAAGATATTGGAATGGCTGATCCAATGTCACTCCTCATCGCTGATGCTGCAGCAAGATCCGTAGAGTTTGTAGGACTACCAGAAGCGCAATTAAATCTTGCTCAAGCAGTAGTTCATTTAGCCACTGCTCCAAAATCAAACACTGTGACAAAAGCAATTTTTGCCGCTAAAGCAGACCTGCAGGTAAGTGGAAATAGTGAGGTTCCAAAACATTTAAGAGACGCTCATTATCAAGCCGCGTCATCTTTAGGTCATGGTGAGGGATACATATACCCGCATAACGATCCAAGCGGATGGGTTGAGCAGATTTATCGCCCAGCAGAAACCTCCGGAAATATATATTACGATCCTTCTAAACATGGTTTTGAAGAAGAAGTAGCTCGACGAATGGCTACCCGAGAACCATCCAAACAACAAGAAGAAGGTGACTAAAAAATGAGATATCGAATTTCGTCTCTTGTAATTGGATGGGTTATTGGGGTGTTATCTTCAGGACTTGTACGGCGTCGCTTAAAACAATTGATTGTTAACTACGCACCGGAGCATTTTCGGCGTCAAATCGAAGAAAAACGTTTAGAAGTTGTACAAACGGTTCGGAGGTTTGGTAAGGATTTCAAGTCATCCACACCTATGAGAGAACAAAATAGAAAACAAGCTTCGCCTTTAAAACATCTTGATCGAAGCCCAGGGCATCGACCTCGGCAGACACTTAAATAATCGTCTTCGGTACTGAGTTGGGTGCGTTAGAATAGGCGCATATGGCAAAGAAACTCTTGACTGCGAAATCAGTTCGACGTGAATTTGTGGATTTCTTTGTTAAAAGAGGTCACTCGCATGAACCATCTGACAGTCTCATCCCAAATGATCCGACACTTTTATTTACAAACTCTGGAATGGTGCAGTTCAAGTCGTATCTAACAGGGGAGAAACCTTCACCATGGCCAAGAGCCGTGACAGTTCAAAAATGTGCACGAATGGGTGGAAAACATAACGATTTGGATGAGGTTGGTCGAACCAGCCGTCATCTTACTTTTTTCGAAATGATGGGAAACTTTAGTTTCGGCGACTATTTCAAATCAGAAGCATGCGCCTTTGCTTGGGAGTTCATAACTAAGAATTTACAATTAGATCCTGACCGTCTCTGGGTCACCGTTCACGTAAGCGATGATGAAGCAGCTTCTATCTGGGAAAACGAAGTAGGTGTACCCGCAGAACGAATTCAACGTTTAGATGAAGACAACTATTGGCGCATGGCAGACACTGGGCCATGCGGCCCCTGTTCTGAAATTTTTTGGGACAAGGGTCCAGAGCACGGCGAAGACGGGGGCCCTGCTCATGGAGCGGAAGAACGGTTTGTTGAAGTATGGAACCTTGTCTTCATGCAATTTGAACAGTATGAAGACGGATCGCAAACACCGCTCCCAGCTCCTTCTATAGATACTGGGCTAGGTTTGGAACGCATTCTTTCTGTTCTTCAAGGCGTAGATTCTGTATGGGAAACAGATGAGTTCGCAACGCTTCTCAACAGCATCAGTGGCCTTACCCAGGTGAAACAAGAGGAGAGCGAAAGCTCTGCGATTTCAATGCGTATTCTTGCAGATCATGCAAGATCTTCTACGTTCTTGATCAATGATGGTGTCTTTCCTTCTAATGAAGACAGAGGTTATGTGCTTCGCCGTCTTATTCGAAGAGCAGTAAGGCACGCATGGCTTTTGGGAGTTGAAAATCAAATCATGGCTCTTCTCGTAGATGAAGTAGTTGATCTTATGGGGCCGGATTATCCAGAATTATTACAAAATCATGAGTTCATAAAAGGAGTTATAGACCGCGAAGAAGAAAGTTTTCGGGAAACTTTACGAGCCGGACTTACAATCCTTGATGCGTCAATTGCAGATTTGAAAGCGGAGGAGTTACTTGACGGAGAAGTAATCTTCAAACTTCATGACACATACGGATTCCCTCTTGAACTAACTGAAGAAATTACTGCTGAACGAGGCATATCTATTGACTCTGAAGGCTTCAACAAGGCTATGAACCAACAGAGAGAAAGGGCGAAAGCTGCTCGAAAAGAAAGTGATGAATCAGGTATCAATGGGGATCTACGACCTTTGTTAGACGAACACGGACCAACACAATTCGTTGGACGAGATCAATACGAAGTTGAAGCAGAAGTTATATATGTAGAAAACCACTACGTAGTTCTAGATCAAACTCCGTTTTACGCTGAATCTGGTGGTCAAATTGGAGATATAGGCACACTCACAACTAAAAATGGAATCATTCAAGTTGTAGACACTCAACTTGCTTTAGAAGGACTTCATGTTCATCGTATTGAAGAAAATACAACTGAAATAAAAGTAGGAGACAAACTAAAGGCGGAAATTGATCTAATCAGACGATCAAGTATTCGAAGAAATCATACTGCCACACATCTTTTACATTCAGCGTTACGGCGTATTCTTGGGGAACATGTAAAGCAACAAGGTTCATGGGTTGGCCCTGATCGGTTACGTTTTGATTTCAGTCACTATGAGGCAGTGCAGCCCGAAGAAATCAAAGAAATTGAAGATGCAGTAAATGCAGAGATCCTTACTAATGTTCATTGCAATCACTATGAAACTTCAAGAGAGGAAGCAGAAGCTGCGGGAGCAGTAGCTTTCTTTGGAGACAAATATGGTGAACAGGTCCGTGTTCTTGAAGCTGGTCCAAATTCAATTGAACTTTGTGGAGGTACTCACGTAAAAGCACTTGGGGATATAGGTTCTTTCAAAATAATTACTGAAGGTTCAATTGGCGCAAATATTCGTCGTATAGAAGCCATAACTGGTAATGCTCCTATCGATCGTCTCCGAAATCTTGAGTTAATCCTTCAATCTATTTCTGAGAGGTTGAGTGTCCCAGTAGACGACGTTCTTGAAGGCATAGATAAGCGAATCAACGAAAATAAAGAAATCAAGAGTGAGCTCAACGAATTGCGGAGTGCTTTAGCTTTAAGTCAAGTGGACTCTTTAGTTGAAAATGCGCAGGGAGGCTTAGTCGTCGCTGAAGTAACTGGAGTTGACCAACAAGGCTTAAAAGAGCTGGCCACCGCTATTTGTAATAAAGAAAACGTAAGAGCAGTAATTCTCGGACTTGCTCCGGAAGGTGGTGGAGTTGCTCTTGTGTCAGTTGTGAATCCAAAGAGCGGTCTTGATGCTGGAGTATTGGTGTCTCAATCTGCCAAGACAATAGGTGGAGGCGGCCGAATGAATTCTGAAATGACAGTAATCGGTGGTAGTAAACCGGAGAATCTTCAAGAAGCACTTGACCAAGCTCGTAATGCGGCCGAGACAGCCAAATAAAAAAGTGCGCGCTCTTGGTTTAGATTTAGGAACCAAACGGATAGGTGTCGCGGTTAGCGATAGCGAAGGGCTCCTAGCTACGCCAATAGAAGTTATTTTTCGCCAAAAAGATGCCCGCAAAGATTATCTCGCGGTAGTTGAATTGGTTAAAGAATGGGAAGTAAATATTGTCGTAGTAGGAATGCCATATTCTTTAGATGGGCAAGAAGGACCAATGGCCCAAAAGACACTTGAAGAGGTAAAGAGTTTGAGCGACATACTTCCCGTGCCTGTTGTGACCTACGATGAACGTTTAACGACAGTCACAGCCGAGCGCTCTTTAAGAGAACAAGGAGTGTCTTCTAAAGAAGGAAGAAAAGTTATTGACCAATTAGCAGCAGCCGTTCTGCTCCAAGCTTGGTTAGATAAACAACAAACTTTGGAGGACCGTTGAATACAGAAGAAGAAAGCGAAGAATTTCAACAAACTTTTCGTTCTTCGGCTGACATGGCACCAAGGAAACAAAAACCTTCTCAAGAGGAAATTGACGATTCATCTCCAGTAACAGAAGGAATACCTATAGTGCCCGAAGAGGTAGCTGTTGAGGAAGCAGTTGTATGGGATCCATCTGTTTACGAAGAATCCGAAGAAGGGACCATATTTGGGGAAGAAACTGAGATTAATCCCAACGTTCGTTGGGTTAGGCATCGTCGACCTTTAGGTCCAATTCCAAGATGGGGGCTAGTTGCATTTCTTCTCCTAATCGGAATTGTTTTTACGTACCGCAAAGTGGATCAATGGGTTAATTCGCTAGTCACTCCAGGTGCTCCGCCAGGAGACGAGGTCGAATTTGTCATTGAGTCGGGCTGGTCCTCAAATGAAGTTGCAATTGCTCTTGGGTCTGCTGGCGTAATAGACAATTCACCGATGTTTCGTCAATGGATGCGATGCCACGCTGTAGTTGATTGGTTTATTGACTGCCCTTCAGGTATTGAATATGAATTTCAAGCAGGGGACTACCTGCTCCAAGAGCATCTTCCTTTCCAAGCTGTTATAGACATTTTGGATGAAGGGCCTATTCCTCCAGAAACGATCCGAATTACGATTCCGGAAGGTCTTTCAATTGGTCAAATGATCAACAAAATAAAAGAACGCATGCCTACATATAGTGAAGCTCAATTAAGCGAAGCGTTTTCAAGTGATGTTGTGCGTTGGGAACACTATCCAACAGAGTTTTTCTTACCTTGGTACGAAGGGATGTTCTTTCCTGATACATATCAATTAGACGAAGCCACACTCACAGATGAAATGAGCCTTATAACACGTATGCACAGTCAGTTCCTAAAAGTAGTTCAAGAAATTGATCTTGAGGCTCAATCTGCAGCAGTAGGGCTAACCCCTTACGAGGCGCTTATAGTCGCTTCTCTTATTGAAGAAGAAGCTCTATTAGATGACGAAAGGGCAAAGATTTCCCAAGTAATACATAATCGCTTAGATCAAGGGTGGTCTCTCGGACTAGAGTCAACAGTTCGTTACGCGGCTGGAAAATTGTCAGGTGAATCTCTTACTAGTGAAGATTTAAATAGTGATTCTCCTTGGAACACTTGGATAGAACCTGGACTTCCGCTTACACCAATATCTGCTCCTGGAAGAGCTTCACTTGAAGCCGCAGTCAATCCAGAAGAAGGGCCGTGGATGTTTTTTGTCCGCACTGATGAAAATGGAGTAGTGGGTGCACACACGTTTGCCGTTACTAGTGAAGAATTTGCAGAAGCAGTAGCAGTATGTCGAGAAAAGGATCTGGGCTGTGGTTGATGATTTGAAAGAGTTTCTTGAAAGAAACGGCAATTCACAGACGTTAGCTGCAGTGATTGGATTCCCAGTAAATCATTCATTATCCCCAACGATCCATAACGCAGGATTCAAACATTTAAATTTGCAGTGGAACTACATACCCCTTGAAGTTGAAGAAGGAGATTTAGAAGAAGTCTTTGAACAAATGCGTTCATTAAACCTCAAAGGGCTTTCAGTAACTATGCCTTATAAAGCTAAGGCAGCGGTGATGGTTGATGAATGCACACCAACAGCGAAAGCTCTGGGTGTAGTTAATTGTGTTACTTCTACCGATAAAGGATTAATTGGCCATAACACTGATGGAGACGGTTTCTTAAAAGCTTTAAAACACGATGCAGACTTTGATCCAAAACAGAAAAGAGTCGTGGTGTTAGGAGCAGGAGGAGCAGCCAAAGCTATAACAGAAGCACTGGGTAGAGCGGAAGTTTCGTCCCTTGTGGTGATCAACAGAACTCAAGCAAAAGCAGAGAGCACGGCTGCTTTAGCAACAGATGTCGGCACAGTAGGAGATTTAGAAGACATTTCCGAAGCCGACCTCGTAGTTAACGCAACCTCATTGGGTATGAAAGATAATGCGACGCAATTTCCCTGCCCAGTAGACCTCATTCATTCTGATCAACTTGTTGTTGATCTTATTTACCACCCTTTAAAGACCCCGTGGCTCTCTGCTGCTGAGCAAAAGGGAGCGAGAACACATAACGGGGTTTCTATGCTCCTTTTTCAAGCAACTGAAGCTTTTACTTTGTGGACGGGACAACAAGCGCCAGTATCAACAATGTTGAGAGCCATTGAAGAAGAACTTGAACGCCGCTCGTAAAAGTAAATATATTTGGAACTACTAATTAAAGAAAGAAAGATAATAATGAAATTTATTCAAGTGATGGAATTCAAATCAACGATAGAAGAGGCTCAAAAAGGGTTAGAGGAATACATCGAAGTAGCAGGTTCGAAAACAACAGCACGTGTAGTGACTATTTGTGTGGACCGAGATGATCCTGAAACCATAATTCAAATCATTGAGTTTGATTCTTACGAATCGGCAATGCAAAACAATGAATTAGATGAAACGCAAGAATCTTCAAGTGAGCATGAAGAAAATGTCGGGTCAGTTACTTTCCGTAATCTTGACGTTGCAGGAGTTTACGAACTCTAAACATAACTAGTTAGTTGAGTTCTGAAAATAATCCGCTGTCCTGAACAACTCGCAGTAGGTATCCTTAAGTACATGAGCGACAAACTACGTCCACATGTAGCCCTCGTAGGATTAATGGGTGTTGGGAAGACGGTAGTTGGTGCCGCCGTATCTCGAAAAAGTAGCCATCGCCACATTGACCTAGACCGTTGGATCCAAAATAATTATGGTCGATCTATAGGCGTGATCTTTGAAGAAAAAGGCGAAGAAGGATTCAGGGAGATCGAAACAGACGCATTGAAAAAAGTTTTAGAAATGAAAGACCCCATTGTGCTGTCAACGGGCGGGGGTGTTGTAGTTAGTAGTGTAAACAGAGAAGTCATAAGGGAAAATTCTTATGTAATTTGGCTGAAAGCTACACCCGAAGGATTGGCTAAGAGAGTTGGAAATGGAGAAAGCAGACCTTTGTTGAAAGGAAAGAATCCTCTTCAGGTACTACAAAGTTTAAGTAAAGAACGAGAAGAACTTTATGAAGAGACTGCAGATTTTGTCATCAACGTAGAGAATGGTTCCGTAAGAGACATTTCTCAACAGATTTTGGAACTTAACATCCTAAGAGGCACAAATGATTGAAGTCACCGTACCTTTGCAAGAAGGACGAGAGTATCCAGTTCTAGTAGGGCCTGACGCTCGAAAAGAATTAGAGTCTTATCTTCCAGAGGAAGCACAGCGAGTAGCGATCATCACTCAGCAAAATATAGGCGTTGATCTACAGCTAGAAACCACTAATGAAATTTTCCTTATTTCCGACGGCGAAGAAGCGAAGAATTTAAACACCATTGAATCACTCTGTAGCTCTTTTTCTAGATGGGGACTAACACGAGGCGACTGCATAGTTAGCTTAGGCGGAGGTGTAGTCACTGATGTCGCAGGGTTCGCAGCTGCTTCTTATCATCGAGGTGTTCCTGTAATACATATTCCTACTTCCTTGCTAGGACAGATTGACGCATCAATTGGAGGCAAGACTGGAGTCAATCTTCCCGAAGGAAAAAATTTAGTCGGAGCTTTCTGGCAACCGACGGCAGTCCTCTGTGATACCTCCACGTTAGAAACGCTTCCAGAACGAGAAATGATGAGTGGCTATGGAGAAATGGCAAAATATCATTTTCTTGGAAGCGGGGATCTAGAAGGTCTAGAACTAGATGAGAAGATTGCTAAATGCATAGAAATCAAAGCCCAGGTAGTTGCATCAGATGAGAGAGAAGCAGGTATTCGCGCTGTCTTGAATTATGGACATACGCTTGGTCACGCACTTGAAACCGTCGAACAATATGATCTCCGACACGGTGAGGCAATAGCAATTGGCTTAATTTTCGCAGCGGAACTCGCGTACAAACTTGGACGAATAGATAAAAATCGAGTGGAAGAACATCGCTCAGTCGTTTCTCATTATGGATTGAGTTGCAATTTGCCCAAAGGAATCGAACCGGATGCAATAATAGAAGTTATGAAGAGGGACAAAAAAGCTATAGATGGTCTCACTTTCGTTTTAGATGGCCCTTCTGGTGTAGAAGTCGTAGCAGGGATTGAAACATCAATTGTGAAAGAAATTCTTAATCACATGGATCAGAATTAAGGAGAAAATTGATGAATTCGGAAAATAAGGCATCTGAGAAAACAATTCTTATCCTTTCAGGCCCAAATTTAAATCTCTTAGGTGAGAGGGATCCCCAGATGTATGGGGATCAGACTCTAGATCAACACATAGAACTTGCCGAAAGAACAGCGAGCCAACATGGCATCACAGTTGAGCATCTCCAATCAAATCATGAAGGAGAGTTAGTAGATGCGATTCACCAAGCAAGGGAAAAGCATGCTGCCATAATCATTAATCCCGGTGCATTCACTCACTACGCCTGGGCTATCCATGATGCGCTCCAAACTTTTGACGGACCAGTGATAGAACTACACCTATCTAACCCCGCAGCCCGTGAGCCATGGCGGCACACTTCTGTAGTTGCGCCGGTAGCATCCGGGACAATCGCAGGATTTGGTGGACACGGATATCAGATCGCTGTAGATGCAGTTTCCGAATTGCTTTAAGAACTAAGTAAGGAAAAAAGTGGATACATCTGAACGGCTAAAAAAACTTAGAAGTCATTTGCAAGAGGCGGAATGTGACGCCCTTTTTGTCACAAAGCTCATCAATATAAGGTACTTGACTGGATTCACTGGGTCTGCAGGAAAACTATGGGTAACGGAAGAAAAAGCAGTCTTATTTACTGATGGAAGATATGCAGAGCAAGCCCCAGCTGAAACAGAAAGTGGAGAGATAGAAGTCGTTATTCAAGTTCAAGGATTTGATAGAACTCTCAACGAATTAAGCGAAGGCGTAACACGGTTGGGTTTAGAAGCCGCATCAATTACATGGGAGCAACAAAATCAAATTGCAGAGTGGCTTCCTTCAGTTCAACTTGTACCCACATCAGGGATTGTAGAGAAATTACGCGAAATAAAAGATCCAGAAGAACTGGAGCATATGAAAGAAGCAGCATCAATTGCAGATAAAGCACTTGCTATAGCAACTGAAATGTTTGTTCCAGGAACGACTGAGAAGCAACTAGCAGCGGTGCTTGATCATGAAATGCGTAACCATGGTGCTTCAGATCGCTCTTTTGAAACAATTGTTGCAGGGGGTCCTAATAGTGCGTTACCTCATGCACGCCCCACAGATCGCCCCTTTGAAGCAGGTGATTTAGTGATCTGTGATTTTGGCGCCTTAGTTAATGGATACCACTCAGATATGACTCGGTCTTTTCGCATAGGTGAAAGCGAAGAAGGTCAAGAAAATGAAATACTTCAAATTGTCTTGGCAGCACAACAGGAAGGTTTAAAGACCGTTGTGAATGGAGTGGGAATATCTGAAGTAGATGCTGCATGTCGAACGATTATTGAGGAAGCTGGATATGGAGAAAAATTTCTTCATAGCACTGGACATGGAGTTGGGTTAGAGATACATGAAAACCCTGGAATAAGCCAGAAGTCTGAAGGAAGTTTGAAAAGCGGGCAAGTAGTTACCGTAGAGCCAGGAATTTATGTATCGGGTCTAGGAGGAGTGAGATGGGAGGATTCAGTAATCGTGACTGATCACGGGTACGAGCTCTTGACGAATTCCCCAAAAAGTATCCTTAACGGAAGTTGAAATGGTTAGTTCAGTAACAGGACGTAAATATTTGGAAGGTAGTCGCGCTCCGGTCACAGAAGAGTTAACAACTTATGATTTGCCTATTACTGGCCAAATACCTGAAGAACTTGAAGGCAGGTGGCTTCGTAACGGCCCAAACCCTTATGGAAATGTTGACCCCAACTCTTATCACTGGTTTTTGGGAGACGGAATGATACATGGAGTAAGGCTCCGTGGAGGAAAAGCAGAATGGTATAGAAATCGTTGGGTTCGAGGAAAAGATCTAGCAGAACGACTCGGAGAGGAACCACCATCTGGAGAATGCTTCAGAAATTCTGGTTTTAGTCCTAATACTTCAGTGATAGGACATAGTGGCCATACATTAGCTTTAGTGGAAGCCGGAATTAGTCCGGTCTCTCTCACATATGAACTTGAAACTATTGGCTATACCAATTTTGAAGGAACTTTACCTGGAGCGTTCACTGCTCATACAAAGTTTGACCCAGTTTCAGAGGAACTCCATGGAGTTTGCTATACCTATCCCGATATTCCAGACCGGGTACAACATGTCGTAGTAGGAATGGATAACCGGGTTAAAAAAGTAACTGATGTTCCACTAGACGGTATGCCAATGATTCATGACATGTCTCTTACTGAAACATATGCACTTATCTATGACCTGCCAGTATGTGTAGATATTGAGATGGCTATGTCGGGGAAGAGGTTTCCGTTTGCTTGGAATGATGATCATCAACCGCGGGTAGGGCTCCTACCTAGGAATGAGACAGCTGAAGACATTATTTGGTGTGAGGCACCATCGTGCTATGTATTTCATCCAGTAAATGCATTTGATGTTCAGACAAATGATGGAACAAACCAAGTGGTTGTAGATCTATGCAGGTTTGATCGTATGTTTTATTCGGACTTACACGGTCCGTTTGAGTCAATACCAAAACTTGCACGATGGACAATAGACCCAACAACAGGAACCGTCAGTGAAGACATAGTTAGTGAACAATCACAAGATTTTCCCACCCATGACCCTCGAGTGGTAGCCCGTAAGTACCAGTATGCATATACCTCCTGGCTTGACTTAGGCCATACATGTAGAACGGATATGGAAACAGGTGAAACTATTTTGCACAATCATGGTGAAGGTAGATTCGGAGCCGAACCCTTATTCATACCCCGTGCGGATGGCGAAAACGAGGAAGATGGTTGGGTGATGGTAGTGGTAAACGACCAGAATAATGGGCCAGCAGAACTAGTGATCCTTGATGCAAATGATATGACTAAAGAACCTGTAGCTCGAATACATTTGCCTCAGAGAGTGCCGGATGGATTTCATGGCTCTTGGGTCCCGGACACTGTTGTCTCCCCTTAAAGGGGGTTAAGGCATAGTTTTGGTTCGTTTCTGCTTTCTACCATTTATATTTAAGAGACTGGATAGCGGGAGAAAGAAGCAAAGTGGCCACAATCACAACTAACGATCTTAAGAACGGTATGACGCTTGATTTGGAAGGTTCTCTGGTTCAAGTGGTTGACTTCCAACATGTTAAACCCGGAAAAGGCCATGCATTTGTGCGCACTACATTAAGGAATGTTCGTTCTGGAGCAGTAGTCGATCGGACATTTCGAGCTGGAGAGAAAGTTGAACGCGCCATAGTGGATAAGAGAGACATGCAATTCCTCTATCGAGAAGGAGCTGACTATGTCTTTATGGATAGTGAGACTTATGAGCAGTTAACTGTTACGCCAGAAACTCTCGGTGATGCAACAAATTATCTTGTTGATTCAAGCACCCCTCAACTAATTATGTATGGAGAAGAAGTGATCGGAGTTGAGCTACCAGCTTCTGTTCAAATCGTAATTTCGGAGACTGAACCAGGTATACAAGGAGACCGAGTATCCGGAGCAAGAAAGCCGGCCACTCTAGAAACAGGCTTGGTTATTCAGGTGCCATTGTTCATAGAGAAAAATGAAGCAGTGAAAGTTGATACTCGAACCGGTGAGTATTTAGGCCGAGTGTAAATTGATAAGGACGCATGGTGGTTGAAAACAGTGACACTAATTTTGGTTCACGCCGAGAAGCTAGGGAAATAGCTTTAGGAATTCTTTACGCAGCTGACAACCATGACCAAAATCTTGTTGATTACTTAAATAATCAGCCTCTGCCGCCCGAAGAGTTTGTTGCAGATTTGATCACAGGAATCGCAGACAATTCAGAAAGAATTGACACAGTAATTGATGATTTTGCTGAAGGTTGGAGCACTAACCGTATGCCCGCTATTGATCGAGCGTTACTTCGAATGGCCGTATACGAGGTTATTTATAGACCAGATATACCTATAGAAGCGATCTTGTCTGAAGCGGTAACGCTCGCCAGCGAATACTCAACTGAACAGTCAAGTAAATTCATCAATGGAGTGGTCGCTAACATTGCTAAAGAGGAGAGAGCAGCAACGTAGTGAATTAATCCAACAGTTTCTGGCAGATGACGCGGACACTGTTCCGATTTGCTAAAGTTCTTTTTTGACCGTGAAGCGAGTCCAGTGAGGCTTGCACGGATCAAAGGAGTCATAGAGTGATTGAAAAAGAACGAGGTCAGGCGCCCCCATTTGGGGGCGTTTTTGTTGCCCATGCAAGAGTTCTTGATTCAGAAGATATTCAACGAGCGATTCAGCGTATGGCGCATGAAATAGTTGAACGAAATCACGGTCTTGAAAACGTTGTACTCATTGGGCTTCAAACAGGTGGGGTAGTTGTAGCAGAAATGTTGGCTGAAGCTCTAAAAGAAATCAATGGGAGTCATCCACCCCTAGGAACCTTAGATGTTGCACTTCATCGGGACGATATTGGTATGCGACCGGTAATGCCAGAAGCCGTAACAGATATTTCAGTAGATTTAGACGGAGCAACAATTGTTATAGCGGATGATGTTCTTTATACGGGCAGAACAATTAGGGCGGCTTTAGACGCTTTGTGTGATTTTGGTCGCCCGAGAGAAATTCAACTTGCCGTAATGGTTGACCGAGGGCATCGAGAATTACCCATCCGCCCTGATTATGTCGGGAAAAACCTTCCAACTAGAAAAGATGAGGTTGTTGACGTCAGCTCAGAAGGTGTTGACCTAGGGAGAATAGAGAAATGAATCAGTCTCCTTCAAAAAGTCTCCTATCCATTGAAGGAATGACAAAGCATGAACTAGAAGAAATTCTGGAATTAACAGACACTTTTGACGAAATTGGGCGAAGGCCGATACCAAAAGTTCCAGCACTTCGAGGGCGAACTGTCGCCACACTATTTTTTGAAGACTCAACTAGAACTCGGCTTTCTTTTGAAACGGCAGCTCGACGGTTATCTGCTGACACGATGAGTTTCAGCGCCGGTTCTTCGTCGCTTTCAAAAGGAGAAAGCATACGAGACACTGTTGAAGTCATTGAAGCGTATGGAGCGGACTTATTAGTTGTACGCCACCCAGCCGCTGGCACGGCTCAACGTATAGACAACTGGACAAACGCATCAGTTATTAATGCGGGAGATGGCTGTCATGAGCATCCGACACAGGCACTATTAGATGCGTACACACTAAGAAAACATAAGGGTTCGTTAGAAGGACTACGTATCGCAATCGTCGGAGACATACTTCATTCGAGGGTAGCTCGATCTGACGTGCTTGCTTTTTCAATGTTAGGGGCAGAAGTGGTGCTTGTGGCTCCACCTACATTGCTCCCGCCGTCGATTGAAGGATGGCCGGTAGAAATCTCGTATAACTTGGATGAAATTCTTCCAACTATTGATGTCTGTTACCTCCTTAGGGTGCAGAACGAAAGAATCAACGAAGGACTCATCCCTTCAGTGCGTGAGTACGTTACCGACTATGGGTTGAACGTAAAGAGAGCCTCAGCTCTTCCTAAAGACGCTCTTATCTGTCACCCAGGACCTACGAACCGAGGAATAGAAATAGAGGCTGCAGTTGCAGCAGATCCAAGATCAGTCATCCTTGATCAAGTAGCAAATGGAGTTTCTATCCGAATGGCGATCCTATTCTTGCTCTTAGGGTCAGGACGCAATTTAATGGAAGACGCTGATGTGGGAGCTGATCAATGACTCTTGTAATTCGAGGCGGGACCGTCGTTGATCAAAATGGCGAGCAAGAAGCAGATGTAAAGATAAGCGAAGATGGTTCCATCCTTGAAATAGACAAAAATTTGAAAGGCGACCAAGAACTTGATGCCTCCGGTTGCGTTGTGACCGCAGGATTTGTTGACTTACACAGCCATCTCCGCGAGCCCGGACAAGAAGATGCTGAAACAATACAAACAGGCTCTAGAGGAGGAGCACTTGGTGGATACACAGCCTTAGTGGCCATGCCTAATACCACACCAACAATGGATTGTTTAGCTGTTATTGATCAGGTGAGAGGACTCGGACAAGAATCAATTTGTGAAGTCATTCCGACGGCAGCAATGACCGTTGACCGCAAGGGAGAACAAATGGCTCCAATGGGTGAGCTCGTAGATGCAGGAGTAGGTATTTTCACTGATGATGGCAACGGCTTACAAGACCCACGGCTTATGCGCCGAATTATGGAGTACAGCACAGGACTGACACACCGTCTTGGTCGCCCAATTATCCTTGCTCAACATTGTGAAATAGAAGCTCTTTCTTGTGGCGGATATATGCATGAAGGAGCTTGGTCCTCAAGGCTAGGAATACCCGGTCAGCCCGCTGAAGCAGAAGAACTTATGGTTTCACGTGATATCGCGCTAGTACGTCTTACTGGGGCGCATATGCATTTTCAACATTTATCAACTGCCGGTTCGGTTGAAATGGTACGGAAAGCTAAAGAGGAAGGGTTACCAGTAACAGCTGAAGCAACTACTCATCATTTCAGCCTCACGGATGCAGCATGCGCTTCTTATGATCCGGTGTTTAAAGTTCATCCACCCCTACGCACTGATGAAGATGTTAAGGCAGTTAAAGCAGGTTTAGCAGATGGGACGATAGATGCTATAGCTACCGATCATGCACCACATACTGACCATTCAAAGGAGAAATCTTTCAGCGAAGCTCCTCCTGGAATGCTGGGGCTCCAAACCGCTTTCAGTATTACGCTTGAAGAGTCAGGATTAGACATACATCAAATTTTTTCTCTCATGTCTTGGCGTCCAGCAGTTATTGCAGGAATTGCAGATCGACATGGAATGACGGTATCGCCTGGTTCTAGAGCAAATCTTTGCGTCATAGACCTGAATGAAACGTGGACAGTTTCTGGAAAATCCATGGCCAGTTTAAGTTCTAATACACCCTATGAAGGCCGTCATTTAAGAGGATGTGTTCGTCACACCATTCAGACAGGAGAGGCGGTAGTGATAGATGGAGAGGCTCAAAGATGACCAATAGTAGAGAACTTTCAAGACTAGTGCTAACGGATGGAACAATTTTTGAAGGTGAATCTATAGGGGCTACACCCACAAGCGGAGTGACGACAGGAGAAGCCGTATTCAACACGGTCATGTCGGGTTACCAAGAAGTTTTAACCGACCCTTCTTATGCAGGTCAGATAATAACTTTCACTTATCCACACATAGGAAATTACGGAGTCAACGAAGAAGACTTTGAAAGTCGTAAACCTTTTTGCTCTGGAGTGATTGTTCGACAACTTAGCCGAAGAACAAGTAACTGGCGTTCAACAAACAGTCTTGATGCATTTTTGAAAGAACATGAAGTAGCAGGAATAGCCGGGATCGACACTAGGAGACTGACCCGACACTTACGAGAAGAAGGTTCAATGCCAGCCGCATTTGGTGAAGCAGATCTTGACGATTTGATTAAGTCCGCGGAAAAAGCTTTACCTACAGATGGAATAGATCTTGTTTCAACGGTTACATGCAAATCAAAATATATAGTTCCGTCTTTGGGGGGCACGCGACGAATAGTTGCCTATGACTTTGGAATAAAAAGTACGATCCTCCATCACCTTTCCCAACTAGGAGAAGTGATTGTTGTTCCCGCCTCAACTCCTTTCGAAGAAGTTTTGGGGCACGAACCCGACGGAGTGTTCCTATCCAATGGGCCAGGAGATCCTGCACCACTTGATTACGCACGTCTAAACATCTCATCTTTACTAGGGAAAGTACCCATATTTGGTATATGCCTTGGCCATCAACTACTCGCAGCAAGCCTCGGGGCTGAGACATACAAATTGCCATTCGGTCATCACGGAGGGAATCACCCCGTTAGAAATTTGAGAACTGGAGCAGTCGAAATCACCAGTCAAAACCACAACTATTGCGTAGCCGACGGAGGAATTCCTTCGGTTGACTTAACCCATGTCAACCTCAACGATGAAACAATTGAGGGCTTACGTTGTCAAGAAGTACCAGCATTCAGTGTTCAATATCACCCAGAAGCAGGCCCAGGCCCACACGATAGTCAGTACCTTTTCAATGAATTCGAAGAACTTATGTCTTCTACTGAAGGGGGTAAATTCTAGTGCCACGACGGACAGACATATCTAGCATTCTCCTAATAGGTTCAGGGCCAATAGTTATTGGGCAAGCATGTGAATTTGATTACTCCGGAACTCAAGCATGCCGAGTTTTGAAAGAAGAGGGATATCGAGTAATTCTTGTCAACTCGAACCCTGCGACAATAATGACCGACCCAGATTTTGCAGATGCAACCTATGTAGAACCTCTAAGGCTAGATGTTCTAACTCGAGTAATAGAACAAGAAAAGCCAGATGCTCTCTTACCAACACTTGGTGGGCAAACAGCACTGAATCTTGCCATGGAGTTAGTTGAAGCAGGTGTTCTTGAGGAACATGGAGTGGAATTAATTGGGGCACGAGCAGAGGCAATAGCAACAGCAGAGGACCGCCACTTATTTAAAGAAGCAATGTTGGAAATCGGCTTGAAAGTTCCATCATCGGGTATTGCCCACACTCTTGAAGAAGCTAGATCAGTAATAAATGACATAGGACTTCCAGTTATTATTCGACCGGCTTACATACTTGGCGGTAAAGGAACAGGTATGGCTTCAACTCCTGAAGAGTTCGAAAAAGTAGCTCAGACCGGGTTAGATGCAAGTCCCATAACTGAGATTCTTATAGAGCAGTCAATTGCCGGATGGAAAGAATTCGAACTAGAAGTTATGAGGGACAAAGCAGATAATTGCGTCGTAGTTTGTTCAATAGAAAACGTTGACCCTATGGGAGTTCACACCGGGGATTCAATTACGGTAGCACCTGCCCAAACCCTCACGGATATTGAATACCAAGAAATGCGTGACGCGTCGTTCGCTTGTTTGCGTCGGGTGGGAGTGGAAACTGGGGGTTCAAATGTTCAGTTTGCTGTAAACCCTGAAAATGGCGATCAAGTAGTAATTGAAATGAACCCAAGGGTGAGCCGCTCTTCTGCGCTCGCGTCAAAAGCGACAGGATTTCCAATAGCAAAAATAGCGGCGCGTTTAGCAGTGGGGTACACCCTCGATGAGATACCTAATGACATCACCAAGAAAACTCCCGCCGCTTTTGAACCAACTATTGATTACGTCGTAACAAAAATTCCTCGCTGGGCATTCGAAAAATTCCCTGGCGCCGAAGGTGTGCTCGGTACTTCTATGCAATCAGTTGGAGAAGTAATGGCCATTGGAAGAACGTTTACTGAATCCTTGCAGAAAGGATTCAGATCTCTTGAAAATGGACGGTTAGGTTTGAATTCAGACCCTGCAGAGAAGTCTTTTGATGAAATGAGTAACGAGAGCCTCTGTGAAGCCGCCAAAGTAGCTACACCTGATCGCTTATTCCAGGTAGAAGCTTTACTCCGTCGAGGCCTTTCACTTGAAGAAGTCAATTTCGCCACCTCTATAGATCCATGGTTCTTGGATCAAATACTTTCAATCACTGAAGAAAGGTCAAATTTAGAAACCAAGGATTTCAATACATTAGGAAAAAGAGAATGGAAAAGAGCGAAGCAATTAGGTTTCTCAGATGCTCAACTTTCTTACCTTTGGGGAATAGAAGAATCCTTGATACGGCAAAAGCGAGAAAGCCTTGGGGTGTTCCCAACCTATAAAACAGTAGATACCTGCGGAGCCGAGTTTGAAGCTAACACCCCTTACCATTACTCGACTTGGGAAGATGAAGATGAGGTAAAAAAATCTGACAAGCCCAAAATTATGATTCTTGGATCAGGACCGAATCGAATTGGCCAAGGTATTGAGTTTGACTACTGCTGTGTGCACGCAAGTTTCGCTTTGCGCTCAGCCGGGTATGAAACAATCATGGTTAACTGCAATCCAGAAACAGTTTCAACAGATTACGACACAAGCGACAGATTATATTTTGAACCCCTAACCAAAGAAGATGTTGTCAATATCATCCAAACTGAAAATCCAGAAGGGATAATTGTCTCTCTAGGTGGACAAACTCCATTAAAACTTGCTTCGGTTCTTCCTGAAGAACTTATAGCGGGCACCAATCCTCGCTCAATAGATATCGCAGAAGACAGAGAATTATGGAATGCGTTATGTCGAGAGATTGGTATCAACCAGCCGCCGGGTGGCACTGCTGTTGACTTAAATGAAGCAGAAAAAATCGCAGATGAAGTCGGCTTTCCCGTATTGGTGAGACCTTCGTATGTTCTTGGCGGTAGAGCTATGGAAATCGTTTATGACCATTCTCAATTAGGGAAAGCGATGGCGGAACTTTTAGAGTTTGGGAGCTTAGGTATCGAAGGAGGGCTCTCAGCGGAACGACCAGTACTTGTTGATCGATTTTTAGAAGAAGCAATTGAAGTAGACGTTGATGCCATTAGAGATAAAACAGGAGAAAAAGTTATAGGTGCCGTGATGGAACACGTCGAGGAAGCGGGGATCCACAGCGGAGACAGCGCTTGCGTGATACCTCCCCCTCATCTTACCGAAGACGTAATCGCTCGTATAGAGCAATTCACCTTTCAGATAGCAGACGCACTTGAAGTTCAAGGACTTATCAATGTCCAGTTCGCAGTAAAAGAAAATGAAATTTATGTAATTGAAGCAAATCCACGCGCTTCACGGACTGTGCCTTTTGTTGCAAAAGCAACAGGAGTTCCGTTAGCGAAAGTAGCAAGTCGGGTTATGGTCGGAGCCACACTTTCAGAGTTACGAGAAGAAGGATTACTCCGCGATCGAGTTGTTGGTGATCACGTTGCAGTTAAGGAAGCAGTTTTGCCATTTAACCGTTTCCCTGAGGCTGACCCTGTACTTGGGCCTGAAATGCGTTCAACAGGAGAAGTGATGGGTATAGATCTCACAACTGGGTTGGCTTTTGCTAAATCTCAGATTTCTGCTGGAGGTGCGTTACCTGAAACAGGAACAGTCTTTATGTCTCTTGCGGACAGAGATAAAGAGACAGGACTTCAAGCAGCCTGCAGTCTCTCAGAATTAGGTTTAGAAATAGTGGCGACTAGAGGCACAGCAGAGTATTTAGAGAAGAACGGCGTGAAGGTTAAAGAAGTAGTAGCCAAACTTGATGAAGAAGGGACAGATGCCGTCGAGTTGATTCGCTCTGGGCGTATTCAACTGGTAGTGAACAGCCCTCACGGACGCGGCCCACGTGCCGACGGGGACTATATTCGTGGAGCAGCCGGGGCACAAGATATTCCTTTGCTTACAACAGCAGCGGCAGCCTTAGCGGCGGCTAAAGGCTTACATGAGTGGAAAAATAGTTCACTCGAAGTCCGTACTTTGCAGACCTACCATAAGGGTGTAAAAGCAGATAAATAATATGAAAGATGCTCCTAAGACCAACTTGGCTACAGAAATAGGATCAGTCAGTCTTCCTAACCCTGTCATGACCGCTTCGGGTACGTCCGGTCAAGGAGCTGAATTAGCAAATTACTTTGACCTTTCCCTACTCGGAGCAATAGTGGTCAAGTCTTTACATATAGAACCTTGGCCCGGTAATCCTCCGCCACGTTTACATCCAACTCCTGCAGGGATGATAAACAGTGTCGGGTTAGAAGGTCCCGGAGTAAGAGAATGGTTGAATAATGATCTTCCGCTCTTAGAGGAAGCCGGAGCTCGGATAGTGGTGAGCATATGGGGTCGAACAGTAGAAGAATTCGCTCAGGCCGCTAAGGAGTTAGCTCAGGCTTCAAAAAGCGTGATCGCAGTAGAAGTAAATGCATCGTGCCCAAACTTGGAAGATAGAAAGAATCTTTTTGCTCATTCTTTAGAAGCCACAAAAGAGGTGGTTGAAGTTTCATTAGCGGCAGAGAGGCCATGTTGGGCAAAACTCAGCCCAAATACGCCTGATTTACCTCAGATTGCTGCTGTGGCAAAGAAAGCAGGAGCGGAAGCAGTCACAGTCGCAAACACACTTCTTGGTATGACTATAGATTTAGAAACTCGTAAACCGCTTCTAGGAGCAGGACGAGGGGGAGTATCAGGTCCTGCTGTCAAACCAATTGCAGTGCGTTCGGTCTTTGATACTTATGCTGAAAATCCTGACCTCCCAATTATCGGAGTTGGTGGAATTACCAAAGGGAGAGATGTATCAGAGTTTATGATGGCTGGGGCTGCGGCCATACAAGTAGGGACGGCAACTTTTGCAAACCCGCGTGCATCTAAGAAGATCCTTAAAGAGTTCTCAAAATGGTGCAAAGATCAAAGTTTGGAAGAAATGAATCAATTGATAGGAGCGGCTCATGAATGAAGAAGCATTAGACGATGAAGGCTTTGATGAGGTTGATGACGGAGAAGTCCCATCCGAAATCAGAGAAAGATTGGCACTTGCTTTAGATGTTGATGACGTAGTTGCAGCCCGAAGGTTAGCAGCGGATTTAGATGAGTTTTTTGGAACAATAAAAGTGGGTCTTGAGTTATATACAGCTGCTGGACCAGATGTAATCGCCGGGTTAGTAGCGAATGAGTGGGATGTATTTGCTGATCTTAAATTGCATGACATACCGACCACAGTAAATAAAGCAGCTCGTGTGGTTGGATCTTTAGGAGTTCGATGGTTAACCGTTCACACTTCTGGTGGAGAAGCAATGTTACGAGCAGCAGTAGAAGGACTAGCAGAAGGCGCAGAAGGTCTTGGAGGTCCTCAACCAGGGGTTCTCGGAGTTACAGTTCTAACTAGCGACGCTGAGGCATCTTCAGATGTTCTTGAACAACGAACCTCGCTAGCAGCAGAAACAGGATGTGCAGGAATTATTTGTGCAGGTCCCGATCTGCCTATTACAGAACCATGGGCAGATCAATTGGTACGAGTTGTACCAGGGACACGGATGCCTGGATCAGAAACGCATGATCAAGCACGAACACTGACACCACAACAGGCGATTTACGACGGGGCGGATCTTCTAGTTATTGGACGTGCAGTAACCGCAGCCGAAGAACCGATCTTGGCTGCAGCAGAACTTGTAAGTTATTTGCTCGGATGATTTCACCAATCGCGATTTCACGCTAAAGTCCCTGTCATGACAGGACTTCCAGAACTTACTGATGAACAACGCAGAGCCGCGCTGGTCAAGGCGGCAGAAGCTCGACGAACTCGAGCAGAAATAAAAGAATTACTCAAAATGGGTTCGCTCACTTTTCCAGAACTTCTCACGAGAGCAGATAACGACCCCGTTGTAGCGAAAATGAAAGTCTTAGTCGCCTTAGAGTCACTTCCCAAACTTGGAAAAGTTAAAGCCAGAAGAACTATGGAAGAGATAGGCATTAGCGAAAGTCGTCGACTTAAGGGACTGGGAAGTCAACAACGGTCTGATCTTCTGTCACGATTCTCTTAAGATCTAATGGTAAACACCGAAAGAGATCCTTTTTTAGTGGTTCTTTCTGGTCCAGGCGGAGTAGGCAAAGGCACTCTTGCTAAGGAACTTGTTGAACGAGACGAAGAGTTAATACTTAGCCAGTCCTGGACAACTAGACCTCGCAGAAATGATGAAAATCCAGAAGCATATAAATTTGTTAGTCACGAAGAATTTCTTCAACACAGAGAAAATAATGGATTTATTGAATGGAATGAATTCTTAGGCGAGTTCTACGGCACGCCAGTTCCTGATGACTCAATTTCACAAGACATCCTTTTAGAAATTGATGTTGCCGGAGGACGACAGATTCTAGAGAAACATTCTGAGACAGTGCTGATTTTTCTTGATGCTCCTGATGTTTCTGAGCAAAGACGACGATTAGTTGAACGCGGAGATGATGCAATACAAATAGAACAGCGCATAGAAGAAGGTGACCGCGAACGAAAAGATGCAGAATCTTTAGGGTATTTCAAGGTCGTCAATAATGATTTGAACCAAGCAGTAGAACAGATTCAAGAAATAATTGCTGACAAACGAAGCTCTTAGATTTCCAAATGCTTAAGTATCGAGGTAAAAAGAGCCATATCTGATACCGTTTAGACGTCTGAAATGACGTTAGGCATTAACCATCAATTTAAGATGAGGTATTTTTGTGAAGGGTCACGACTCAATGATTACACCCGAGATAGAAGGTCTTCTCGATCGGGCAGAATCAAAATTTCGTTTAGTAGCACTGAGTTCTAAAAGAGCTCGACAGATCAACGCGTATTTCAATCAGCTAGGAGAAGGGCTTGGTTCTTCAATCCCACCACAACTTCCTTCAACTGCTCGTAAACCGTTATCCATAGCTTTTGAAGAGATCTCTGCTGACAAAATTATTCCGGTTGAAGCCACAGAAGAGTCAGAACCAACTGAAGAAGAACTGATGGCCATTCAGGCTATGGAAGAAGCAGAGGTTGAAGACGATGTGGAACCCGAAGAAACAAGCGACGAAAGCGCTTGATTTAGAGTGAATTTATGGGCATCTTTGATGGTCGCCGAATTGTTCTAGGAGTAACCGGCGGTATCGCTGCGTACAAAGCAGTAGAAGTTTGTAGACGTCTAGTTGACGAAGGGGCCCATGTCTCACCCATTCTTACTAAAGGAGCAGAAAGGTTCATAGGAAAAGCAACCTTTGATGCACTAGCTTCAGAAAAAGTTCAAACTTCCTTATGGGATGAGGATCATCCAATACCACATACAAATCTTGGCCAAAATGCTGACTTAATTCTAGTTTGCCCAGCTACTGCCAGATTGCTTTCTGATTACCGCGTTGGACGCTCAGCAGATTTGCTGACAGCCACTCTTCTGGCTACTCGCGCACCAGTCATAGTTTGCCCAGCAATGCATACTGAAATGTGGGAACAGCCTGCAGTTCAGGAAAACATCAAGGAGTTGGCTAGTCGTGGAGTTGAGATTGTAGGACCTGAAAAAGGAAGGCTGGCCGGGGGAGATGATGGAACAGGTCGCCTTTCCGATCCAGTGTCAATTGTTGCCGCAGCAGAAAAAGTATTGAATTCTAGTATTGGAGCTCTGGCACAAGACTTTTTTGGTTTCCAGGTCTTAGTAACTGCTGGTGGGACTAAGGAACCAATTTGTCCCGTTCGCTACATTGGCAATCGTTCTTCAGGAAAACAAGGGCATGCAATAGCCTTAGAAGCTGCAGTTAGAGGTGCAGAAGTCACATGTATAACAACTCAACCGGACAACATTTATCATCATCCCCTAATAAAAGTAGTCGCAGTCGAAACTGCAAATGAAATGGCTGACGCAGTCTTCTCAGAGTCTCCTAAAAGTGACTTTGTGGTAATGGCTGCGGCTGTAGCAGATTTCACTCCTGCGGAAAAACACAAAGAAAAAATTAAAAAAAGCAAAGAAGGTCTAGAAATACAGTTAGTTCCTACTGTGGACATTCTTGCCTCTTTGGGCGCTGCTCGTAATGATGAACAAATCTTGGTGGGGTTTGCAGCAGAAACTAATGATCTTGAAAAGAATGCAAGAAACAAACTTGAATCAAAAGGTGTTGATTTGATAGTTGCAAATGATGTCTCCGCCACAAATGTAGGTTTTGACTACGATACAAATGCAGCAATTCTGTTTGACTGCATGGGAAAGAAAAAAGAACTGCCTCTAGCGGATAAACGAGAGATAGCCCAAGCAGTCCTTGATGTCGCACTAAAATTGAAAGTGGATAAGCGTGAAGAGTCTGGGGGCAACCAATGAGTCGTAAGTGGACCTTTACTTCAGAATCAGTTACAGAAGGCCATCCTGACAAAATGGCTGATCAAATTTCCGATGCAGTTCTTGATGCGATGCTGGTTGAAGACACGGAGAGCAGAGTTGCTTGTGAAACCCTTGTAACCACTGGCTTGGTCGTTGTTGCAGGAGAAGTTACTTGTAAAGGCTATGTAGATATTCCCGCCATTGTCCGCAACACAATTAAAGAAATCGGATATGACCGGGAAGATTTCGGCTTTGATGGAGACACATGTGGAGTCATGGTTTCTCTAGACTCTCAGTCCTCTGATATCGCTCAAGGCATAGATGACTCCGAAGAGGCTCGCTCCGCTCTTTCAACAGACGAAGAGGATTTGGACCGCCAAGGAGCAGGCGATCAAGGAATGATGTTTGGTTACGCCTGTGATGAGACAGAAGAACTAATGCCCCTGCCTATCAATCTGGCGCATCAGATGGCAGAACGTCATGCTTCAGTTCGTAAATCCGGTTCAATCCCTTATTTGAGACCAGACGCTAAAACACAAGTCACTTTTGACTACGAAGATGACCAACCAGTTCGCTTAAAAACAATTTTAGTTTCGACTCAACACAACGATGGGATTGATCGTGACTCAATGATTCGCCCAGATCTTATCGATGAGGTAATACGACCAGTTATTCCAGAACAGTTTGCAGATGACGATTATCAGGTCTATGTAAATCCCACTGGACGGTTTGTCATTGGTGGACCTGTTGGAGATGCTGGTCTTACAGGACGGAAAATAATTGTTGACACCTATGGAGGTATGGCTCGCCATGGAGGGGGAGCTTTCTCAGGAAAAGATCCAAGTAAAGTGGATCGGTCTGCTGCTTATGCGGCTAGGTGGGTGGCAAAGAATCTTGTAGCAGCTGGAGCTGCCCGCCGCTGCGAAGTTCAAGTTGCTTACGCAATTGGTATGGCTCGACCAGTTTCTATTTACGTAGAAACTTTCGGTACCGAGACCGTTGATCCGCAAAAAATATCAAATTGTGTAAATGAAATATTTGATCTTCGACCCGCTGCCATAATTCGTGACCTTGATCTAAAACGGCCTATTTATAAAGACACAGCTGCTTATGGGCATTTCGGTCGAGAAAAATTTCCATGGGAACAAACAGGAAGAGTTGAAGAGATTCGTTCTGCTCTTGGCTTAGCTTAGGCAGGCAGGCAGGTCGTGCCCGGCAACGTGTCGGATCAGAGCCAGTTGCCTTTTGAAGACACTGAGCCTCACCCCGAGTTCAAACCAAGAGAGTCAGGTAGAGTCGTTCGAGTTTTACCGGACGTGGGAGGCATTGATCGCCCATTTGACTATTTGGTGCCACAGGAATGGGAAAATGATGGTCGCGGTGACGCTCTTGAAGTAGGTAGCAGAGTACGAATTCCCTTTGGAGCTAGAAGAGTCGCCGGTTGGGTAGTTGAAGACCAGGTGAATCCTCCAGAAGGAGTAAATCTTCGTGAACTAACAAAATTAAGTGGTAAGGGCCCGAGTCTGGAAATAATAGAAATATCTCGTTGGGCGTCGTATAGATGGTACGGGAGAGTCTCAGCGGTTCTTAAGACTGCCTCGCCAACAAGAAATATAAACCGGTTACCGGCAACTCGATCTGGAGTACCAGTAAATGCCGTTCCACCGAGTTGGGCAATAAAGGCCTTAGAGGAACCAAGAAGAGTTTTAAGAATGCCACCTAGCGAAGATCCTTTACCGCTAATAAAAGCGGCTGTAAAGATGGGGGATACTTTAGTAGTGGTTCCTTCAATTGAGATGTCCAAGGAACTTTCTCAAAATTTAGACAAACTAGGTATACCCGTAGCACTCTTACCTGATCAGTGGGCAGAAGCAGCAGCCGGAGGGGTAGTGATCGGAACACGATCGGCAGCATTTGCTCCAGTTCGGAAGCTGGCAGCGGTGATAGTCCTAGATGAGCACGATGAATCCCTTAAAGAAGAACGTATGCCAACATGGCATGCTCGAGAAGTAGCCGCAGAACGTGCTGATCGAGCCGGGGTTCCATGTGTTTTAGTGTCACCTACCCCAAGTTTGGAGGCACTGCAATGGGGCGAACTACAAACATTCCCAAAAATTGATGAATATAAGAGTTGGCCAGAAATAAAAGTAATTGATCGCCGTAGTGAAGATCCGATCAGAACAGGGCTTTTAAGTGATGCTTTAGTCCCATTGATAAGAGAAAATAATACCGAACCCACTATCTGTGTACTTAATCGAAAAGGAAGATCTCGATTGCTTGCATGCACACATTGTGGAGAATTAGTTAGGTGTGATAGTCACCAAACTCCTTTGATTCAAGACGAAGAAGAAATATTTATATGTCCAATAGATGGAGAAAGAAGGCCTCAGGTTTGTAATTTCTGTGGGTCCACAAAGTTCAAGAATCTTAGAGCTGGCATTAGTCGAGTGCGTGAAGAAATTGAAGCCCTTGCTCGTCAACCAGTGATAGAGATCACTTCAGAAACAGAAGGAGATATTCCAGAATGTAATTTATACGTCGGAACTACAGCAGTTTTAAATCGTTTCCCAAAAGCATCTCAGGTTATATTTCTTGATTTTGATCAAGAAATCCTTGCACAGAAATTTAGAGCGAATGAGCAGTCGTTGGCTCTACTAGCACACGCCGCTCGATTAGTAGGAAAAAAAGAAAACGGCGGGAAACTTATTGTCCAAACGCGCCAGCCAGACCATGAGGTATTAAGGGCGGCAATTGAAGGAGATCCTGATCTGCTATCAGGTTCTGAACTCCAGCGAAGGAAACTGCTAAATCTTCCTCCTTTTACTGCTTTAGCAAAAATTTCAGGTCCTTCTGCGCCGATTTTTATGAAGGCATTAGGAAAGCCCAAAGAAGCAGAAATTATGGGTCCGAAAAATGGATCTTGGCTTATCAAAACTTCACGCTCAGAAGAGTTGGCCAGAATATTAAGTCAAGTCGAACGCCCAAGCGGAAGACTAAGAATCGAAGTTGACCCCTACGACGTTTAGATCATGGAATCCACAATCTGCGGTGTGCTTCATATAAAGCGATACCGGCTGCTGTAGCCACATTCAGACTTCCAACTCGACCAAGTTGGGGGATAAAAGCAACGGATTCACACGATTCAAGAACTGTGGAAGAGAGACCGCGGTCTTCGTGCCCAAAAACCAAACAGGTTTTTTGTGGAATAGAAATTTCAAACATTGGAGAAGCCCCTTCAGAAAGTTCAATGCCTAGTAAGGAAAAGCCAGACTCATTGATTTCGTTAAGTGCATCTTCGACTTTTTCACAGAACGACCAAGAGATGTAACGGTCCGTGCCCATAGCAGTACGAGCAACTTTGGCGTGAGAAGGAAGAGGAGTAGCTCCAGAGAGCCAGATATGTGAAACCCTATATGCGGCTGCAGTGCGAATAATGTTTCCGACATTAAATGGCGTTTGAACACTGTCAAGGAGTATCGCTACATCAGAGTCAGTTTTCCGTCTCCATTCTCGATGAAGTCTCTTGAGACCAGTGCTATCAAGATTCTTCATAACCAACCTTCCTAGTTGTGTCTAACAATCGAAACCCTTTTCGGGAAGACCTGCGAGTTGTTTCCCATCCCTTACTACCTAGCCACTTAGCTAATGAATCCGCCCCTAGGTGTCGTTGTACCACAAAATGTCCAGAACCCCTTGAGGTCAGCCGACTTAGCCATTCTAAGAGAAGATCGTGAAGAGGTTCTTTCCCGATTCGAATAGGAGGATTGGACCAAATCGCATCAAAGTAGATATCTTCTGGAATTTCTTTCGGGAGGCATGCAAATACATTTTTTATTCCGTTTTTTTCTGCATTTATTCTGCATAGGTCAATAGCGCGCAAATTCGTGTCTATTGCCCATACTTTGGCTTCTGGGTTTCTTCTTCCTAAAGCGCATGCAATAGGGCCATATCCGCATCCTAGATCTAAGAGATTTCTCGGCATTTCAGTTGTTTTAAGTTCATCCATCAGAAGGTATCGAGTTCCTTTATCAACCTGATTTGCTGAAAAAACTCCACGGTCAGTCATCAAAGTAAGGTGGATATCCGGCAGTAACAACTCAACCTCTTTCTGACGAGAAGTAGAATTTGGGTTAGATACCCAGTAGTGCTGATCGGAGTCATCCATAGCGTGACGATAGTCTTAATCTTATGAGTTCATACGAAATTAGAACAGTTGGTGATCCAGTGTTACGAACAGTAACAGCTGAAGTCACTGATATAGATGCGTCGTTGGTGAAGGTGACTAAAAACATGTTCACTTCAATGTACGACGCCGCGGGCATAGGTCTTGCCGCTCCACAAGTAGGAATTCAGAAAAGATTCTTCGTTTATGACCATGGTGAAAATTCAGGAGTAATTCTGAATCCACAAATTGTCGATTCCGATGGTGAGTGGGTATTTGAAGAGGCTTGCCTTTCTATACCTGGTCTTTCTTGGGAAATAATCCGTCCTAAAACAATTCACTTAGTGGGTATAGATCTTGATGGCAATGAGGTCTCCATAGAAGCAGATGAACTAGAAGCACGTTTATTCCAGCATGAGATTGACCATTTGAATGGTGTTTTGTTGCTCGACCTTCTTGATGACGACAACAGGCGTCAAGCACTAAAGAAATTAAGGGACCTTGATTTGCGACGTACTTCTAATCCGGGTTCGGATTCCGGAGAATTGCGGTTGCCTTGATAGCGCCGTTGCCAGATAATCCTAAGAAGTTGGTTTATTTTGGCACGCCAGAGATGGCGGTGCTCCCACTTATTCGCTTAGTGGAAGCCGGATTTGAAATTTCGATGGTGGTCACGGGCGAGGACAAGCGGCGCAAGCGGAACTCTTCCCTAAGTCATAGCCCAGTCAAGGCAAAAGCTTTAGAGCTTGGAATACCATTTACGCATGATCTATCTGATCTAGAAAAAATCCAAGCCGATCTTGGAATAGTTGTAGCATTTGGAAAAATTCTTCCTAAAGAATGTCTAGAGAAAGTTCCAATGCTGAATTTACACTTCTCGTTACTTCCGCGTTGGCGTGGAGCGGCACCGGTCGAAAGATCAATTTTAGCCGGCGATGCAGTTACCGGAGTTTGTTTGATGGTAGTAGAAGAAGAGCTTGATACTGGTGGTATCTGTGCAAGCCAAGAAGTAGCCATAGAAGAAAAAACAGGTGAAGAACTTCGTAAAGAGTTAGTTGAAGTAGGAAGCTCTCTGTTAGTGGAAGCTCTTACGGAAGGGATCAAAACGCCAGAACCTCAGGTCGGAACCCCTACGTATGCTCATAAGATCTCACCAGATGATTTACGTCTAGATTGGCAACACCCGGTCAAAGAGAATATGAACAAGATTCGACTTGGAGGCGCTTGGACCTTATTCCGCGGAACTCGCTTTAAAATTTGGTCCGCTTCAGTTAGTTCACCATTATCAGAACCGACCGGAACGATTATTGGTGATCAAGTGTCTGGGGTGAACGGCTCGCTTAAGTTAATTGAGGTGCAAGCCGAGAATCGAGGACGCCAGCCTTTTGACTCGTGGCAATCTGGAGCTCGCCTTACCTCTGAAGACCGGTTTATCTGATGGCAGAAGGGGCCTCGCCTCGCCGTATCGCGGTCAAAGTTCTTGAGCGGATAGAGAATGACGGTGCTTTTGCGAACTTAGTTCTTAATGCCACTTTGGAAAAATCTAAATTAGATAGCAGAGATCGTGCGTTTGTCACTGAAATGGTTTATGGGACTACTCGGATGAGACGTGCTTGTGACTACACGCTTGATCGCTTTCTCCACGATGAAATAGAACCTCTCGCGAGAATAATTTTGCGACTAGGCGTGTGGCAAATAATCTTTGGTGGTGTTCCAGCTCATGCGGCAGTATCTGCAACTGTTGAAATAGCCCCACGTCGCTTTCGCGGGTTGTGTAATGCTGTATTAAGACGAATTAGTGAAAATCCACTTACTGATTGGCCATCAGAAGCTATTGAACTCAGTTATCCGGACTGGCTTATGGTTCAACTTGAATCAGATATAGGGAAACAAAACGCTTTAGAAATGGCAAAAACGATGAACGAACCTGCGCTGGCCGTTACTCGTAAAGATGGTTACCATCAAGATCTCTCTTCGCAGATGGTTGCTGAATTGGCAATCAATGGAATGAGAGCAGGAGATTCCATTTTAGATCTGTGTTCAGCGCCAGGAGGAAAAGCCACGCTTATGGCTTCTGGTGAGGTGTGGACTGTCGCAACAGATATACGAGAGAGTCGAATAGGACTTGTGGCAAACAATGCGGAACAACTTAATATTGACCTTCCTTTAGTGGTGTCTGATGGCTGCTATCCGCCGTTTAAGCCAAAAGCCTTCAATCGAGTACTAGTAGATGCTCCATGTTCGGGCTTAGGGGTTTTACGACGTAGGGCCGATGCTCGTTGGCGAATAACTAAAGAGGAAATTGAAAGATTAGTTCTTTTACAAGAGGAACTCCTTCTTGCTGCTTTGAACCTAGTAGCCCCTGGTGGACAACTGATTTATAGCGTATGTACGGTTACTTCTGCTGAAACAATTGAATTAGATGAACGCTTTAGGAAGAAGACAGGAGTTCAATCTTGTGGACCGTTGCCAGACCCATGGAGAGTTCATGGGGAAGGAGGAATGATTCTCCCTCAGGATCTCAATAGTGAAGGAATGGCAATTTTCCGTTACCAAGTTGAATGAATTTACACAAAATCAAAACCGCGATTAAAGAACCAGACGCTCCTTAAAATGTTCAAGAACTAGATTTAGCGCATCTTGAGTGGGGTGACCCGGTTCTTCAATTACCTCTTCAGTTAGAACGGAGTGAGCGCGAGTAGAAAAACGGTACGGATTCCCGGGCGAAGAATCTATCTCCACACCTATAAATCCTTCTCCAAATTCTTCTTCTAGGCGATCAAATCTTTCACGAGGAGACATCCCATCGTTGCTGAATCTCAAACCAACGATACATACACCATCGTCCACACGATCCTGCACTATTTGAAGATCTTTCTTAGAAATACCTAAAGAACGTTTAGCGTTTTTCATTAGCGGCAGAGGCAAACTTGGTTGACTTAATACAGGTGCCAGCATTCTTTCGTCAACCATCATGCCAAGAGCAAACCCGCCGGTGAAGCACATACCGACCGCTCCCACACCAGGTCCGCCACATCGCCCATGTTCAAAAGCTGCTAAAGCTCTAAGCCACTTAGTGATCGGAGAAGTTCGATTTCTAAGAAAAGCAGTGAATTCTCTAGATATGCAGGCTTTAGCGAGAGTAGAAGTGAGGTACCCCATTGAGGGTGAACGTCCTGGAGTGCCAAATAAGGAAGGTAGAACCGCGGTGCATCCGACACTGGCTACCTTTCTGCCAAACTCTGCAACACGAGGAGTAATGCCGGGCATTTCTGACATTACGATTACAGCAGGGCCTTTTCCGATTCGAAATATTTCACGACTGAGCCCATCGTGGCTGAATTCATTTATTTCATAACCATGTAAAACTTTTGCGTCCATCAAAAGACCTTACAGTCCAAAGTTCAAGACAGTGAGACCCTGCGATACCCTCAGAATATGCATGAAGATACCGAAATTCCGATTTTGGTAAAAATTCTCACTGTTTCCGATGGCGTTATAGCAGGAACACGTGAGAATCTCTCTGGCGCGGCACTTGAAGAATCAATGACTAATAGGGGCTGGACGGTCGTAGAGAAATTAGTAGTTCAAGACGGAGCAGAAGAAGTATCGCAAAAATTGTTGGCTGCTTCGGAAGATTTTCACGGAATGATAGTAACAACCGGCGGAACAGGATTCGGACCACGCGATCAAACTCCTGAAGGAACAAAAATGGTAATAGATAGGGAGGCTCCAGGATTAGCGGAAGCGATGCGTCTAGTTAACCCTTTAGGTCGTCTTTCTCGAGGAGTGGCCGGAACAAGAGGTCAGACACTCATTCTCAATACCCCGGGTTCCGCAAA
>QCKS01000002.1 GCA_003215175.1 Acidimicrobiales bacterium AG-410-I20
CGCCGGGTACATCGTGTTCTCGTCATCGAAGAAACTCTTGAGTGAGTTCAGACGAGAAATGGATTACGACGATTCGTTAGTCAATACATAGTGAACTAATACTGAAAATAAATTGTGCCACTTGGGACAATTACTGATTAAACGATTATCTTTCTTGTATGGAAGAAACTAAAGACGTACCTCTTGATGGTGGTACAGAAGAAATACAAATCACCCGTGAAAATGACATTGTCACAATAACCCTCAATCGTCCTGAGGTCATGAATGCAATGACCTCAAAGATGTTCAGTGATTTTGGGCGTGCCTGTAGAGAAATCAATGAAGACATCTCAATTCGCGCTGCAGTTATAACAGGTGCCGGAGGAAATTTCTGCTCTGGAGCTGATGTTGGCGGGAAAAGAAATGAAGCCCTTAGTTCGTCAGAAACTATACCTCTTCGCAATCTTCGAAGAATAAAAGAATCAGCTCAAGCGCTTCACGATATACAACATCCAGTAATAGCTAAGGTACGAGGTGTCGCCGCTGGGGCTGGACTCAATTTAGCATTGGGATGCGACCTCATATACGCATCAGATAATGCCAGATTTTCTGAAGTATTTGCCCGTAGAGGTCTTTCTATTGATTTTGGTGGTTCTTGGCTTTTACCAAGACGTGTAGGACTTCACCGAGCGAAAGAACTGGTCTTCCTAGCAGAAATGATTGACGCTACTGAAGCGGATCGAATCGGATTAGTAAACCGAGTGGTGAGTGACACGGAGCTTGATGCATATGTTGTAGACATCGTAGAAAGAGTTGCAGCCGGACCGCCATTAGCATTGTCATTAAGTAAAGCTCTTTTGAATAATGCATCGACTTCTTCAATGAGTCAGGCGTTAGAAGCAGAAGGGTCCGCCCAAGCAAGCAATTTTTCCACGGAAGATGTCCGCGAAGCAGGATTGGCATGGATGGAAAAAAGACCTGCGAAATTCATCGGCCGTTAGTTATTAGGAGCATTACGTGGATTCAAGAAATAAATATGATGCTGTCATAATTGGTGCAGGAGTAATTGGCTCTGCAGTAGCTTACGAATTAGCACAACGCGGATGGAAAACTTGCAACATCGACAAACTTCCTACTGCTGGATACGGATCCACTTCGAACTCGTGCGCAATTGTCCGTTTCAGCTATTCGACGTACCAGGGCGTAGCAATGTCCTATGAAGGCATGCATTACTGGACTGACTGGGACAACTATTTAGGAGGACCAGAAGTTGACGAATCTGGACTTATAGAGTTTAGACAGACCGGTACTGCGCTCATTAAAGCTCCAGATGGACATCACGAAAAAGTCACCCCTCTTCTTGAAGAACTCAACATCCCGCATGAGCACTGGGACTTAGAAAAACTTTCAGAAAGACTACCAATACTTGACCATGGCGTATTTGGCCCTCCAAGCAGACCTGATGACGATTCTTTCTGGGCTGATCCAACGGACAACATCGTCGGAGCATTATTTACTCCAGAATCAGGGTATGTAAGCGACCCACAGCTTTCGTCACATAATCTGCAACGTGCTGCTGAAAGTTGTGGAGCGGAATTCCGATTTGGACAAAAAGTAATATCAATAAATAAAGAAGGGAATCAAACCACCGGTGTCGGTCTTGAAGATGGAACACAAATCGAATCCCCAGTCGTAATTAATGTTGCTGGCCCACATTCCTACATAATTAATGATCTAGCGGGACTTACAGGAACAATGAACATAACCACCAAGGCACTACGTCACGAGGTTCACCATGTTCCTTCACCAGAAGGATTCAATTTTGAAGTAAATGGTATGCATGTTTCAGATGGAGACGCTGCTGTCTATTTCCGTCCAGCTACCGGTAACAACATTTTGATAGGTAGTGAAGACCCAGAATGCGATGTAAAAGAATGGGTGGATCCTGATAACTACGATCAAGAAATCCGTGATGATCAATGGGAAGCCCAAGTGCTGCGTTGCGCTAGAAGAGTAGAAGGACTAGGTCTACCACATGAGAAAAAAGGGGTAGTTGATCTTTACGATGTGAGCGATGACTGGATACCAATTTATGACCGGACTGACCTCGATGGTTTTTATGTCGCGATTGGTACGAGTGGGAATCAGTATAAAAATGCAGGAGTAGCGGGCCATTGTATGGCGGAACTCATTACAGCTGTTGAATCAGGACATGATCACGATGCTGACCCTGTGAAGGTAAACGGGCGGTATACCGGCTTAGAAATGGATCTTGGGTTTTATTCAAGGAACCGAGAAATTAACCCAAATTCATCTTTTTCTGTGAATGGTTGAACTAGCAGAATTCTGTAAGGCTTAAAGACCAAGGTGTCAGATTTTCATATCCAGTTTCGGTGATCAAAACCTGATCTTCTAGTTTCACTCCTTCGCCGCCGGCATAGGGGCCAACATAAGACTCAACGGTCATTACCATCCCTGGTTCGAGCACACCGTCATAGCCGAAATCTTCCCAACTCGCCGGAAAACCAATGCCCGGCCATTCATCACATTGACCCACTCCATGAAAAAGAACACTGTAATGGCGGTAATCATCTAACGAAGGAAACCAAGCTTTATGTGTTAATTCATGAAATGAACGCCCAGGAGTAAGTAATTCTATGTTTCGTGTCATCTGTTCAAGAGCCAGTTCATGGGTATGTTTTTGCGCAGCGCTTGGTTTTGAATCACCACAAATCCATGTTCGCGAAATATCAGTCATCATCCCATACGAGCCAACGAGATCTGTGTCAAAGCCAACTAAATCACCATCTTGGATGACATAACTTGAACACTCCTGAAACCATGGATTTGTTCTTGGGCCTGCTGCAAGTAAACGGCACTCCATCCATTCGCCACCACGCGCAAGCATTTCAGCCCAAAGTACCCCCCATAACTGTTGCTCCGAAATTCCCGGAGTGAGGGCTTCAAAAAGTTTTTGGCAAGAGATACGAGTTGCCTCAACCCCACATCTCATTGCTAAAAGCTCGTCTTTGCCTTTTATCGCACGAGCTCTTTCCATGATCTCCATTCCGTTAGTGAGAGTTAGGCCAGTAGCTTCCAATGCCGTTGATCCCTGTGGAGGAATGACATCAACAGCTAAACGGGTGTTCCCTCCTCCGTATTTCTTCACAAGATCATGTATTTCTTTAGCCATTTTTTCTGCTTGTTCATTTGAGCGATCTCCAGCTAAAAAATAAGTGAAAGAAGTATTAGGACGTACTTCCGTTACATGAGGGTTATGGCCAGAAAGGAAATCACAGCCGCTAAATTCCCAAAGAACTATTGGACCGTCAGCTGCTATGAACGCCCATCTTGCCTGATTGTGACTAATCCAGAGTTGCATATTCGGAGAATCAGTGGCATACATCAAATTCAGTGGATCAAAAAGTAAAGCACCTGCAACGTCATTTTTAACCAGTTGTTCTCTAATTCGATTAACTCGATAATTTCGCATCTCTTCAAGATTGGGAAGAGACAGGCCTGCCGCAGCCCACTCACTGAGAGCAGGCTCTCCAGGTCCCATCACAATTCTGTGGCCATCTGAGAGAGCTGCTTGAACTAGTGGATCGTCCATGGATTTACGTATTTTTTCTTCAGCACCCATTAAGCCCTCAACTTCTCATCTTTGATCCAGAAGGATCAAAGAGCGGCTCATCTAATGGAGTAGCAAGACGCTTCTCACCGAGAATTTCAATTTCAAATGTTCCATTTGCATCAATAGGAACGTAGCCAAGAGCACACGATTCTTGTGACCAATGTGCATAGCCCCCAGAAGTAACCCAACCGACCACTTCACCGTTAACCCATATTGGCTCATCGCCGATCGCATCAACATCCTCAGTGTCGACTTTGAAAGCAGTTAGCTTACGACTAATACCTTTTCCTTGAGCGGCTAAAGCCGCTTCCCGACCAATAAAATCTCCTTTATCTAATTTTACGAAGGGCCCCAAACCTGCTTCCCACGGGTTATAGATTGGGCGGTACTCGGTAGCCCAACCTCCAAAGTTTTTATCGAAACGTAAAGAGTTCAGAGCATGCAGTCCAAACAATTTCATTCCAAATTGCTCTCCAGTTTCAACTAGCAAATCAAAAAGAGAAGCCTGTAAAGAAGCTGGCACCCATAATTCGTAACCGAGATCTCCAGTAAAAGAGATACGTCCAACTATGGCTGGAACCATGCCAACATTCATCGGTCTAATGTCTAAAAATCGAAAAGCCTCATTGGAAACATCTTCTTCAACCAATGACATCAAAACATCTCTAGCAAGCGGTCCGGCAATCGAAAGTCCTGTCATTTCATGGCTTAATACCTGATAATGAACTGATCCATCATCAGGTAGATGGCTTGTGAACCATCGGAAGTGATAACCCTCAGCTACACCTGAGCCAAAGACGAGAAAACGCTCTTCTGCGCTAAATGAGTCGGCCAAAGTCGCGACAGTGAAATCTCCTATCAACATGCCCATTTCATTAAGCATCGGGGTAAGAGCAAGTCGTCCGGGAGAAGGAACGTTGTTTGTAACAAGTTTTTCTAGAAACTCTCTTGCTCCCGGGCCTGAAAACTCATGCTTTGCAAAACCTGTTGTTTCTATCAACCCTACTTTTTCTCTGACAGCACGAACTTCTTCCCCAACGCGATCAAAAGCATTTGAACGTTTAAATGTCACATCCTCAATTGGTTCCTTTCCTTTTTCTTGAAACCACAACGCGTTCTCAAGTCCGTAACTAGCTCCCCAGACCGCATTGGCCTCTGTCAGACGTTCGTAAATAGGAGAGGTGTACAGCGGACGCCCCGCCGGTAGCTCTTCATTCGGGAATGAAATTTGGAACCGGCGACTGTAATTCTCCATAACTTTTTCTTGGGTATAACGCGGAGAAGTCCAGTCCCCATAGCGTGCTACGTCCATTCCCCAAATATCAAAACCTGGGTCTCCTGTGGTTATCCAATTTGCCATAGCTAAACCAACACCCCCGCCTTGGCTTAGACCTGCCATAACGCCACAAGCCACCCAGTGACCTTTTTGGTCGCGAATAGGCCCGATTAACGGATTCCCATCTGGAGCAAATGTAAATGGGCCATTTATTACTTGCTTTATTCCCACGTCATTAAAAATTGGGAAATGAGCAAAACTCACTTCAAATGAAGGCTCAAGCCGGTCTAAGTCAGGGGTAAGAAGTTGAGAGCCAAAATCCCACGGCGTTTCTTTAACAGACCAGGGAACACATGCTTTTTCATAGGTTCCTAGTAAGAGTCCAGCACCTTCAGCACGCAGATAAATTTCACCACCAAAATCTACTGCGCCAAAACCGTGCCCGCCTGTTGCTTCTAGCCAAGGTTTGATTTCAGGGATTTCTTCCGTAAGTAAGTACATGTGCTCCATTGCCAAAATTGGTAGTTCAATACCACACATGCGCCCGACTTCACGTGCCCAAAGGCCACCACAGTTAACAATATGTTCAGTGTTTATTACTCCTTGTTCGGTAACTACATCCCATGTGCCATCTTTTTTTTGAACTAGGTCGTGAGCCCATGTGTTTCTATACACTTCTGCTCCAGCCATTCGCGCTGCGGTAGCATAAGCATTTGTTACACCGGATGGGTCTACGTGCCCGCCGACTGGATCCCACATAGCTCCAGCGAAGTATTTTTCCTCAAGGATGGGAAGCATCTCTTTAGCCTCAGCAACGGAAATCATCTCAGTTTCCATAGAGAGATATTGTCCGCGCGCATGAGTCATACGTAGCCAATCCAGTCGCTCTTCGGTGTCCGCTAGCATCAATTCTCCAGTTTGATGGATACCGCAGTCCACGCCGGATATTTCTTCTATATCTTTGTAAAGTTGCACGGTATATCTCTGAAGAGCAGCAATATTTGGGTCACCGTTGAGTGTGAGCATGCCTCCAGCAGCGTGCCAAGTTGAACCAGCGGTTAATTCTTTGCGTTCCACTAAAACTACGTCAGTCCAGCCGGCCTTGGTTAAGTGATAGAGGATGCTCGCTCCGACTACACCACCTCCGATGACCACAACTTGTGTGCTGGTTTTCATTATTTTCTCCTAGTAAATTCAATAATCGGTTTCTACGCCGCCCTCAGCGACTCTGCGTTCTAAATAGTCATCAAGTTCTTCTCGAGTTTCTTTACGCATTGCCGGTTCTTGATGCGTATCTATAATTTGTTGCGCCAATTTTGTTGCTCGTTGGAAAGCATCAATGCGGCCAGTTTCATCCCAACTTTCAAAGTTTCGCCAATCAGAAACCATTGGCTGAAAATGTTCAGTACTGTATCGGTCTTGCGTATGTTGCGACCCAAAGAAGTGCCCAGCTGGGCCGACTTCTGCGATAGCTTCTACTGCCAGACTCGCATCATCAATGGTGATTGGTTTAAGCATGGCGGCCACCATGCTAAGTATGTCAGCGTCAATGACTACTTTTTCGTAGGACGTCAAGAGTCCACCTTCAAGCCAGCCTGCTCCATGCATCATCAAGTTCACTCCGCCCATCACTGCCCCCCAGATCGATATGACACTTTCATAAGCTGATTGAGGGTCGGTGCTATTAGAGGCATTCACATTTGAAGATCTATATGGAACGCCATATCGTCTTGCGAGTTGTCCACCTATAAGACAAGCCTGCCAATATTCCGGTGTTCCAAAAGCTGGGGCGCCGGAACGCATATCTACGTTTGAAGTGAATCCACCATAAATTACCGGAGCGCCTGGACGAACCACTTGAGTGTAAGCAATTCCCGCGAGAGCTTCTGCATTCTGGAGTACAAGTGCGCCAGCAACAGTCACTGGGGCCATAGCGCCGGCCAAAGTAAAAGGAGTAATAACTATGCACTGATTGCGTGAAGACATTTCTTGTATTCCATGAAGCATGACCGTGTCGTAACGCAAAGGAGTGCTGGCATTAATTACAGAAGAAATTGATGGTTCGTTGTTGAAAGTTTCCTCATTCACCTCTCGTGCGATACGAGTCATTTCCATAGCGTCAATGTTGCGTTGTCTGCTCAAACTATAAACGAAAGGAATTTTGTCAGAGAGGGTCAAGGAATCATGAGTCGCATATAGATGCCTTACAGAAGGATGTATATCCATTGGCTCAACGGGATACCCACCAGAGGCATGAATAATGTTTAGAACTTGTCCCATCTTGAGGAGATTTCTGTAATCTTCACGATTCCCATCCCGTCGATCTCTTCCTAATCCCGTAACAAAAGGTGGGCTAGCAACCAAAGTGTTAGTAATTAAATTTCCGCCCAAGACCACATTACGTTCTGGAGTTAACCCGTGCATTACAAATTTTTCGGGAGCTGTAGAGACCAACGACATGACTAATTCAGGATCAAATCGGACTCTTTCTCCTTCCACTTCTGCTCCTGCATTGGCGAGCTGAGTTCTTGCTGTCTCGTCTAAAAAGTTGATACCAGTTTCAGAGAGAACTTTTAGTGATGACTGGTGAATAGCCTCTAACTCATCTTCAGAAACGGCTCTTAAGGGTTCAAACCGCATTTGAGGCTGGCCGAAAGGCAGTTGTTCACTAATAACATCGCGAGTTTTTGGTCTTTGACTCCTTACTCCTCGCCGCCGATTCTCGGTCATAACCCTTCCTTGAACGGTTGAGGTTCAATTTCAGGCATTAAATGAAGGTCATTCTCTGAATAGGGGTTAGCGCGAGCGACATCTTCGTTTAATACCACCCCTAATCCTGGCTCACTAGAAGGAATTACATTTCCGTCTTCCCATTTAATTGGAGTTTCTAAAAGGTCGGCATGAAATCCGTCGAAGGTTCCAATACATTCCAAAATTAGAAAGTTTGGTGAACACGCAGCTAAGGCAATGTTTGCTGCAGCTACGACAGGTCCGCAGTAGCAATGGGGGGCAATTAACGCATGATGGGTTTCCGCTATGGAAGCAATCTTTTTACCTTGAAGAATTCCACCACTTCGTCCTAAGTTCGGTTGCAAAATCTGAGCAGCGTTTGATTTCAAAACCGCAGCAAATTCTGAAACTGTTGTAAGTCTTTCTCCTGTTGCAACTGGGATACTTGTCCCGGCGGCAACTGCTGCCATTCCATTGATGTCATCAGCCGGTATAGGCTCTTCAAACCAAAGCGGGTCATATTGCTCAAGTCGTTGAGCTAATCGTAATGCTCCAGATGGAGTGAACTGTCCATGAGTTCCAAAAAGTAGATCAGCCTCATTTCCGACTGCTTCTCTTAAGGTAGAAACATATCTTTCAGATAGATCAAGCCGCTCCAACGAAGGTTGCCTGCCATCGAATGCAGTGTAGGGACCCGCAGGATCAAACTTTATGGCAGTAAACCCCTTACTGATTTCTATAAGTGCTTGTTCAGCAGCTAACTCAGGTTTTGTATATAGATTTGGTTCGTCTTTAGGGGCATAAGCGTCTTCTTCAGGAGGGTAGAGGTATGTGTAACTCCTTAAACCCTCATGGATGCGACCACCAAGTAAATCATAAACCGGACGGTTTGTCTCTTTACCGATGATGTCCCAGCAGGCCATTTCAAGAGCACTGATCACACCACAAAGAGTTGGGTCCGGCCGAGACGAATACCCGCTTGCGTACGATCTTCTCCAAAATGATTCGATATTGAAAGGGCTTTCTCCGATTAGCCACCGTTCGGCAAGATCCTCGATCATTTTGGCGACAAGGTGAGGGCTAAAAGTGGCTACATAAGCTTCACCTACGCCTTTTACTCCTTGGTCTGTAGTAACGGTTACAAATATGAAATACCGTCCGCCATGGCGAGGAGGAGGATTACCTACTACAAAAGTTTCGACTTCAGCAACCTTCATATTTGCCCTCTATCCTTTCAAATATCGTTGAAGACTATGACATTCCGCAGGACTTTTCCAACACGTACTTCTTCAAGTGCTTCATTTATTTTGTCGAGTGGATGAGTGTTACTAATCATCGAATCAAGAAAGAGATTTTCGCTCAAATAGTCTTCTATAAGTGCAGGAATATCCACTGATAATCGAGCTGTTCCCATTTTTGAACCAAGAATTCTTTGATTGTTCGCAGCAAGTAATCCAGGGTCAATAGTGAAAGTAGCCCCATCTCCCGGCATGCCGACTAAAACTAGCGAACCCATAGGTGACAAAAGGTTGATGGCTCCCGAAAGTGCAGATATCGAAGAAGTTGCAATAAATACGTAGTCGGCAAGTCGTCCCCCAGTAGCTTCGCGCAACACTTGGGCAACATCATCAATCTTTGGATTAGCAGCATGAGTGGCACCCATACTTAGTACCGCTTCGTGCTTTTGGCTCTCAGGATCAACAGCCAAAATGACTTCAGCATTAGCGAGGCGAGCTCCTTGCACAGTTCCTATACCCACGCCTCCACAACCGATTACGACGACGACGTCGCCTTCAGAGACTTCAGCGGTATTCCGTGTTGCTCCAATACCAGTTAAAACACCACACCCCAACAAAGCAGCAGCAGACAAAGGCATTTCTTCAGGAATTTCTACAATTTGAGAACAATGCACGAGTACTTGTTCGGCGAATCCACCCGTGTTTAGGCCTTGAAAAATAGTCTCCCCGTCTTTGTCGGTTAATGGGCTTCGTTCATCTAATGCAACCGTTTCTTGACAGGCCACGTCTTGGCCTTTTGAACAGAATCGGCATTTCCCGCATGACCTTATTAGTGATACAACCACTGGAGACCCAACGGAGACATTTGAAACATTCTCACCAATTTCAATAACTCGTCCAGAGACTTCATGGCCAAGAACCAGAGGAAAAGTGGTAGACCATCCTCCATCTATATACATGAGGTCAGAATGGCATATGGCGCAAGCAGATACCTCCACACGAACTTCTTCTGGTCCCGGGGAAGCAATTTTTATGGTTTCAATTGAAGCTGGTTCGGTGACAGCCCGATGAACTGCAGCTCGAACTAAATTACTTTGGTTTTTCCCCATTAGTGGACAGTAGTAGATATGTGTTAGAGACGCTAAGCCTCTACTGTAAATTTTTCCTCATTTTTAGAGGTAGGCATCCAATGATCACGCAAAGCAAGTAAGACAGCAAGAGAAATGACCACCAAAATTAAACTAAGCGCTAGTGCTTCTTCTGGGTTGGACTCAAGAGCTAAAAAAGTGGCTAAAGGTAAAGTTTGAGTTCTTCCTGGCAGATTTCCAGCAAATGTGATTGTTGCTCCAAATTCACCTAAAGCACGGGCCCAAGCTAATGCTAAACCGGCGGCCATTGCTGGAAATATTTGAGGAAGAGTGACACGCCTTAGAACCGATATCGGAGGGAGCCCAAGAGTTCGAGCGACGTTTTCAAGTTCGTTGAGTTGATGCTCTGAAGTCATTAATGCGCTTTCCATGGCGATTACATAGAAAGGAAGTGAAACGAATACAGCAGCAACTACTGCACCTGAAATCGTAAATGGGAGAGAGATGTTGAACCAGGAATATAACCATTGTCCGATAAATCCGCTTCTTCCCAAAGCGAACAATAAGGCTGTTCCTCCGACCACTGGAGGAAGAACCATAGGAAGCACTACTAAGGAGCGCACGAGACGACGCCCAGGAAAACTCATTTTTGCTAACACCCAAGCTAAAGGTGTGCCTAGAGAAAAGACAATAATCGTAGATATAAGGCTCACTGTTAATGAGACACGCAGAGCATCAAGTGTTGTGTCACTGGTGAGTAAGTTATTTAATTCACTCCAAGGGACACGCTGAAAAAGTCCAATAAATGGAAGAGCAAGAAATGCGGTCGTTAGAACGGCGAGAATGATGAATGATCGTTTCATGGTGTCAAAAATCCATATTCAGTAAACACCGCTTGAGCGGTTCCCTCAGATAGGTGCTGTGATATATCTTCGCCCTTGGGAGTAAAGGCAATCCCGTGGTAGTCAACACATGGGCATTGCGGACTATCCGGCCATATTGAAATAATTTTGGGTTCTGAGATCACATCAGTTGCGTAAACAACACCTAAATCAACTTCACCTAGAGTTAAGCGACTCGTCACTGCACGAACGCTAGGTTCATACGTGTCTGCGGCAATTGAGACCCCAAGACTTTCTGCAGCCTTACCACAAGGAACTTCTTGTGCACAGACAGCGATGGATAGATCTGTTCTAGATAGATCCATAGTTCCTGAGATATTTTTCTCAGATCCCATAGGAATTGCAAGAACTATGTAATTTGAAGCCAAGACAAAATCGGGTGCTTCGGCGATATCAGGACTAAGGGCCTCAACATCAGCGGTTAGAAATAAATCTATGGGTGCGCCATCGTTAATTTGAGCAGCAAGATGGTTTGATCCCCCATAAACAACATTGATATCAGTATCTGTTTTTGCCTCGTAAGTCTCAAGTAGGGCAGGGAGCACCTCAATCAAGGAGGAAGCAGCAAAGATAGATATTTCTTTTTCAGAGTGGCTAGCGCAGGAAATGCACATCCACCCCAATAAAGGGGCAAGGAGAAGGCAGAGTTTTTTCATTGAGGACGTTCAATAACCACATTCGTAGATTTAATGACCGCAGAAGCGAGCGCTCCTGGCGCCAATTCCAGATCTTCTGCTGCCTCAGTTGATATAAGGGAAACAATTCGGTGCGGGCCGGCTTGAATTTCGATTTGTGTCATAACCTTGTCTTTAATCACTCGAGTGACTAATCCGGTAAATCGGTTTCGCGCCGAAATGCTATTTTCAGATCCGCTCGGGTCGTTAGCTCGTTTTTGAGCGAATTTGGCAAGGTCATCACCATTAATTAAGCGATGCCCTCCATGAGTTCGGTGAGCATCAATTTCTCCAGAGTCAACCCACCGGCGCACCATATCGCTGCTAACACCAAGCAGATTAGCTGCTTCACCAATTTTAAACTTGTTCATACAAGATAATATATATAAAAATCTTGCAAATAAGAGTATTAACTTCTTTTATTCTTGAGTCGTTCAATATAGGCAGCTTGGGCTTCTTTACTCTCAGGATCCCGCAATGCATTCCCAAGACCTTCGGCATCAGACCAAGATCGACCCGTCCCGACCATCTGATCAGTTACGGCATTCGTATGACGTTTCGTGGCAAGAACAGCCATACGAGGACGAGAAGCCACAGCTTCGGCAAGTGCTTCAACCGCTTCATCTAAATCGTTCACACTCACAACAGAATTAAGAAACCCAGCCGCTTTTGCTTCTGCTGCATCAAATGGGCGACACGTCATAACTAGTTCCTTAGTTAAAGCAGGACCTATCTCACGTACTAAACGAGGAATACCGCCCCACGCAAGAGGAATACCTAAATCAACTTCCGGAATAGAGAACCGAACGTCATCAGCTGCGACTCGAAGGTCGCAAGCAGCAGCAAGGACAAGACCGCCGCCTACAACATGCCCATGCAACTGAGCGATTAGAACAGGAGAAGTCCGCTCAAGAGCTTCTGCCATTAACCGTCCCGTGTCAGCAGGGACACGACCACCAGCAGGAGAAATTCCAGTATCGGTGAACGCAGTTACATTAAATCCAGAACAAAAAGCTCGCCCTTCACCGGAAACAACGACCACCCGAAGGTCAGGCTGATGATCAAACCAATTAGCAGCATCAATGATTTCTGCCATTACCTCGTTTGTGAGGCTATTTAGTGAATCCGGACGATCCAAAGTCAGCGTCGCTCGTCTACCATCACAGGTAACTTTGATATGTGAGAAACTAGGAACAGAATTTTCAGTCATAAGACAGTCTGTCTCAGAAAGTTAGTTCGGGCTCAGTCGGGGTCTTCAACTGCTTCAAGTTCAACCTCAACACTCAACTCTGAGCCTTCACAAAGCATGATCTCTGAAGCCTTGGCGCCTAAAACAACATCTTCTAAGGCTTCACGAAGGAGATCAAGCCGTTCCGAAGTATCAGTAAGAGAACACGAAACAACAGGAGTAGCAAGCGAACGCTTCGCTAATGTTTTGGATTTTCTTATCTCAGCTAGTGCGTCAGAAGCAACAACAAAGATTTCAGATTCAGTCTCCTGTGCTATTGAGCGAAGATCCGAAGATAAAGGCCATTGCTGTCGATGTACAGACCCAGACTTCCACCAAGACCAAACTTCTTCAGTGACGAAAGGGAGGAAAGGAGCAAATAAACGTAAAAGAACTGAAAGAGTCAAGCGCAAAGTATTCCGAGCAGACTCGGCTCCTTCAGAGTCTCCTTCGTAGGCTCGAACTTTAACCAATTCAACGTAATCATCAGTAAACGACCAAAAGAAAGACTCTGTTCTTTCAATAGCCCTCGCGTAATCAAAATCGTCAAAAGCTTTTGTCGCCTCTTCCACCAAATCTGCCAAACGGCTTAATAGGGAAAGATCTAATGGAGAAGTGATAGACGCAGGATCAATTGTCAAAGGCCCTTCACCAAACCCGAGAGTAAAGCGACTGGCATTCAAGAGTTTTATCGCGAGCCGTCTCCCAACTTTCATTTGCCCATCATCAAAAGCAGTATCAGTTCCAGGCCGACCGTTAACAGACCAATAGCGAACAGCATCTGATCCGTATTCCTCCAGCAGACCCATAGGTGTGACCACATTGCCCTTAGATTTAGACATCTTCTTTCGATCTGGATCAAGCACCCAACCACTTAAAGCAGCATGCTTCCATGGAGCAGAATCTTCTTCTAAATGAGAACGAACCATGGTAGAGAAAAGCCAAGTACGAATTATGTCATGTGCCTGTGGACGTAAATCCATAGGGTAGGTGCGGTTGAATAAATCCTCATCAGTGCTCCAACCGCAGACAATTTGCGGGCTTAATGAGGAAGTCGCCCACGTATCCATAACATCTGGATCACCTGTGAAACCATCAGGTTGACTTCTCTGAGATTCATCAAATCCTGGCGGAGTAGAAGAGGAAGGGTCCACAGGTAGTGCCGAAACATCAGGAATGATTGGTTGTTCATAAATTGGTTCACCCTGTTCATCAAGCTTGTACCAAAGAGGAATGGGTACACCAAAGAAACGTTGACGACTAATGAGCCAATCACCATTTAAACCATCAACCCAGTTGGTATAGCGCGCCTGCATGTAAGGCGGATGCCAAGAGACTTCATCTCCACGATCAATTAAAGCTTGACGAAGTTCAGCCTCACGCCCACCATTTCGGATGTACCATTGACGGCTTGTAACAATCTCAAGAGGACGGTCGCCTTTTTCAAAGAATTTCACTGGATGTTCGATAGGTTCCGGCTCACCAACCAATTCTCCAGTCTCCCGAAGAATTTCAACAATTTCTTTCTGAGCTGAAAAAACAGTCTTGCCTGAAAGACGAGCATAAGCAGTTAGCCCTTCTTCAGATTCAATGCCTGGCGGAGAGTCTGTTTGGAAACGACCTTCACGATTAATAACTGCTCGTACCGGCAAATCAAGTTCACGCCACCAGATCACATCAGTCGTGTCTCCGAAAGTACAGATCATGGCAATACCCGTCCCTTTTTCAGGGTCAGCTAGTTCATGAGCAAGCACCGGGACGCTTACTCCAAAAATAGGTGTCGTTACAGACATCCCAAATAATGGTTTATAACGCTCGTCATCAGGGTGGGCTACTAAGGCAACACAAGCTGGCAACAACTCCGGACGAGTAGTAGCAATAGTCAAATCAATTTCGCCATTATGTGAAGTAATGCCTTCAGGCAGGTGAAAAAGCAAGTTGTGGTAAGCCCCTGGTTGAGGACGATCTTCAAGTTCGGCTTGCGCTACCGCTGTTCTGAACGTGACATCCCAAAGTGAGGGAGCCTCAATTTGGTAAGCCTCTCCGCGTTTAAGATTCTCCAGAAAAGCTAGTTGGGCAATGCTTTGGCAATGATCGTCAATGGTTGCGTACGTTAAAGACCAGTCAATGGAGAGTCCAAGATGACGCCAAAGAGATTCAAAGGCTTTTTCATCTTCTTGAGTCAGTAAGTGACATAACTCAACAAAATTGCGACGACTAATATCAATGTCTTTGCGCTTCTTTAGTGCTTTAGCATCTCCTGCATCTTCCGGTGGAGAAAAATTCTCTTCATAGGGGAGCGAAGGATCGCAACGAACACCAAAATAATTCTGCACTCGCCGTTCAGTTGGTAGGCCGTTATCATCCCAGCCCATTGGGTAGAAGACCTCTTTTCCTTGCATGCGCTGGTATCGGGCAATTGTGTCCGTGTGTGTATACGAGAAAACATGGCCGACATGGAGAGAGCCGCTTACCGTGGGGGGAGGGGTATCAATAGAAAAAATCTCTTCTCGAGATTTTGTTCTATCAAAACGAAAGACATCACCATTTTCCCAGACCTCATCCCAACGTGATTCCAGCCCTTCAATTGAGGGTTTCTCTGGAATAGAGGGGTCTATTGGGCTATCTGAAGAATGAGAACTCATACTGCATTGAGGCTACCGAAGATAACCGCGCCGTTGAACGATGGACAAGAATTCTTTCTCCTTAATGGTTAGTTGTCACAAAACTAAGCTGAGGCAGTCTCCGCTGTCACAAATACATTTCAGACCCTCTAAAGTTTTTGTATGAGCGAATTTTCAATGAAATTATCTGATGAACAAATCCAATTAAGAGACTGGGTGCATGATTTTGCAGCAGACGTCATAAGACCTGTGGCGGAAGAGTGGGATGAAAAAGAAGAGTTCCCGTACCCGGTGGTTCAACAAGCAGCAGAGATTGGATTGTACGGCTGGGAATTTATGGCACAGGGAATGATGGGGGACCCAACCGGTTTGACTATGCCGTTAGCGATTGAAGAACTTTTCTGGGGAGATGCTGGAATAGGAATGGCAATTATGGGAACAGGATTAGCTGCCGCTGGTATAGCAGCTTCAGGAACTCCAGAACAGTTGATGGAATGGGTCCCACAATGTTATGGGGATGCAGAGGATCTTAAACTCGGTGCTTTTGCTGCCAGTGAACCAGATGCTGGATCAGACGTAGCAGGGTATAGAACACGAGCCGTATATGACGAAGCAACTGATGAATGGATTCTTAATGGAACAAAAGCATGGATTACTAATGGAGGTATCGCAGATATTCACGTGGTAATCGGAGTTGTAGACCCTGAGCTTCGAGCAAAAGGACATGCTTCATTCATCGTTCCTCCAGGAACAAAAGGTTTAAGCCAAGGCCAGAAATACAAGAAACATGGAATCCGGGCAAGCCACACCGCAGAAGTGGTATTGGAAGATGTCCGAGTGCCAGGTCACTGTCTGCTCGGGGGTAAAGAAAAACTTGATGAAAGACTTGCAAGAGTGCGTGAAGGGAAAAGCGGCAATGCTCAAGCCGCCATGCAAACCTTTGAAGCCACACGGCCGGCAGTGGCAGCACAGGCACTCGGCGTAGCTAGAGCAGCCTACGAATATTCTCTTGAGTATGCCAAAGAGAGGCATGCCTTTGGAAGAGCAATCATAGAAAATCAAGCTATCGCTTTCATGCTTGCGGATATGGCAACAGAAATTGAAGTCACTCGAGCTCTCATTTGGAAAGCAGCATGGTTAGGCAAAAATGGAACTTTTGAAAATGCTGAAGGGTCAATGGCGAAATTGAAAGCTGGAAGAGTAGCTACGTGGGTAACAGAACGAGCAATTCAAATCCTTGGTGGCTACGGCTATACCCGTGAATACCCAGTTGAACGCTGGCATCGGGACGCCAAAATTCATGACATTTTTGAAGGAACTGAACAGATTCAACAGTTGGTAATCAGCCGAGTAATTTCCGGAATTCGTATTGAATAGAAGTTTTAATTAGTCAAATCGTTCTGTGGGTAAGTGTCTTCCGATATAACCGATATGAATCTTTTGGGTTTTCCCCCATGTGTCATCGTAAAAATAGAGGCGTGGTGCAAGTAAGCCATTAGCAATCTTCAAATGAGCTCCCATATATACGGAGCCAGATGAATCAACTTCATGATCAATAGGGAAGACTCGTAACTTTCGAAGATTTTCTTTGCGCTTTACGGTGTCAGATTCGTCTGCAGCATATTTGTTAACACCAAAGTTCCATACTCTTGCACTTTCTGCATCTTTACACCATTCATGAAACCCTCCTGGGTTTCGATCGCTTTGTATCGCATATGTATTCAAGGCGACTAAACCTCGCCAAACCGAATTCCCCCAAGTCCTACTATGTAGTGTCTGGTCTAATTCTTCTAAATCGCCTCTGATGTTCTCGGGTATAACAACTCCTGACAAGTGTTGTCGACCAGCGGAGATTGCCTCTGCGATTGAACTAACTTCCTCAGGTATTCGTGTGGATTCTTCTAATGCTTTGCTTTCATTTCGTAGTAATGCTGCGACACGTCTTTGAAGAAAAGCAATTTTCGTATCACGCTCTTCTAGCTCAGCAATACCATCAATTACTTCATTTTGGCTTTTCTCAAGATCAGAACGTAACCGCTGTATCGTTTTTTCATTCTCAGCGAGATCTTCATTGGCGGCACGAAGAGAGTCTCCTTCTGTCAAACCAATTCCTTTACGCAGCAGATCAAAACTTGCATCAAATATTGTTGGGGGTCGCCGATTAGCCATAGCCGGTTGAAGCAACATGCCGAATTGCTTAGCAGCAGACTCTGGGGACCGTGAAACTAGTTCTCGGTCAAGTAGACGATGTTGATTTGCTGGCATATCTCCAGGTAAGTAAATGCGAGCTTCACCCGACTCGATTCCATAATCATTGCCAATAATGTTATTAAAAACAGCCTCTGCACCTCTAGTGAGCATTCTTACGGCTACTACACCAGCTAGCGAGTCACAGACGCGATTTGCTCTCTCTACTGTTGCTTCTGCTCCGTTTAGGTAGTCATGGGCAAAGACAACTACTGGGCATTCTCGGAGGGGACTTTTTATTAGATTAATCAGATTTGTTTGCACCGAAGTTGGAGGAACAGCAAGTGGCCCATCTGTTAATCGAACTACACCCCATCGAGGTGCAGCCTGCATTGCATTGGCTCCGTGTAAAAGGCTACGAACTAACCAAGGGCTATTGGTGTCAGGTTTTGACCAAAGATTTTCGCTGACTCTTTCAACGTCAACCCAAATCCAATTTTCGATACCAGTGGTCACCTTGAGTGTGGTGGTTCTACGTTCAGAGTCATCTTCTTCCCTGAGTAAGAATTCAGTTATAGACAATCCATGTTGCTCTATTGACGTACGGGCTGAAAATAGAATGTCAGAACCCTCGGGTGTAGCGTAAGAAGAGGTATCTTTTGAGAGATCAAGTTCAGGATGGTTGTCTTGCGTCCAATCTTCGAAGGTTTTTTTGGCAACTTCTTCTAAATTGCTTCGATTTTCTTGCCAGATGGCCCGGTATGTTACTGTCACTCAATTCACCTCCTAACAATTCTTCCTAAGTTCACGAACGTAGATTACTGGCTGGCCCTGAACAAACCCGTAATGATTTATAAATCAAAGAGTATTAACATGTTTGTATGACTTATTTTGAAAACACAGGAATTGACGACGAAATTTCAACGGATAATAATATCCCAGCAAGTTATCTCAAGCGTGTGGGTGCAACGATTGTGGATATTTTGATTTGGATTCTTGCTTTTGCGCCGTCGATAACACTTTTTGTAGTTGGTTTGGTGCAGGGTATTGAAGACTCAGACGTTGTACTTACTGAAGCCGAACTCTTAATAACCTCGTCCGGAGCTACTACAGCACTGTGGATAGTTGCTTGGCTACTCGCAGTTGTAGCGATTATTTGGTCGCTATGGTATTTCGGGTATCGGCAAGGAAAAACTGGATTGACTCCTGGTAAAAAGGTTGCAGGAACCAAGTTAATTCATATAGAAACAGGAGAACCACCAGGTGGAGCTAAAGGGCTAGGAAGGTCAATAATCCCGTCAGCTCTTGGAGCTTTTTCCTCCGGCATATATCAACTTATTGATTATTTGTGGCCTTTGTGGGATGACAAAAATCAACGGCTTACGGATAAAATGTTTTCAACTCAAGTGGTTCTAAATCAGGGATCTAAAGGGGCTCAAGGTGTTTCTTTAGAATCTGGGACTACTGACAGAAGTGATTCGTTATCGGGTTCTAATCAAGGACCGTTAGGTGACGACCCGATAATAAGTTAGAAATTTGACACAATAAGGAAAAAAAATGAGTGAATTTGGTAATGACTTCGATGGAAACGCTGCTCCTGAAAAAGCACATATTGGGAAACGAATTGGCGGGTACCTAATAGACGCAATCTCAATGGGGTTGATTTCGTGGGCTCTATCATTCGGTAGCGCACTTCTTTCTTTCATACTTGTTTCAGCGCTGTCGCTTTATCTATTTGGTTGGCGTATGGGAGCAACCGGTGTGACACCTGGAAAACAAGTAGTTGGACTCAAGATTGTTGATGCAAGCACAGGCGAGTTGTTAGGTTCAAATCGAGGGCTGCAAAGGGCTGGGTTAATTTGGATAATCGGTTCCGCTGCTGTCTTTCCTATAGTCGGCCTATTTTTTGGGCTCATAGCTTTGATAGATGTAGTAGTCGCTCTTGTTGATGACAGAGGACAAAGAGTCACGGACAAGATTGTTGGTTCTGTAGTTACTAACGCTTAGATTCTTCGCTTTTCCCGATTCGTGGCAGTCTTGGCTGTCATGCCAATATAAGTCATGTCTGAATTTCGTAGAACAGGTATTCATCATGTTGCTTATGCATGCAGAGATGTTGAGGAAACGCGACATTTTTATGAAGACCTTTTAGATATGCCTTTAGTGCATACAGAAGTCAAACGAGAAGGGGATAGTTATTTCCGCCATCTCTTTTTTGACACCGGTGATGGTTCCTGCATTGCTTTTTTTCAAGTTTCAGGTATGGGAGAATCAGCAGATTATTCAACGCAGATATCGACTGGGAATGGTCTTCCGGTTTGGGTAAACCATGTTGCTTTTGCCGCAGATGTAGAACGAACAGAGTCAGTACGGCAAAGAATGACGGAAGATGGCATCGTGCCCTTCATGGAAGTAGATCACGGTTGGTGTGTTTCGCTTTATTACCTTGATCCAAATGGGATCATGGTTGAAATGTGTAGAGATACAACAGGGTTTGCTATTGATCCTGAGTTGGCGACTGAACGGATGAATACAACTGATAATACGGATGATTCAACTTTTCTTTCCCCGATGGACCTTGAGGGTTTGCGGGGATTTGATCTACTTCCAACTGAAAAGGGGTCCTGATAATGCCTCGCCTTCGGCAGGTCCGTAGATCTGAGTTGCATTGTGGCGCTGAACCAGTTTTTCAATTGTTGTTTGGTGATCGCGACCCAGTGGACGAACCGGGAACCGATACAGGAACACCGGGGGACTGGTGGACCGTTTTTGCTTTAGTGCCAGATGTATTTGACCATGCCACTCATGGGTTCGCTCTTTATCGATCAGAAAAACGGCTGATTGATCCACAATTGCGAGAGCTCGGTCAAACTCGGGTGGGGTGGAATATTGGCAGCAAGTTTGTTTACTCTCAGCACTGTAAGTCGTGTCGGACAGTTGGCTTCACTGAAGAACAAATTGCTGCGATTTCGCAGTGGGAAGAGTCCGATTGTTTTAGCGAAGCTCAAAGGGCAGTGTTGGCGTATACCGATGGGTTAACTCTGGGAAATGGTGATGTTTCTGAAGAAGTTTTTGCAGAGCTTCAGCAACATTTAAGCGATGAAGAAATTCTTGAATTTACTTACATCACATGCACGTACGCGATGCATGCAGTGATGAGTAAGGCGCTCAAATTAGAATTTGATGCAGAAGATGGGCCCTTGGAAGAAGTCCCTGGGCCTCATGAAAGTCTTAGTGTTGAACACACTCGACGGGCGCTAAGACTGATTGTGGGCGGTAACGAACAAGGGTAGTTTTTAGTTGCTACTTCTCCCACGGAGGAACCCACTCACCTTCAAGACGGAAAGAAATGCCGGTGTCATCCTCAATTTGTTTAGCTACATGGAGTTCGCCGGCCTCGTTGCCATAGCGTGCAGCAGCTCGACTAAATACCTCATGGGCAGCCTCGGTCATTGGTAAGTGAGAGGGTAAAAGAGATGAAAGTTCATTAATTAGCCCTAAATCTTTTAGGCAAAGATCCAAGGTAAAGGATGGGTCGTAATGGCCAGCAAAAATAGACGGCGCATCATGACGGGCGACAAACGAGTCACCTACAGAGTCTTGAATTGCATCGTAGAGTACGGCAAGATCAACTCCGTTCGCCATCCCTAAAGCGAACCCTTCTCCTAAGGCAGCAGCAGCGATAAACCAAAGTTGATTGGTTACAAGTTTCACTACATTTCCGGAGCCAAGTTCTCCACATTCAATAACTCGCCCAAGGTGCTTAAGAACTTGGGTGGAGCGAATACGCACCGTAGGTTCTCCGCCAACAAAAAGAGTGAGCTTTCCATTCCTGGCGCCATCAACTGCTCCTGTTACTGGACTGTCAGCAACAGAAACATTCTTTGGGGCCTTTTCTGCTAATTCTTGAATGAATTCTTTCCGATTGGTCGTGAGGTCAATCCAGAGAGAACCATCGGATAAACAAGGCAATGTTTCTTGAGTGATCATTACTGTTTCGACATGATCGGGGCGCGGGAGGGAAGTTAATAGAACATCTGAAGAGCGAGCCGCCTCTTTTGCGTTACTTGCGACATTGGCGCCGGCTTTAGATAGTTGTTCAAGTGGTTCTGGATTCAAATCAAACACAGTGACTGTATAGCCTGCTTTGATGAGGCGTAATGCCATAGGGAAACCCATATTCCCCACCCCAATGAATCCAATGTTTTGATCTAAGGAGTCAGTCATGCTCTTACCCTTTCAGCGGGTAAGCGGTTCGATCACACACTGGGCGTAAGGCAAAACTTGAGACTAATCGAGCTACGCCAGGTAGTTGAGCTAGATGGGTTCGGTGGAGAGCCTCATAGTCAGCTACGTCATCAATGACAACACGAAGAAGGTAGTCGAAGTCTCCCGCCATTAAATGGCAACTCATGATTTCTGGTCGTTTAGTGACAGCTATTTCGAAAGCATCTAGGGCATCTTCGGCTTGACTAGACAAAGTGATCTCTACAAAGACATTGGTTCCCATGCCGACACGGCTCGGGTTAATTAGTGCCACGTACTGATTGATGAAGCCTTCTTCTTCAAGGCGACGCACACGACGAAGGCATGCAGAAGGAGAAAGGTTGACTGCATCAGCAAGATCAACATTGGCGAGGCGTCCGTCTTCTTGGAGTAAATCAAGAATGGCACGATCAACACTGTCTAAAGAGTTATGCGCATTATTCATGCGTTTAATCTTATATGAATGAAATATTATTGTGCAAATAGGTATATTTTGTGCTTATTCCGCAATCCTATATCAGTCTAAAAGGTCTACTTTTTATATAAGGCATTCCAAAGCCAAGTAAATGACTTAACTAGGAGAGTTGTTATGGATATCGGAGTTCCCGCAGAGATAAAAACAGCAGAAAAAAGAATTGGTCTTACCCCGAGTGCGGTCAGTGAACTTACTGGCCTCGGTCACAATGTCGTGATTGAATCTGGAGCAGGGGTTGGCGCTGGGTATGAAGACAACTCCTACCAAGAAGTAGGAGCATCAATAGCTTCTTCCGCTGCTGAAGTGTTCGACACTTCTGAAATGATTGTAAAAGTTAAAGAGCCTCAAGCATCGGAACGAGCAATGCTTAAACCCCACCACACTCTCTTTACCTATTTACACCTTGCCGCTGATCAACCTCAAACCGATGAACTTATTAAAAGCGGTGCGACTTGCATTGCTTATGAAACAGTTACTGATGATGCAGGACGTTTACCACTGCTTGCCCCTATGTCGGCAATTGCTGGACGCATGTCGGTACAAGCAGGAGCGCATGCTTTAGAAGCCACTCAAGGTGGGTCAGGGCTTTTACTAGGTGGAGTTCCGGGAGTTCGGCCAGGAAAAGTTGTCATTATCGGAGGAGGAGTTGTAGGTGAGAATGCCGCAGAAATGGCTGTAGGCCTTAAAGCCGAAGTCACGGTGCTTGATCGCAATCCAAAAGTACTTGAAGAGCTAGATAAAAGATTTAATGGTCGAATACGAACTGTGTATTCAACGAATGCAGAACTTGAGAATTCAGTTATTGATGCCGATCTTGTTATCGGAGCAGTTTTAGTAAAAGGAGCGAGAGCTCCTCGGTTAGTTACACGAGAGATGCTCTCTCGTATGAGAAAAGGATCAGTCCTTGTCGATGTAGCGGTAGACCAAGGCGGATGTTTTGAAACTACGAAAGCTACTACACACTTAGACCCAACTTTTGTAGTCGATGGAATTGTTCATTACTGCGTGGCAAATATGCCAGGAGGGGTTCCCCGAACCTCTACTCAGGCCCTTTCAAATGCGACTTTGCCGTATGTTGTAGCGCTCGCGAACAAAGGCGTGCTAGAAGCTCTTCAACAAGATCCACATTTATTAAATGGACTCAACGTTTGCGATGGAAACATCACTGATAAAGCAGTTGCTGAAACTTTTTCTCTTGACTACGTCGCTCCCATAGAGGCACTTAGCGCTAAATAGAACTTAAAGACGACTTAACAAAAGGGAGTGAGTGCGGGCACTCTCGTCAGCATTTCTCCCAATTTCCAATGCTGCAAAATCAGTTGTCCCAGCAGCACTAAGAGCATCAAGTTGTGACATCACTTGTTCTTCGTCTCCAACAATCGCAACCTCACCTGGCTGGTCGACCCCTTCGCGATCAAGCATTGCCCGGTAACTTGGCAATTGTCCATACATCGCGAACATTTTAGATAGGTCTTCACGCGCTTCAGATTCGTTATCGGTAACGCAAATAGGCAAACTACACACGATGCGAGGAGCTGGCCTTCCTGCTTCAGCTGCTGCCGCATTAATTGTGGGAGCGATATGAGAAGCAATAGTTTTAGGTCCAGTCATCCAGAGGATTGTGCCATCACACCGGTGGCCAGCAACTCGAAGAGACTGTTCTCCTAATGCGGCAACCATTACGGATGGGGCTTGACTCGGGCGAGAAGTGTTCATGTAAGTGGTGAATGCTTCCCCTTTGTATTCGACAGCGCCCTCTTCAAGCAATGGATTGAGTATCGAAAGATAATCAATGAGGTGGCGGATTGGTTTATCAAATGACATACCGAGCATCCCTTCAACTACGGGTTGATGAGATAAACCAATTCCTAAAACTAGAGGCTGCTCTCCCATCACTGCTTGGGTGGTTAGTGCTTGCCCAGCAAGCATGGTTGGATGCCGAGGATAGGTAGGAATTACCGCGGTCCCTAATTCCAGAGAAGGAAATTTTCCATCCATTGCAGTGAATACCGTCAAAGCATCAATAAGGCCAGTTTGGGCTAACCACCACCCAGAGAATCCTTCGTCTGCACTTTGAGCGGCATGGTCTTTGAGAGCGCCGACATCGCCAGAGCCTAAAAGGCTAGAAGCATTTAGAGAAATACGCATGGGATCTCCTTTAGTTTGCTGAAGATTCAGCAACCGTTTTTATTTGATCAACAAATCCTGTTATAACTTGTTGAGACAGTGTAACAAAGCCATCGCTCTCCCCATTTGGAAGAGGGTCAATCAATAAAGTCCATACTATTAAGCACCCGTCTTCTTCTTCAGTTAACGCAGTGGTTCCTTGGTAAAGAGCTACTGGCGCGCCGGAGATCTCGTAGACCCGGCGCCATGGGGGTTCAAAAGAAATAACTTCTTCACGTAAGTCTTGACCTGGTATTGGTAGAGCTATAACCGCTCCTAGCCCATGAGGAGCGGGATCACCTTCAGTTAAATAGCCACCTACATTTTTCTCAATTAATTCAAGTAATACGTTCCAAGTAGTTTCACGATCAGCATCAACATGACGTTCTACGACAAAGGTTGTGTATTCCTTCTTTACATACGGGGGAGGATCGTCGGGGCTATTTTCTTCATTCATCGGTGTCGCTTCCTGGTTCGCGTACTTGAGTCAAGGGAAGAATATAAGTGGTGAAATAGGAGCCAGCTTCTTGCTTTTCTAATGCAATACGAGCACGTTGAATTACGTCACCAGCCTTGGTTTGAGTAACAAACCAAGTTTCGGCTTGTCGCGCCCCAGGAACACCTTCGCTCAAAGACAGTGAAGCCTCTTCATAAAAATTCTTAATGTCTGCTCCTAACTTCGTTGGGTCTCCAGGCAGACCAACAGAAGTCCAGTCTTCTCCGTCAGCTATTCTTGCAAAAAGAGTTACGATTTCTGGAACTTGTTCCGGGGTAACCGCTTTACCAACAGTGGTTCTTCCATATTTTTCATAGGTGCGCCGCCAGATGGGTAATAACCCAAGTGCCTCTGCTTCAGCAGGATGTTTGTCGCTGTGATCAGCAGGAGGAATCGTGCATGAAAGAGGAGCATCTGCGTCGTCGCTTATTTCTTCCGGGTAGTCAACTAGAACTGGCCCAGATTCCGCATTTAATAAATCAAATGCAGCATCAAGAACTTGCTGTTGAAATTTTGAGTCACCAGGTTTCCCTAAAGGTCTACCTAGAGGAAATTCGCAATGAAGGGCGCGTGGCGGCTGGGTTGCTTCTATCTGCTCACGAATGATGGAAATCGCAACAGTCGCTATACCCGACTGTTCAAGTACTGAGGCGAGCGTACCCACGGTACGCGTGCAAAGTGGTCAAACAGGAGTAAGGAGAACTACATCTACTTCATCTTCAAGCAGTATTTTTGCAGCTGCCGGACCAGTATCTAATCGGATAGTTTCCAAAGTGTGGTCAGGTTGAGCACCCATAAATGAAATATGAGTCTTAGCCACTGATCCAATCTTTCCTTCAGCAGCCATCTCATCAAGACGATCAAGTGGAATCACGATATTGGAGTCAACTATCCATCCAGTTCGATCAAAATTTGGACTGAAATGACCCAAAGTAAAGTTACGCTCTTCACCGGATAAAACAGTGAAACCTTGGTCTCCTGGGTTCCAATCAGCATTTCCTTCTTGATTCAATCCAGCTGTTGTAACGACAGCGACTCGACATTCTGAAAGCGGTTTAGGGCTTACCCAAGGAACCTCGTCAAAAGAATATCCTTCTAACCGAGAAAGAAGTTTCCGTACAACCTTGTCACTCATTTAATTCTCCGTCCTTGAATGAAACTGTAGCATCCATAAGTTACCGAACAGTAACGTAAGCTGTGAGTTTTTCTATAAAAAAAATTTTCGTAACTTTAGTTAGACATATCTCAAATTTTCAGTGAATGGTATCCGGAATATGCATTCTCGTTTTTATTCTGTAGGTTTCATACAGTGACTAGTCCTGACTAAAAGCAAAGGAACAATGTCGTGGCTACAGATAAGGCTCTTGCCGATGAAATGATTTCAACCGTTCGCTCTTGGGTAGATCAAGATGTCATACCTAACGTGGAAGCATTTGAACTAGAAGACGAATTTCCTCAAGCCATGTTCGATCAAATGTGTGAATTTGGCTTATTCGGTTCAACGATCCCAGAAGAATATGGCGGCTTAGGACTAGATATCACTACCTATACCCGCATTATTGAAGAACTATCAAGAGGCTTCATGTCTTTAGCTGGAATTTTAAATACTCACAAAATTGCAGTGACAATGATTTGCCGATACGGAACCGAAGAACAAAAAGAACGATTCCTTCCCCGTATGGTTGATGGCTCATTTAGAGCAGCTTTTTCACTCTCAGAACCAGATGCCGGAAGTGACACGGGGGCTCTTCGCTGCAAAGCAGAATTAGACGGCGACGAATGGATAATTAATGGAACCAAAATGTGGGTTACCAACGGCGTTCGTTCTTCCCTTGTCATGCTCCTTGCTCGCACCCCTGATGATCGTGTCACTTGCTTCTTAGTAGAAAAAGAGCCAGGGGAAACATTTCAAGGCATCACTGCCTCAAAGAAAATCAACAAACTTGGATATCGCGGACTGGAAACAGTCGAGATGTCCTATGTAGATCACAGAGTTCCAAATGACAATGTATTAGGAGGCGAAGAAGGCCTTGGTAACGGAAGAAAATATGCGCTTTCTGCCTTAGAACTAGGAAGAATAAATGTTGCCTCTAGAGCAGTAGGAGTAGCACAGGCAGCATTCGATGCAGCGATGACGTATGCGCAGCAACGTGAGACATTTGGGCAACCAATCTTCAAACACCAAGCTATTCAATTCATGTTGGCAGAAATGGCAACAAAACTGCAGGCAGCACGCCTAATGACCTACGATGCTGCTACCCGTGCAGACGCAGGCGAAAGGGTGGACATGGAAGCAGGAATGGCAAAACTTTTTGCTTCAGAAGCTGCTTATGAAATAGCCACCGACGCTCTAAGAATCCACGGAGGGAACGGATACACCACCGAATATCCCGTAGAAAGATACTTTAGAGACACTCCGCTAATGATTATTGGCGAAGGAACAAGCGAAATTCAAAAAATGGTAATAGCCCGAAAATTATTAGATCGCTATTCTGTGGAGTGAGATGAAACAACCAGGACTGACATCTACTTCAATTCTCGGCAACCCTGTACTTCGACGCGAGGACGCAACACTTATTCGTGGCCAGGGAGAATACGTAGGAAATCAAATCATTGAAGGAGCGCTTCACTGCCATTTTGCTCGATCCACAGTAGCCCACGGAGAAATTCTCTCTATCGAAACAAGTGAAGCAGAGTCAATGCCTGGAGTCGTCGCAGTGTATACCACCCAAAATCTTGGTTTAGCTGATCGAGAAGGAGCCATGGATTTTTATGCGTCAGAAATGACTCGACCGTATCTAGCGAGAGACAAAGTTCGTTTCGTTGGAGAACCCATCGCTGTAGTTGTTGCAGAAACTGCATATCAAGCCGCTGATGCCGCCGAAAGTATTTGGGCAGACATAGAACCTCTCGATTCAGTTATTGACCTTAATGATTCCCTCGAAGCAAAAACTGTTCTCTTCGATGGGATGGAAAACAATATTTGTTGGGAAAAAGAGATAGAAGACCCAATTGACTTCTCCCAATATGAAGTTGTTATCTCACAAGACCTTGTGAACTCGCGTGTCGCTCCTGTATCAATTGAGCCGCGGGTTGCTGCAGCTACATGGGAGAATGATCGTTTGATTTATTGGGCATCATCGCAAGGAACCCACGACTTCCGAGACGAAGTCATATCCGCTTTAGAAATTGAGAAAGAAGATATAAGAGTCTTTGTGAAAGACATCGGAGGCGGCTTCGGGGCAAAAGGTTTCGCATCTGAAGAAGAGATCATTATCGCACAACTAGCAAGACTTCTGAAGAAACCAGTTCGTTGGACAGAGTCCCGAACCGAGAATTTAACCGGTTATGTCCACGGTCGGGCACAAAATCAAAAAGTCAAAATGGCTGGGACCTCAGACGGGCGTATAAAAGCCTTCAGACTAGAAATCCTCCAAGACTGTGGGGCCTATCCAAAATGGGGGCCATATCTACCAGAGTTCACAAGACAACTTGCGTGCGGGGTATATGACATAGAACGAGTTGAATGTGAGTTCAAATCGTTGATGACAAATACCGCACCAACCTGCGCATATCGCGGAGCGGGCCGCCCCGAAGCTACCGCAGCCATAGAACGCGCAGTGGACTTATTCGCAGCAGAAATCGGCATGGATCCTGCCGAAGTAAGACGTATAAACTTCATACCGCCAGAAGCATTTCCATTTACTACAGCAACCGGAACCCTTTACGACAGTGGAGACTACGAAAAAGCATTAGACGCTGCACTCAAAGCCGCCGATTATGAAGGACTACGCGCAGAACAAGAACAAAGGCGCCAAGAAAAAAACACAAAACAACTAGGTATAGGCGTAGCTACTTATGTAGAAATCACCGGCTTCGGTGGTAGCGAATATGGGCACGTATCCTTACGCCCCGATGGAACTGTGTTGGCTACAACAGGAGCTACTCCAATCGGTACGGGACATTTCACGACCTGGGCAATGATAGTTGCGGAAAAACTAGGTATCCCTATGGAAAAAATTGAAGTTTTCCATGGAGATACCGACATTGTTCCGACTGGAGAAACAACGGGAGGGTCACGATCTGTGCAACTCGCAGGTTCTGCTATGGCAGATGCTTCCGACAAACTCATTGAAATAGCTCGCCAAAAAGCCGCTGACCTACTCGAAGCTTCTCCAGAAGACATCGTGCTAGACACCGATAAAGGGGAGTTTCATGTAGCCGGGACTCCTTCTATATCCCACTCCTGGGCAGATATTGCAGAATCAACTGAAGATCCACTTGCTGGACTTTCAGATTTTTCGCAAGAAGGAGCCACTTTCCCATTCGGTACCCATATCGCTGTCGCTGAAGTAGATCTTGAAACAGGAAAATCGACAATTCAACGAATCATCGCTGTAGATGATTCTGGAAAAATCATGAACCCACTCTTAGCGGCAGGACAAATACATGGAGGCCTAGCCCAAGGTGTAGCCCAAGCGCTTCTCGAAGAGTTCAAATATGACTCTGATGGCAATCCTCAAACTACAAATTTGGCAGACTATACAGCGATCTCAACCACGGAACTTCCTCTTTACGAGCGTTCTTTTACAGAAACGCTCTCTCCAAGTAACCCACTTGGAGCAAAAGGCATTGGAGAGTCAGGCTCAATTGGTTCCACTGCAGCAGTGCAAAGTGCGATAGTAGATGCACTATCCCCACAAGGTATTCGACACCTTGATATGCCCCTCACTCCAGAGAAAATCTGGATGGCCCTGCAAACAGTCTGATTTCACTATGTCAACAGTTAATCCGTTTCTAATCACACGGATGCAAGACCACCAGTTTTCTATTTTCGCAGAAATGTCAACACTGGCGTTAGAAACCAAATCCATCAACTTAGGACAAGGATTCCCAGACAGTGACGGACCTACCGAAGTTCTTGATGCTGCAATTCAAGCAATCCGCGATGGGCACAACCAATATCCTCCTGATAGGGGAATAGAACAGTTAAGACGAGCAGTTGCAGAACACCAAGACCGTTTCTACGGGCAACTAGTTGATCCAAATGATGTGGTTATTTCAACAGGCGCAGCAGAATCTCTTGCGGCAGCGACATTGGCCTTGGTTACTCAAGGAGACGAAGTCATTTTGTTTGAACCGTATTTCGATTTATATGCATCATGTATTTCTCTGGCGGGAGGAATAAGAAAGACAGTAACGCTCAATGCCCCTGATTATTCATTCAATATTGATGAATTAAATGAACAAATAACATCACGTACCCGCTTCATACTTCTGAACACACCCCATAATCCAACAGGAAAAGTATTCTCTCGCGAGGAAATGGAACAAATAGCTGAAGTCGCTATTAAAAACGATGTTTTAGTCGTAACCGATGAAGTTTATGAACACATGACCTATGACGGAAAGCAGCATATTCCAATAGCGACTCTGCCTGGCATGGCTGAACGAACACTCACTGTTTCCTCATCAGGTAAATCATTTGGACTAACCGGATGGAAGATCGGCTGGTGTCATGGTCCCACTGAGATGGCTAAAGCAGTGCATACCGTGAAACAGAACCTAACTTTTGCTAGTGGGGCGCCATTCCAACCAGCAATCGCTGAAGCGCTTGCTTTAGGAGACGACTACTTTGAAGAACTTGCAAGAGATCTTTGTGCAAAACGTGATCTAATTTCTGCTGGGTTAACTGACATCGGTCTTCAAGTTTTTCCTGCTTCTGGAACGTATTACGTTACTGCAGACGTAACACCACTTGGGTACGAAGACGGAATGAGCTTTTGTTTAGACATTCCAAAACGCTGCGGAGTAGTTGCTGTGCCTACTGATGTTTTTTATGATCACCCAACAGCAGGTAAATCCATAGTTCGTTTTGCCTACTGCAAGCAGCCTGAAGTCCTCAATGAAGCGGTAGAACGACTATCAACTCTGAAAGCATGAAATGCAAATAGCAGCAATCCAACACGACATCGTTTGGGAAGACCCACAAGCAAATCACACGCGACTTACTCCACTAATCGCCCAAGCCGCGGAAATAGGAACAGAGATGGTTGTGCTCACAGAAATGTATGCCACAGGATTCTCTATGAATAGTGAAGCCATAGCTGAACCTCCTGAAGGTCAATCAGTTACTTTTCTTTTGACCCAAGCAAGAAAGCACGGTCTATGGATAGCGGGTTCAGTTCCGATCAGAGATAAACAAGAGGAAAAACCGGTAAATCGATTTGTGTTAGCTGGACCAGACGGTGAAAACCACCATTACGACAAGCGATACCCATTCTCTTATGCACAAGAAAATGAATATTATCGAGCGGGAGACAAAGCAATTACAGTCCCGATAAACGGGATCCGCTACACACCTACTGTGTGCTATGACCTCAGATTTAGTGATGCTTACTGGCCTGTAGCTCTAGATACAGACTGTTACTTAGTGGTAGCTAATTGGCCAGAAAGTCGCCGCCATCATTGGAAAACGCTTCTCGTTGCTCGAGCCATCGAGAACCAAACTTATGTTGTGGGAGTTAACCGTGTCGGGGTGGATCCAAATGTTTCATATTCCGGTGACAGCCTTGTAATTGACCCACTTGGAGAGATTGTTGCAGAATGCCCACCCGGTATGGAAGCTACGCTTATTGCTGAAATTGATCCAAATAAAGTCGCTGAGACTCGCGAAAAATTTCCTTTCATGAATGACCGCAAATCGTGAAAAGCGCACCCTCAATACTTGAACGAGCACGCCAAATCGTTGAACCTGAAATTGAAACAGCAGTCAATGAGTTATGCCCTGAACTTCTTTTCCCCGTTCGTTATCACTTTGGATGGCAAGAGATTGATGGAACACCAAGTTCAGTCAGGTCTGGGAAAGGACTGAGACCAGCATTAGCTATTTTGTCGGCAGAAGCTGTAGGGGAACCAGCAACAACGGGAGCTTTAGGTGCAGCAGCGGTAGAGCTCATTCATAACTTCTCTTTAATTCATGACGACATCATTGACGGAGACACTGAGCGAAGACACCGCACTACCGTTTGGAAGGCTTTTGGCGTTAATGATGCCGTAATTAGCGGAGACGCACTTCACACTTTGGCATTTCAAATTCTCCTTTTGGATCCTTCTCCCGAGCGCGTTACCGCCTCATCTCGATTAGCTAAAGCCACCACCTTGATGTTGGCCGGCCAAGCCGCTGACATGTCGTTCAATGACCAGCCCATAGTAACTTTTGAAGATTGTGTAGCCATGGAAGCTGGGAAAACAGGAGCCCTTCTTGGTTGTGCAGCTAGCATCGGGGCGGTTTTATCTGGTGCACAGAAAAATCAAATTGATGCGCTGGACCAGTATGGACAGAAACTAGGTATTGCTTTTCAAGCAATTGATGACATTCTCGGTATCTGGGGAGATTCTGAAATTACAGGGAAACCAGCTGGAAATGACTTAAGAGAGCGGAAGAAGTCTATGCCCGTCGCATTTACACTTAGTTCAAACACCATTGAAGCAGAAGAACTAAAAGACATCTATAACAAACAAACTGATCTAAATGATGCAGAAATCAAAAGAGCCAAGGTCCTCATTGAAAAATCAGGTGGCAAAGAAAGAACCCAAGAAGAAGCCCAAAATCAGTTAAGCAGTGCACTCAAAGCATTAGAAGGTGCAGAATTTGAAGATAAACCTCTAGAAGAACTCCAAGAGATAACAGTCTTCGTTCACGAAAGAGACCACTAGAAAACTGTGTAGCCGCCGTCAACAACTATATTTTGGCCAGTGTGATAGATCGCATCCGGATCAGAAAGAAAAATTGCGGCAGGCACCATATCGTCAGGTTCACCCCATCTTCGAACCGGCGTCCTAGCAGTTGTAGCTTCACGAAATTTGTCCCACCCATAACCATGCTCAGTCATTTCAGTTTTGGTCCAACCTGGGCTTAACGCGTTAACGCGAATACCGTGACGAGCAACTTCTACCGCAAGACCTCGAACCAAACCAAGAAGACCTGTCTTGGCCACCCCATAAGGAATGTTATTTGCTGCTCCATGCACGGCAGCAGTAGAAGCTACCGCAACCAAAGAGCCACCTTCACCACGATCAATTAGATGATCTACTGCATGACGAAAAGTTAAAAAGACCCCGTCAAGGTCAACACCTAAAACTCGATGCCACTCTTCAAGCGAAGTTTTATGTATCGGTGACCCATCTCCCGGAACTCCTGCGTTTGCAATAACGATGTCAACCTTTTTCATATCTTCAAGTGTTTGAGAAAAAGCGGTAGCCGTAGAAGTCTCATCGCTGACATCTACAACATATGAATTCGCTGTTACTCCCTGAGAACGAAGGACGGATAGTGCTGACTCGTTTTTCTCAGCGTTCCTACCCCAAATAGCGACATCAGCGCCTGCAACACCTAACCCTTGCGCTATTCCCAATCCAATGCCACCGTTACCTCCAGTGATCAATGCGGTCTTCCCCGTGAAATCTTTCATATTTATTCCCTCCTACGAGGTCGCTTAAATTGATTCAATTCTTCTTCAACAACAAAATGAAATTTACAACCAAACACATGGTCGTTTACTAGCCCAACGGATTGCATAAAGGCATACATGGTGGTTGGGCCAACAAAAGACCATCCACGCCGCTTTAAATCCTTACTTAGCGCAGTAGACGTACTTGTACTAGGAGGAATTGAAAATTCTTCTTGCCTCTTTACTTTTTTTGGTTCCCACGACCAGATATAAGCAGCGAGAGAACCAAATTCTTCTTTTATTTCCAAAACCCTGTGTGCGTTATTAATGACAGATTTTATTTTGCCACGGTGCCTAATGATTGTTTCATTTTGTAGGAGTTGATCTACATCATGGTCTTTGAAAGTAGTGATAATTTCTGGTTTAAAGCCTTCAAAGCTGGTCCTAAAAGCTTCTCTCTTTCGCAAGATTGTTAACCAAGATAAACCTGCTTGGAAACCTTCAAGACAAATTTTTTCAAAAAGGCGGTCATCATCACTAACGGGACGCCCCCATTCAAAATCATGGTACGAAAGGTAATCCTCATGGTCTCCAGGCCACCAGCAACGGTCTATTCCATCTGCTCCAGAAATTATTTGGTTAGACAATATTTACTCCTGATGTGCCTAAATGCATGTCTTTACAGTACGCTCCAGCAACAGTTATTTGCCTAATCCACGGAGACAATCATGATAATTATTGCTGGAACAATCAACTGCGACCCTGAAAAAATGGAAGAAGCATTAGAAGCTATTCGACCACTCATGGAAGGCACCCACGCAGAAGAAGGATGCATTGATTATGTACTTAGTGCAGATCCATTAACTCCAGGAGTAATACGGATTTTTGAAAAATGGGAGAGTGACGAAGCGTTAAAAAGTCATGCGCGTGCCCCACACTTTGCAGAATTCCAAGCAAAATTAGGTAGTTGCGGAGTTACTGGAATGTCCGTAGATCGGTTTGATGGCGCTACTCAAAGCAAACTTTTCTAATCAGACAGAACATCTTTTCCGACAGGAACTCCATCAATAATTTGATCAAGATATTCTGAGAGACCCCAACCTACAGACCCATCACAGGTGTACTTTGTTAAGCCTTCCGTGATACGGGTTAACAACTCTTCACCATCAGGAGAGGTTCGGCGGTTCCGAAGAGGGATAAGTGAAGCAACCTCTCCTTTTATTTCATAGGAGCGATGGTCCGTACTCACATTCGCAATGAGATTCGTTTGATACCACTTCTCATCCCAAGTCGTTTCAATAGAAGCCTCACGAATCAAGTGATATTCATCACCTTCTAGAACCATGCCGCCTGTTCGGGCATTAACACCGTCGGCACTAACTATGGAAATCATCATTGCGAAGTCTTCACTAAATGCCATTGGTAACCAGCGATACCAAGAAATTGCTTGCCAAAAACGAGGACCCCAAGACTTATCCCGTAGGCCTAGACCATTTATCTCAAAGACTTCTTCATCAACTTTTATAACTCCTACACCCGATACATGCTGCTCGTAATGAGCCTTAGAAAAAGACTGTTCAGGGTCCTGTTCAGGTTCTTCACCAGTAGCTGCATCAACTGGACGACCGCCGAACATGGGTGAGATACCTCGAAAATCAAGATCAATGTTGCATTCAACTATCGGATTTTCAGTAAAAGCTAACTTTGGATTAGCCATTTGTGAAGGGTCAGAAAGCAAACAAACATTGCCGGAATACTTGACTCGGAGGTGTTTAAAGGGTTCAACCACCTCAATGCTGAGCCCACCAGCGTCAAACACGTCGTTAGTTGCAATTTTTGGTCGCTGATACATGAAACCAATACGTCCATCTGGCAAGTAAACGCAACAAGACATCTCGGCGTAACCCTCGTTGACACGGTTGCCGATTCGAAACCAACCTCCAACTTTTTTCTCATGGTCAACAACATTGAAATACATTGACTCGTTGAAATTAGAAATGGTTCCGGGATCATGATTGAACTCATCTTCTGGTTCAAGAACGATCCGTGTCGTCAAATGATTAGATTCACTCACAACACATATCTTGACAGGCTGAGACGTTTTAGGCTTGATCGGAACAAAATTTCTGAGATTTTTTAAAAAATCTCCCGTCCACCTCTATATATCTTCTAAAACCCGGTGTAAATTCAAAGTTATGGATATACGAAAAATTACAAGTGTTGCCGACATCATCCTTACAGGAGCGGCAGAAAAACCAGAAGCAGAAATGATCGTCTTTGAAGGGCAGCGCATTACCTGGCAAGAAATGAAAGATCGAGCAGGTCAAGCAGCCAACGCAATGGCAGCTGATGGAGTAGGTAACCAAGAACGCATTGCCTATCTAGACAAGAACGGTCTCGAGTATTTTGAGTTAGCTTTTGGATGCGGGTTCATAAACGCCGTTACCGTTGCTGTTAATTGGCGTTTAGCGCCACCAGAGATGGCGTACATCATCAACGACTCTGAAGCTAAAGTGCTCGTTATCCATGAAGAGTTTTCAGAACAACTCGCTGCTTTCGAATCTGATCTTGAACACGTACAGCGGATCGTAGTTATAGGAAACCATGACACGCACATCTCTTATGACGATTGGCGTAATGCGCAGTCAGCAGAATGTGAAATGACACCTGCCGGCGGCGGAGACGTATCAATGCAGCTTTACACGTCTGGGACAACAGGGCTTCCTAAAGGTGCCCAACTCACAAACGATAACTTCCAAGCATTATTCAAAGTTGTCAAATGGCAGATGACCGACGATTCCCGAAACATGGTAGTTATGCCACTCTTCCACATAGCAGGAAGCGGATGGGCCCTATTTGGTATGGGATGTGGAGCAACGTCCATAATGATGCGTGACTTTGACCCAGTTGGAGCCCTTCAACTCATCGAAGCAGAAAAAGCCACTCACGCGATCTTTGTCCCCGCAATTTTAGGATTCTTCCTACTCGTACCAAGCGAAGGAATTGACTTAAGCACCATGGAACTCATCGCTTACGGTGCGTCACCAATCACTCAAGACATTTTGGTTAAATCAATGGAACAATTCGGTTGCCAATACATGCAAGTTTACGGACTTTCCGAAACCACCGGAGCGGTGACCCAGTTAGATCCAGAAGACCATGACCCAGGTGGGCCACGGGAACATTTACTTCGCTCGGCTGGAAAAGCAATTGAAGGAGTAGAACTCAAAATTGTTGACGAAGAGACCGGAGAATCACTTCCTGACGGAGAAGTAGGAGAGGTTTGGATCAAAGGTAAGCAAAACATGCTTGGCTATTGGAAACTCCCAGAAGCAACAGCAGAAGCGCTACCAGGAGATGGATGGTTTCGTTCAGGAGACGCCGCCTACATTGAAGACGGATATCTTTACATCCATGATCGAGTAAAGGACATGATCATCTCAGGAGGAGAAAACGTTTATCCCGCAGAGATCGAAAATGCATTAATGGCTCATGAGGCCATAGCTGATGTCGGGGTAATTGGAGTCCCAGATGAGAAGTGGGGAGAAGTCGGCAAAGCAATGGTAGTTGTAGCGCCAGGAAGCGAAGTAACAGAAGAAGAAATCATTGCGTTCGCTCGAGAGCGACTCGCTGGGTTCAAGTGCCCACAAAGCGTTGACTTCGTAGAAATGCTTCCTCGAAACCCTTCAGGAAAAATACTTAAACGTGAATTACGTGAGCCATATTGGGAAGGCCGAGAAAGACAGGTTTAAGCGCCGCCCGCTAGCGTTACTTGCTTTAGACCCGACTAGAGTCACCCAACATGGATAGAAATTTAGAAGGAAAAGTAGCGATCGTTACTGGTGGATCCCGAGGGATAGGTCGATCAATAGCTCAAACAATGTCACAGGCAGGCGCCAAAGTGATGATTACAAGCCGCAAAGCCGATGCTTGTGAAGAAACTGCGGAAGCAATTACTAAAGAAACAGGCGGCGAAGTAGCTTATGTGCCAGGTCACGTTGGAAGATCTGAAGATACTGAACGAGTCGTAACGGCCACATTGGATACATTTGGGGCTATTGATATTTTGGTCAATAACGCTGCAACCAATCCTTACGCAGGGCCTGTTATAGATGTTGATATACCACGCTGGGAAAAAACATTTGATGTGAATGTGACCGCTCCGCTTGCATGGGTTCAAGCATGCTGGGGCGCCTATATGAAAGAACACGGAGGAAATATCATAAACATCTCTTCCGTTGGCGCTTTTTCAACAAACGCAATTCTTGGAGTTTATGACATCACAAAATCAGCTTTAATACATTTGACACAGCAACTCGCCGCCGAACTTGGCCCAAACACTCGAGTAAATGCAATTTGCCCAGGACTCATCAAGACTGATTTTGCACGAGTCCTTTGGGAAGAAGGACGAGGCGATCAAGTTGCACAAATGTATCCACTTAAAAGACTTGGTGAAGTAGAAGACATAGCACAAGCAGCCTTATTTTTAGCTACCGAATCGTCTGATTGGATTACTGGCCAAGCAATAGTTGTTGATGGCGGAGGGCTTGCAGGATTTGGGACCCCTTCAGTTTCTCTATAACTCTTGGCCTAGAGAACTAGACGTCTAATTGGTTTCCAAGACTCTCAGTAGCATCAATAAATTCTTGCACCATCTCTAACACCACTTGCGCTGCAGGGCGTGAACGATTCATAGATCCCACAATTTGTCCAACAAAATAAGTGGCTAATTTCTCCGCACCAGATCCGCTTCTATGCGCTGAACGATTAATTCTTTGCTGAGTTCCACCCGTCAAGATCGACTGCAACGGCATCCCCAGAGGATCAGGAGTGTCTTCACGATCCCATTCATCTGTCCACGCGGTACGAAGCATACGTGCCGGTTTACCAGTAAGAGAACGAGATCGTAATGTGTCATGAGTGTTTGCTTCAAGCATTTTTTGTTTAACCACAGGATGGGTTTCAGCCTCTTCAGTAGTCAACCAAACCGACCCACACCAAACTCCCGCAGCCCCTAAAGCCATAGCCGCCGCCATTTGACGTCCGCCACCTATACCTCCGGCACCTAGAACAGGAACAGGGGAAACAGCATCAACTACATCAGGTATCAAAACCATCGTTCCTATCTCTCCGGTATGACCACCAGCTTCAGCACCTTGAGCGATAATCAAATCAGCTCCCGCATTCACATTACGTTCAGCATGAACGCGAGAACCTGCTAAAGCAGCTACTTTTACCCCTGCTTCGTGGCACTTTTCAATCATTTCAGGGGGTGGAGGTCCAAGTGCGTTAGCCATCAGAGCGGGCTGATGCGACAAGGCTATTTCTAATTGCTCTCCAGCCCTATTAGCGGAAAAAGGAGCATCTACAGATTCGCCTAAAGAGCCCCAAGTTGATTCTTGGTCATTGGCATCCTCATCTAATGGAACTTCGTAACGGGTCAAAAGGTCGTTAAGAAAATCACGATGTTCACCTGGAATTAAGGCCGCTACATCCGCCATAGTTAAACCACCGCCGTCGTCTCCTGCGTAACGAGCGGGGACAATTAAATCCACTCCAAAGGGGCGATCACCTACTTCATCTCGTATCCAAGCCAAATCTATTTCAAGGTCCTGGTCAGAATGAGCTACAGCACCGAGAACCCCCATGCCGCCTGCTTTGCTAACTGCCGCCACTACATCTCGACAATGAGAGAAGGCCAAAATAGGGAATTCAATTTCAAACATTTCAGTTATCGGAGTTTTCATTAGGGTCCTATCTCATTTGCTTACTCTGATTTATTATTTTAGAGACGTTACTCGGTACCAAGGCAATGATCACAATGGGCGAATCAGATAATGAGTGAAGTAGCAATTGGCTGGTGGGGCTTAGTTCTGTCTTTAGTGCTAATAGCAGTGACAATAGCCGTGTCTTTGAGTTACAAACTCAAGTTAGAACAAAGTCTTGTCGTAGCGACTTTGCGAGCAATTGGGCAACTTGTTTTAGCAGGTTGGGCGCTTACCTTAATCTTAGATAAAGACGCTTCGGCGATTTACGCTTGGTTGTGGGTTGGGGCCATGATCCCCGCCGCTGCTCTAAGCGCAAAAAGAAGAGAAAGACGACTACCTGGATTAGCTGTGACTACAGCAATTGGTTATGTCCTTGGTTTAGGAGTATCGCTAGTAACCGTCTTTGCTCTTGACATCATGCCCTTAGAAAATCGGGTGCTCGTCCCAGTTGCTGGGATGATAGTTGGCAACTCACTAAAAGTTGTTGTGGTTGCAGCCACTCGGTTAGTTGACGCAGTAACTGAACAAAAAGGGCAAATTGAAGCAATGCTTGCACTGGGTATTGATCAAAGAAAAGCCCTAAATGGGGTACGGGTTGAAGCACTCCGCTTAGCTTTACTTCCACAAATTGAAACTACGCGCTCAGTTGGAATCGTTTTTCTACCTGGGGTTCTAACGGGTCTGATTCTTGCAGGTATAGACCCATTGGATGCTGCGCTTATTCAAGCTTCAGTATTGTTTTTGATTTTAGGATCTGCAACGATTACTGGACTTGTAGTGGTAATTACAGGAGCTAATCGGTTCATCACAGAAGATCAGCGATTAGCTATTCCCGAACTTTAAGGAATTTCATGAGTTCGAAAACTGCACTCATTGAAAGTCCGATTACATTTTCATGGCACCCTTCAACTCGAGAAATCAGATCTGCTCCTCGTCCCTGAATGGCATAACCCCCTGCTTTGTCTAGAGACTCACCAACTTCTACGTAATCCATGATTTCCTCATTAGTTAAATCACGGAAAGTGACTTCAGTGGTGATCGTTCCAGAAATGTCTTGTCCCATATGGCGAAGAGCAATTCCGCCAACAACATTGTGAGTTTGTCCCGAGAGATCTTTGAGCATAGTGATTGCCTTTTTTTGTGACCCTGGTTTCCCAAGAATCTCTCCATCAAATTCCACTACAGTGTCTGCGGCAAGACCGGTCTCTTCAAGATCTACTACATCTCTTAGTTTTGTAAGAGCTAATCGTTCAACCAGCACTCGAGCAGATTCTTCAGGCTGTGGAGTTTCATCAATCTGTGGGATACGGACTTCAATTGAGAATCCATAGTCTTTCAATAAGCGAAGTCGCTGTGGTGACTGTGAAGCCAAAATCAGAGTCTTATCCACCGGACACCAAAGCTTCGGATTCAATAGGCAGAGGAGTAATATCTTCGGGATCGTCTAACCAGCCTTCTGGAAGAGAAACTTTTCTCGGCCCACTTCTATGACTACGTGGGATTCGTAACGATTCCGGGTCAAGAGACAAATTAGGGTCTAAATCATTTAGACATATCTTTAAATCATCAAGAGATTTTATTTGGTGAAGAGCATGTCGAGCCGCGGGACCAGTTGCATAACCCTTTAAATACCAAGAGGTGTGTTTGCGAAAGTCCTGTATTCCATGTGGACCTGCCCAATCAATAAGCAAACTGGCATGCCGAGTCATAGTTTCGCAAACTTCAGCCAATAGTGGAGGCTCTCCTGGTTCTTGCCCCCCGGTTGCTGATGTAGGACCAAAAACAGAAGCAAGATCTCTAAATAACCATGGGCGTCCCAAACAACCCCGACCAACAACCACACCGTCACATCCTGTTGATCTCATCATTCGCAAAGCGTCCCAAGGCTCCCAAATATCCCCATTCCCGAATACAGGAAGAGAGGTTACAGATTGCTTAAGGGCTTCAATTTTTGTCCAGTTAGCTTCCCCAGAATAAAGTTGTTCAGCGGTGCGTGCGTGTAATGCGATAGAAGCTGCACCGAGATCTTCAGCAATTCGTCCTGTATCCAAAAAAGTTTGGTGATCATCGTCAGTTCCTACTCTGAACTTCAGTGTTACTGGTGTTGACTCTGCAGCGTCAATAGCTGCTTTTACGATGGAAGCAAGAAGGCGCGGTTTCAAAGGCAAGGCGGCACCACCACCTTTTCTTGTAACTTTTGGCATTGGGCAACCAAAATTAAGGTCTATATGATCAACACGGTTTTCACCTACTAGCATCCGCACGGCCTCGTACATGCTCACTGGCTCTGTTCCGTAAAGTTGGATACTTCTCGGATTTTCTTCTGGAGAGAAATGACTAAGCCTCTGAGTTTTCAAATGACCTTCAACAAGGCCACGAGCAGTAATCATTTCACTCACATATAAACCAGCACCAAAACCTCTACAGAGAGACCTAAATGGAGCATTTGTAACACCGGCCATTGGAGCCAGAATTACTGGAGGCCACACAGTCATGTCACCAATTTTTGGTGCAGAGAACTCTTCAGGGGCTGCAACCCCTACATTCTTATTTATTACTGTTCGTAACCCCATAAGAATAGGTTAGGGGAATTAACGTGCGAGTCGTATACCTTGATGCCCAGTTGAACTATCTGGGGTAGTAGAAGATCGAGCTCCTACTCGATACCGATGACAGTAACTGTCATGACAAAGAAAAGAACCACCTTTGATCACTCGATGAGTTCCAAATTGAGCTCCCTTGGGATTCTTCAATGAGTGTTCTTCACCAAACTGTGTCGAAAACCAATCGTTACACCATTCCCACACATTTCCAGAACAATTAAAAAGCCCAAATCCATTCGGTTTAAAAGCATCAACTGGACAGGTGCCTGCGTATCCATCTTCAGCGGTGTCTTCAGTTGGGAAGGTGCCAGTCCAAATATTGCACTGATGTTCTCCTTCAATCATCAAACTATTACCCCAAGGCAATTCAGATTGATCAAGCCCTCCCCGCGCAGCAAATTCCCACTCAGCTTCAGTAGGTAAACGACCACCAGCCCACTCGGCAAAAGCAACGGCATCAAACCATGAAACATGTACTACGGGATGATCCTGTCGGTCATCTATATGACTATTTGGCCCCTCAGGTTTTTTCCAATCAGCATTGTGCACCTGTCTCCACCATTCCGCACCTACAACACCACGTGTCTCGGGGAAATCAATTGGAAGATGACCAGAAAAAACGAAAGACCATCCTTCTTTTTCAGCTGTAGTGACGTAACCGGTTTCATTAACAAAAACAGAAAACTCTTCGTTTGTTACAGCAGTAGCTGAGATAGAAAAAGCGTCGACAGATACTTCTCGAACCGGACCTTCACCATCAGCTTGGTATGACCTTGGGTTCTCACTTCCCATACGGAAAGACCCTCCCTCAAGTTCAATGAACTGGAGTGTCTGTTTCATATTCAAAGTAGAGAAGAAACAAATGATCTAATTGCATCAGCGCACTGGTCCGCTGCTTTCAAGTGAACCATGTGCCCTTGATCAGGGACAACGACACTTTCATGAACATTCAAGTCTCGGGAAAAAAGGGAAGCAGCAGCAGCGAATCGTTTATCTCGCTCACCGAGGATAACGAGGGTAGACGCTGAGATATTAGTTAAATGATCTATTACTTCAGAATCCACATGCATCGATATCTCTTCTACTCCAGGACTCTGATCAAGTTTTTCAGCACTAGCGCGAACAGCGTCATTCCATTCTTCGCGAGCTTCTGCATTGCGGAAACCAGGTCCAGCGGCAATCAGAACAAGACCAGATACATCTTCTGGACAATCCAAAGCATGAGCAAGAGAGAGGTAGCCTCCGAGACTATGTCCAACTAAAACCGCTGGTCGTCCAGAAGCATCAAGCACAGCGCGTAAATCCGACAGGGCATGTTGACGAGAATAAGAACCAGGCGGAGGGGAATCACTTTCTCCATGGCCACGAAGATCCCAACTAGCGACTGTATGGTCTTCAGACAGATTCTTAACTAAGGGGTCCCAGACAGATCGATCATTAACCCACCCATGAGTCAGAACTAATAAAGGTCCTGATCCCTGTAATTCAAAACCAATTTGTACACCATCACTACTTGCGATCATCGAACACCCCGGAAAAATTCTCGAACATCGTCAATATATATTTGTGGGGCTTCCAGAGACGCAAAATGACCGCCTTTTTCATGCTCTCTCCAGAACACAACATTGTGCGAAGCTTCAACCCAACGTTTACGAGCTACAAAGAGTTCGTTAGGAAAAGCTGATACTCCCAACGGAACATCACCCAAAGAATCCATAGTCATGCCGCCAGGTTGCCTGTTTTCAAAATAAAAGCGAGTGGACGAGTTAATGGTTTCGGTAAACCAGTACACAGCAACATTCGCAAGTAGAGTATCCCGGTCTACGACTGAGAACAGATCATCTTCATGGTCGGTCCATCCGTAAAACTTTTCTCCGATCCAAGACAGCAAACCAACTGGAGAGTCATTTAATCCAGCGCCGAGAGTCTGTGGGCGAGTTTCTTGGATACGAAAATAACCATTATCTTCAGCCGCATACCAAGAACTTCTATCAAAATGTTGCTGCTCTTGAGGGGTTATGTCAGCAAAATCATCCTCATTCCCAGCAGGACCTGCCGCCATCATATTTACATGACATCCGACAACCTTTGTGGGATCTAAATGAGCCATGTGCCGAGAGACCATAGAACCCCAATCTCCACCTTGCACTCCATATTTGTCGTAACCTAAACGATTCATGAGAGTCACAAAAGCAGAAGCGGTGCGGTTTACCCCCCACCCTTTTTCTGTAGGTGGTTTGGACCATCCGTAGCCAGGAAGTGAAGGCGCCACTACGTGAAAAGCATCCGACGGATCACCTCCGTAAACTTCCGGATTTGTTAGAGGATGGATTACTTCAAGAAATTCTACGACTGAACCAGGCCACCCGTGATTCAGCACTAAAGGCAAAGCTCCTTCGTGAGGGGATTTCTGGTGAATGAAATGAAAACTTTGGTTATCTATTTCAGTTAAGAAATGATCGAAAGAGTTAATTTGATTCTCAGTTGCTCGCCAGTCAAATTCCTCTGCCCAATACCGTGCTAAATCCTTTAACCAAACTTGATCGCAGCCATAATCCCAGCCACTATCGGGTATTTGATCAGGCCATCGGGTGGCACTTAAACGGGCATTTAGATCAGAAATCTGATCTTCGTTTACTGAAATTGTGAAGGGATGAATTTCTTCTGACACTTTGAATCCTTTTTGTTAACTATAAAAACCGTACTCTGCTTCTTTCACTATGTAGGAGCCCGGTATAAGTTAAAAGTATGGAAATAAAAAATGCACAAGTCTTAATCACGGGAGGATCACGGGGAATTGGAGCAGCATTAGCCCGTGAATACTCAGCAAATGGAGCGCGAGTAATCGTTACAGCTCGATCTGAAGAAGATCTAGAAAAAGTAGCTACAGAAATTAATGGAATAGCGCACGTGGCAGATTTAAGTATTTCTGATCATGTGGATAATTTGATACAGGAAATTGAATCATCACATGGCCCAATAGACATCCTTGTCAATAACGCTGGAATCGAAACAGTTAACCCTGTAGCAACTGTTGACGTAGGAGACATTAGAGCGGCCGCAAGAATAAATCTTGAAACTCCTATGGTGCTTACACGTCAAGTGCTACCCGGAATGATCAACCGAGGAAAAGGCGCTTTAGTCTTTTTATCTTCGCTTGCAGGAACTTCCGGATTCGCTGGGATGGGTCCTTACTGCGCCACAAAGGCCGGTTTGAATAATTTTGTTGCTGCTTTACGTATAGAACTTAAAAACACTCCAATTCATGCAACTCTTGTCGCTCCCGGACCGGTTGATACACGCATGTGGGATGCAGTAGAAACTGCTTCTGAAAGCATTCAACGCTCCGTTAAACGATTTGAGAATCTTGGCCTGTTACCGAAGACCAGCCCAGAAAGACTTGCCCAACGAGTTGTTGCAGCTACCCAGAATGAACGCCGCCATGTGCGTCACCCACACCGTTTGGCACTTAATTTCTGGTTAGGTGAAACCCCACGACGAATAACAGAGGCTTCAATGATTGGAGTTAAATTTAATCCCTTAGATCACGTTTAGTGATTAGGCATGCTCAGCTAACTCTCGAAGTTTGCCTAAAGTGCGAGCAGCGTCACCTCCGACCGCACTCACATTCAACGTAGTTACCCCGGCTGCCTTATAGGCGGCTAATCGATCGACGATGTAAGCCTCGTCACCACACAAAGTTGTGTTCTCGATCAATTCAGCGGGCAAAGCCGCCATAGCTTCGTCTCTGCGTCCATCTAAATATGCATCTTGAACAGCTGCTGCTTCATCAGCAAAGCCGTAATCTCGGCAAACGTCGTTATAGAAGTTCTTTCCTTTTGCTCCCATACCCCCGATATACAGAGCAGCCATTGGTCGAGCAAAATCACGGTATTGGGCAGCATCGTCACCAATAGCAACAATACCTCCAGCCACTACGTCAAATTCTCCAAGTGAAGGATCGCGACGGTTCAAGCCAACTTCTACAGCTTCTCCCCAAATTAGGTGCATACGCTCCGGATAAACGAGGAACGGTAACCACCCATCGGTAGTTGCAGCAGTTTCCTCAACGCTTTTTCTTCCGAGAGACGCGACATAAATAGGAATGTTGTCACGAACCATGTGGTTAATAATTTTAAGTGGCTTACCTAAACCAGTGCCTTCTTCCGGAGGTAAGGGCAGGGTAAAAACTTTTCCTTCAAACTCAAGTTTTTCTCTTTTCCATGCCATTCGACAAATAGAGATAATTTCCTTCATACGAGTAAGTGGCATTGAATAGGGCATCCCATGGAAACCTTCAATTACTTGAGGGCCGGATGCTCCAAGCCCTAAAGAAAAACGGCCACCCGATAAAGCATCAAGGCCTGCGGCTGTCTGAGCGAGCAAAGCCGGTGTACGGCTATAAGTATTAAGGATGCCGCTTGCTAATTCAATTTTGTCAGTAGTAGCGGCTAAATAGCCCAACAAACTGACAGCATCTAATCCGTAAGCTTCAGGTATCCAAATTTTGTCCACACCAGCTGCTTCGAGCTCTCGAGCCTGAGCGGCAGCTTCTTGTGGGTCAGTGGCATAATTGAGAAGAGTTGTAATACGCATGCTTATATCATCTCATTGAAAAACCTAAAATGGTTAGTCGGGTAACCATCAAATACTGCTTAAATTGCTTAAAAATCTCGTATTTCCGGGTCATCAGTCACATAAATTCCCAATAAGGGCTCATACTCACCTACGATTTATAGATGGCTGACTTCCCGCCAATGCAATTAACGAATGAATTTGAACAAGTTTCAAATTCAGATTGGGTTGCCCTCGCAGAAAAAACTTTAAAAGGGGAGCCACTGGAGTCTTTAGCTACGACAACAGTTGATGGCATATCAATTCAGCCGATTTATTCCGCATCAGAGAATATAGGACGCACCATCTCACCAGGTAGCGATGAATGGGATATACGTGCACTAGTTATGTCTTCAGGTCCAGACACTGCAAATCAAATAGCGCATGAAGAACTAACGAAAGGTTCGACCTCGCTGCTTATAGACCTATTCAGCATTGGTTCTTCAAACCTTGAACAAATTTTGGAAGGCATATATCCCGAGATGACAACCATCTCGCTCCATCCAAATCCCTATGGGTTTGAAGCAGGAGAAAAATTATTAGAACTATGGAGAAGTAAAAACCTTTCTTCTTGCAAAGGTGATTTAGGGCTTGATCCGCTTGGAGTTTCTTCTCGTTATGGTGGAGAAACGGATTGGAATGGCATAGTTGAAGCCACTATTTCAACACAAGATCATCCTGACGTTCATTCAATCACTGTTGATTCAACTGTTTATGCCGAAGCGGGAGCTAGCGAAGCATGGGAGTTGGCTTGCTCTCTGTCTACAGCAGTCGCTTATTTAAGGCATCTGCAAGACAATGGGATAGAACCCAGTGATGCCGCTGGTTCATTTACCTTTACGTATTCCGCAGACACTGATCAATTTTTTACTATGGCAAAGTTCCGTGCGGCACGGTATCTCTGGGAACAAGTGCAGCAGCACTGCGGTATCTCTCCAATGCCTCAGCATCAAACAGCGGTCACTTCAGCGGCAATGCTTACACGGTCAGATCCTTGGATGAATCTCTTGCGTACAACAGTTGCTGCTTTTGCTGCAGGAACTGCTGGGGCAAACGCAGTTACTTTACGTTCTTTTGATACACCATTAGGTCAACCTGATGAGTTTGGACGGCGACTCGCGCGAAATAGTCAGTTACTTCTTACCGAAGAAAGCGGCTTAGGACAGGTAAGCGACCCGGGCGGAGGCTCTTGGTATTTAGAGAATCTCACTAAAAGACTTTCAGAAGAATCTTGGAAAAGATTCCAAATAATTGAAGCTGAAGGCGGAATGCAAAATACGTTAACGAGCGGGAAGATACATTCTGAAATTGAAACTACTTGGAAGGCCCGTAAAAACAGTTTGGAGTCAGGAGAGACCTCCTTAATTGGTGTAAATATCTATGCAAATCCTGAAGAAGAGACTTTGTCTCGATCATCTTCTCTTCCATCACCAGATGGACCGTTTAAACTTCGACGTTGGTCAGAGCCGTTTGAAGAGTCAGGAAAGAAATCATGATTCCAGACTTTTCAACACTGGAGATGCAAACTCTGCATTCAGAACCTCTAGAGAATGTAAAAGGCGAAGCATTTAATACGCCAGAACAAATAGACGTGCTCCGCTACACAACACAACAAGACATTAGTGAAGTTGATTTTCTTAACACTTGGCCAGGATTCCCACCTTACTTAAGAGGCCCATACTCAACGATGTACACGAATCAGCCTTGGACAGTTAGGCAATATGCAGGGTTCTCAACAGCTGAAGAGTCAAACGCTTTCTACCGCCGAAACCTTGAAGCGGGTCAACGCGGACTTTCAGTAGCTTTTGACTTAGCGACTCATCGAGGTTACGACAGCGACCACCCCCGTGTAGCTGGTGATGTTGGAATGGCAGGGGTAGCTATTGACTCCATCCTTGATATGCGCGCTCTATTTGCAGGAATACCTCTAGATCAAATGAGTGTCTCGTTTACCATGAATGGCGCAGTACTACCAATTTTGGCTTTTTATGTTGTAGTCGCAGAAGAGCAGGGAGTTTCCCCTGATCAACTTACCGGAACGATCCAGAATGACATTCTGAAAGAATTCATGGTTAGGAATACATATATCTACCCGCCAGGGCCTTCTATGCGTATTGTCTCCGACATCATTGAATGGTCAAGTAAAGAGATGCCAAAGTTTAATCCAATCTCAATTTCTGGCTATCACATACAGGAAGCAGGAGCTACGGCTGATTTAGAGTTGGCTTACACACTCGCCGATGGGATTGAATATGTCAGAGCCGCAATCAACGCGGGTCTAGACGTAGATGCATTTGCTCCTAGGCTAAGTTTCTTTTGGGGAATCGGAATGAACTTCTTCATGGAAATCGCCAAACTAAGGGCCGGACGTCTTCTCTGGGCTCATTTGATGCAACAATTCAATCCTCAGAATCCAAAGTCTCTATCGCTACGTACACACTGTCAGACTTCTGGCTGGAGTTTGACCGCCCAAGATCCTTATAACAATGTGATTCGAACCTGTATAGAAGCGATGGCGGCAACACAAGGGCACACGCAATCTCTTCATACGAACGCTCTAGATGAGGCACTTGCGTTGCCAACAGACTTTTCGGCACGAATTGCAAGAAACACTCAACTATTCCTTCAAGAAGAGAGCGACACGTGTCGGGTAATTGACCCGTGGGGAGGCAGTTATCACGTTGAGAAACTAACTCATGATCTAGCTAACCGGGCTTGGGAACACATAAAAGAAATTGAAGAAACCGGTGGAATGGCAGCAGCTATCGAAGCAGGCATACCAAAAATGAGAATTGAAGAATCAGCCGCCCGAATACAGGCTCGTATTGATTCAGGCCGTCAAATAGTCATTGGTGTAAACAGATATCAGCTCGAACAAGAAGAAGAAATTGATGTTCTCCGCGTAGACAATGCTCAGGTGCGTTCTGACCAAATCAGTCGGTTAGAAAAACTCAAAAGTGAAAGAGACACAGAAAAATGTCTAAAACAACTCGAAGCACTCACTCGTTGTGCAGAAACTGGGGAAGGTAACTTACTAGCTTTGGCAGTCAACGCTGCCCGAGCACACGCTACAGTCGGTGAAATAAGTGAAGCTATAGAAAAAGCTTTTGGCCGGCATATAGCGGAGGTAAGAACAATTTCTGGAGTGTTTAGTTCTGAAGCAGGAGATGAAGCGGCAGTGCAAGAGGCACGAAATCAAGTCGTAGAATTTGAATCTCTTCATGGTCGTCAACCGCGAATCTTGGTAGCCAAAATGGGCCAAGATGGGCATGACCGTGGGCAAAAAGTGGTTGCTACCGCTTTTGCTGATTTGGGTTTCGACGTTGATATCGGGCCTTTGTTTTCCACTCCAGCAGAAGTCGCACGCCAGGCAGTAGAAAATGATGTGCATGTAGTAGGGGTAAGTTCGATGACCGCTAGCCATTTAACTCTGGTTCCTGAGTTACGAGATGAATTGAAGAACCTTGGTCGTGACGACATCGCCATAGTCGTAGGTGGAGTTATACCTACCCAAGATCATCAAACTTTATTAGATACCGGGGCATCAGCAATTTTCCCGCCAGGAACAGTAATTGCAAGTGCTGCAACAGAATTAATAAAGAAGTTGAAGTGAAGACAAACATTGAAGACCTAATAACTGGAGTTAAAGAAGGTGACCGAGCTGTTATTGGACAAGCCATAACTTTAGTTGAATCTTCGCTTGACGAAGATAAGCAATCAGCTCACACACTTCTAGAAGAGTTACTTCCACATACTGGTAACGCTCATCGAGTCGGAATTACTGGCGCTCCAGGTGTAGGGAAGTCCACTTTAATTGAGTCTTTGGGCAGCAAACTCACTGATTCTGGACACCGCGTTGCTGTATTAGCAGTGGATCCAACGAGCAGCATCACTAAGGGATCAATTTTGGGTGATAAAACCCGTATGGCTCAACTCGCTAATGATCCTGCGGCATTCATACGCCCTTCTCCTAGTTCAGGAACGCTTGGAGGTGTTGCGCGCACAACTCGTGAGACAATGGTGGTTCTTGAAGCAGCTGGCTATGACGTAGTGATAGTAGAAACGGTTGGTGTAGGTCAGTCAGAAACAGAAATGGCCAGCATGGTAGACACCTTCTTAGCGTTGTTGTTGCCCGGAGCTGGTGATGAGTTGCAAGGAATTAAGAAAGGTGTTCTCGAAGTCGCTGATTTAATTGCTGTAAATAAAGCAGATGGCGACAATCTTGCGCAAGCACGCAACTCAGTAAACGATTACACAATGGCTTTACGTTTAACTCGATCCACTAATCAGAATTGGGACCCAAAAGTGATGATGGTAAGCGGATTGACGGGTGATGGGCTTGATGATTTATGGGCAGCGATCATGCAGCATCGTCAAGTTCTAACTCAAAGCGGAGATTGGGACCAGCGACGAAGAGAACAACGTTTGTCGTGGATGTGGTCAACGATAGAAAACCATGTTATTTCTGGAATCCATAGCCACCCTGAAGTAGTTGAAATTGTGGAGAGAATAGAAGAAGACGTTTCTGCAGGCGCGATGAACCCAAGACGTGGTGCAGAAGAAATTCTTAAAGTTTTCGAGAAAGATTAGAAATCTTCGTCAAAAGCTACGTCTCCGGAAACACCTGTTTGGTAGGCAGCAACTGTTCTCTCGAAGAAGTTTGTTAACTCTTGTACATCTTGTAGATCCATAAATCCGAATGGATTTTTAGAGTTATAGCGTTTTTCCATACCTAGTTGCAGAAGGCGCTGGTCAGCGACATATTGCAAGTATTCGCGGGTGTCTTTGGTTGATAAGCCAGAAATTCCTTGCCCCAAAAGATCTTCAGCAAACTGGTATTCACATTCAACGGCTTCTTCAAGCATTTCAACGATTCGCAATTTCAGATCTTCATCAAAAAGTTCTGGTTGCTCAGCACGCACCGTGTCAACCACAGCAAATGCAAAGTTCATATGGCAACTTTCATCACGGAAAACCCAATTAGTGCCAGCAGCTAAACCGTTAAGCAAGCCCTTTGATCTCAGGAAGTACACATATGCAAAAGCAGCGAAAAAGAAAAGCCCTTCAATGCATGCGGCGAAACAAACCAGATTCAATAAAAACTTTTTTCGGTCTTCAACGCTATGAAGTTCACCAAGTTCATCGATTGAACCAATCCATTTAAAGCAAAAATCTGCTTTCTTCTTAATAGAAGGGATGTTATGGATAGCAGCAAAAGCTTCTTCCCTTTCTTCATGGTTAGGGATGTAATTATCAAGCAGGGTCAAATAGAACTGGACATGGAGTGCTTCTTCGTAGAGTTGACGAGAGAGATACATCCGTGCTTCAGGAGCGTTGATGTGCTTGTAAAGGTTCAGAACTAGATTGTTTGCGACAATAGAGTCCCCAGTAGCGAAGAAGGCGACAAGTCTTGATACAAGATGCTTTTCGGCTGGATCAAGTTTTCTATCAAGGTCCGATAAATCGTCAGAGAAATCAATTTCATCTACTGTCCAAGTGTTCTTAATTGCATCTTGGTACATCTCATAGAACAGCGGATAACGCATCGGCCGTAATGTGAGATCAAATCCGGGATCCAAGATGTTTCCACGAGAGTCAGCAGTGCTTTGAGACGGGGTTTCTTCAAATTCTTCGAAGGGTTGTTCTGCAAGAGCCATCAGTCGCAAGCCTCACATGTCTCAGGGTTCTCTAAAGAACAAGCAACTGCTTCAGCATCTGTAAATGCTTTCTCTGGTTCAGGAGGAGTTGTTCCATTAGAGGTAACAGTTGTTTGGTTAATCCGTGTCGCAGGACGTGACCTCAAATAGTAAGTGGTTTTTAGCCCTGACTTCCATGCATGAAGATACATCGAACTTAGTTTTCCTATAGTTGGTGACTCCATAAAGAGATTCAACGACTGGCTTTGATCAATGAACGCTCCACGATCTGCCGCCATGTCAATTAGAGACCGCATTGGAACTTCCCATGCGGTTCTATAAATAACTTTAAGGTCTTCAGGGATACCATCAACATCTTGTATAGAGCCCTCAGCTGCTTTTATCGCAGAAATTATTTCTTCTGTCCACAAATCGCGTGCCTGCAGTTCTCGAACTAGGTACCGGTTTATTTGAAGGAACTCACCTGAAAGGGTCTCTCTCTTGAACATGTTTGAAACCTGAGGCTCAATGCACTCGTAGCATCCTGCGATTGTCGCAATTGTTGCAGTGGGGGCAATCGCGATCATAAGAGAATTTCTTAACCCGTGGGCCGCAATGCGATCCCGTAGGGTCTGCCACCGCTCTGGGTCAGATGGAGCTACCCCCCAAAGATCAAATTGCAGGTCACCTTTTGCTGCTCGAGTGATTGGAAAGTTTTCATGCGACCCTGAAGCCTCTGCTAACTCGGTTGAGGCCCAAAGAGCATTGAAGTAGATCTCTTCAGATATCTGAGCTGAAAGTTTTCTAGCTTCTTCCGAATCAAATGGAAGACCTAATTTGAAGAAAACGTCTTGAAGACCCATAAGGCCCATACCTACTGGACGCCATGCTGAGTTGGAGAAACCAGATTCTGGAGTTGGGTAGAAATTTATATCAATAACTCGGTCTAAGAATGGAATAGCGGTACGGACAACTTCGCCTAACCGATCAAAATCAAATTCTCCATCTGAGACTAAAGAACCAAGATTGACAGAACCAAGATTGCATACAGCGGTTTCTTGTTGATCAGTGACTTCAAGGATCTCTGTGCAGAGATTTGAGAGGTGAATCACCCTTCCTGGTTCTCCGGTTTGGTTAGAACGAGTATTAGATGGATCTTTGAAGGTCATCCAACCATTACCAGTTTGGGCGAGTGTCCGCATCATACGGCTGTACAACTCCCTTGCTGGTAGTTGTCTCTCATATAGTCCTTCCTCTTCCGCTTTAAGATAGGCGGAGCGGAACTCTTCTCCATAAGTGTCGGTAAGTTCTGGAACTTTTTTAGGATCAAAAAGAGACCAAACCCAATCGTTCTCTACTCTTTCCATGAACAGATCAGGTACCCAATTTGCAAGATTGAGATGGTGGGCGCGTCTTTGATGGTCACCAGTGTTGTCTCTTAACTCAAGAAAGTCTTCGATGTCGGCATGCCAAGTTTCAAGATAAACACAAGCAGCTCCTTTTCTTCTCCCGCCTTGATTCACAGCAGCCACTGAAGAATCAAGTGTTTTCAGCCAAGGAACAATTCCGTTTGACAAACCATTTGTTCCGCGAATCAAAGAATCCTTAGATCGAATTCTGTGCCAAGCCACTCCGATGCCACCAGCGAACTTAGAAAGTTGAGCTATATCGGCGTAACGCTTATAGATGCCTTCAAGGCTGTCTTCTGGAGAGTCAAGCAGGTAACAAGAAGACATCTGTGGATGTGACGTGCCTGAATTAAAGAGAGTAGGACTTGAAGGCAGATATTGAAGCGAGGAAATAAGTTTGTAGAAGGTAATTGCTTCTTCTTGAGACGTGGCGAGACCACAGGCAACTCGAAGGAAGAAGTACTGAGGTGTTTCAGTCACTTTTCGAGTTTCTGGATGCCGAAGTAGATAGCGGTCGTAAACAGTGCGTAGCCCAAAGAATTCAAATAACTGATCTCTGTCGTGTTCAATAGTGTCATTCAATTTTCTTGCGTTAGTAGAAACGAATTCAGCGACTTCTTCACCAATAAGGCCTTGGTCAAGTCCAACCTGTATTGATTGAGAGAATGAATGGATGTCTTGATTGCGGACCTCTTTGTCAATAACAGTGGCTAAAAGTCGTGCAGCGAGACGAGAGTAGTTTGGCTCTTCACCAATAAATGAAGAAGCGGTTCGTATCGATAAGTCATCAAGCTCTTCTGTGGTGGCTCCGTCACAGAGTCCCGAGATAGTTCTAGTAGCGATTCGTAAAGGGTCAACTCCGGAGAGCCCTTCAGAGGAACGCTCTACTGCCTTTACAATTTTGTCTAAGTTGACTGGCTCAAGGTCACCGTTACGTTTGCGCACCATCATCTGAGACGATCCTGTATTTGGGGGAGTGTCAAGATGTTCTTCTATGAGCGCCATATGTATTTTCCTGTTCTTCTTTGCGGCGTTCCTACCGTGGTGTACCGCTTACTGTCTTGAGTTTTAACCCCGAACCTTTCACGCTCTACAAATTTGTAATAAGTAGATCATTGTTTAACCCGGAATATTAATTTCACGCATGTAATTACAACAATGTCAAGAGAATTGCGTCTCTAATGGAAAATTTTTTTTTCATCACACTCTGTGTGGCCATATAACTTCAGTTAGGTTCAATAGTCGCGCTCTAAGCGCGAATACAGAAGTATTAAATATCGGCTACGCGGAGGCCGATTGTTAAGGTGTGGCCCTCGATTTCAACTTCGGTCACATGCTCTCCGTCTTTACCAATCAGAATCTCAGTTGCGAGAACTTGGCTTGCAACGTAAGACTCATGAGCGCTCACTGCTTGAAGAAGATCTTCACTTCCTTCAAGCCAGAGCTTTATTCGATCAGTAACGACTAGATCAGCTTCCCGCCTGGCTTGTTGTACTTGACGAACTACGTCACGGGCCAGTCCTTCAATTTGAAGTTCAGGGGTGAGTTCAGCATCAAGTACCACCACTATGTTTTCTCCACTTAGAGTTGCTGCAGTTGTGCCCTCAGGAGAATTTAACGCCAGTTCAAACTCACTGGGTTCTAATACTTCATCACAGATGGTTACAGTGCCATCGTCATTTTGAATGAAGTCTCCAGAACGAGCAGCAGCGAATACTTCTTGCACTTTTCCTCCAAGGCGCGGCCCCAGAACCCCGCCATTGGGTTGGAGAGTAAAGGAAGCGTATTGGTTAATATCTTCCGAGAATTGCACCGACTTCACATTCACTTCGTCAGTAAGAAGATGAGTCAATTCTGGAACTATTGCAACTTCTGTTCCTGCTATTGTCAAACAGTTCAAAGGTAGCCGGACGCGCAACCCACTTTCCTCGCGCAACCTCAAAGCAGTTGAAGCTATTTCTCGAATAAGGTCCATGTTCTTAACAAGGTCAGGGTCAGAAGGTAAAGAAGAAGGATCTGGCCAGTCGCAGAGATGAACACTCTGACTTTCGGTTAAGCCAGTATGGATCTCTTCCATGATCATTGGTAAAAAAGGTGCAGACACTCTTGAGAGAGTTACTAATACGGTATATAGAGTGTCATGAGCATCCCGTTTATCAAGTTCGTTATCGTCCGAAGATTTAGCCCAGAACCTATTACGGCTACGCCTGATGTACCAATTATTAAGAGCATCAATGAAATTATGGATCTCGGTTGTGGCACCAGAGATGTCGTAAGCATCCATACGCTCGGTCACTGACTCAATGAGTAGTCGAGTTTTTGCAAGAAGGTACTTGTCAAGAAGTTGTTCTGAATTTGTGCGAAATTCGGCTTTATAGTTGTCTGCGTTCGCATAAAGAGTAAAGAACGAATATGCATTCCAGATAGGAAGAAGCACCTGTCGTACTACGTCATCAATTCCTGTATCGCTAATGCGGAGGTCTCCTCCGCGAACAATCGCAGAAGACATTAGATACCACCGGAGAGCATCTGCTCCTTGTGAAACAAAAATTTCCTCAGGCTCTGTATAGTTTCTCAGTTTCTTTGAGAGTTTCGCTCCATCTTCAGCGAGGAGAATTCCGTGACAGATGACATTGGAAAAAGCAGGTCTATCAAATAGTGCAGTGGCTAACACATGCATTGTGTAAAACCAGCCCCGTGTTTGGTTGATGTACTCAACGATGAAATCAGCGGGGAAGTGTTCTTCGAACCACGCTTCATTTTCAAATGGATAATGGAATTGTGCAAATGGCATTGACCCGGATTCAAACCAGCAGTCAAGAACTTCTGGCACTCTACGCATCACCGATTTCCCTGTTGGGTCATCAGGATTTGGACGGGTTAGGTCGTCAATAAATGGACGGTGAAGATCATTTGGTCTTACTCCAAAGTCTGCTTCAATTTCGTCGAGACTTCCGTAAACGTCAGTTCGGGGGTATTCAGGGTTGTCGCTTTTCCAAACAGGTATAGGGGAGCCCCAAAATCGATTACGGCTAATTGACCAATCCCGTGCTCCGGAAAGCCACGTGCCAAACCTTCCATCACGAACATGGTCTGGAATCCAATTTATTTCTTTATTGATTTCAACCATTTGATCTCGAAAGTCAGTCACTTTCACATACCAAGACGAAATAGCCTTATAGATGATCGGGGTGTCTGTTCTCCAGCAATGGGGGTAGTTGTGCTCGTAGGTGTCATGGCGGATTAGATGACCAAGGCTTTTAAGTTCACGAATGATTTCTGGGTTAGCGTCGAAAACATTCATCCCAGCCCAATCAGGTACAGCTTCAGTGAACTTTCCTTGATCATCTACCGGTACAACTTCCCCAATAAAAATTCCATTTGATTCACATAGGTTCTGATCGTCTTCACCGAATCCAGGGGCCATATGAACCACACCGGTTCCTTCAGCTGCATCAACAAAATCAGCTTCTAAGACTCTGAAAGCGTCTGTTCTATCAGCGAAATAATCAAACAAGGGAGTGTATGTTCGACCAACCAAATCAGATCCGTGCATTGTTCCTATTTCTGAAGCGGATTCAAGTTGAGCTGAGTATCTTTCAATAGCATCAGATCCAAGAACAAAAATTGTTCCTTCACTATCCTGCATCAGCGAATAAGTAACTTCAGGTCCCACCCCTAAAGCTAGGTTTGACGGCAAAGTCCACGGGGTGGTGGTCCAAGCAAGTATTTTCATTGGGCCAAGATCTCCCTCAGACGGAGATAAAGAGAACGCTACGGTTACCGCAGGGTCTTGTCGAGGTCTAGTGGCATCATCAAGGCGAATTTCAAAATTTGAAAGTGGAGTTTCTGCGCCCCATGAGTACGGCATAACGCGGAACGCTTCGTAGAGCAGCCCTTTGTTCCATAGTTCCTTAAAGGCCCACATGACTGATTCCATGTAGTCACGATCCATGGTTTTATAGTCATGGTTAAAGTCAACCCATCGTGCTTGTCTGGTGACAGTCTTCTCCCATTCATTGGTGTAGCGCAGCACTGAGCTGCGACAGTGGGCATTGAATTCTTCAATGCCGTAGTCAATGATGCTTGCTCGACCAGAAACTGGGAGCTCTTTTTCGGCTTCCATTTCTGCAGGGAGTCCATGGCAGTCCCAACCAAACCTTCGGGTTACTTTGTGGCCTTTCATAGTTTGATATCTCGGTATCACATCTTTTACGTAGCCAGTTAGTAGGTGTCCGTGATGTGGAAGGCCATTTGCGAAGGGAGGGCCGTCGTTAAAGGTGAATTCGTTATTGTCTGGCCGCTGGTCTATTGATTTTTGGAATGTATTGTCGTCAAGCCATCGTTGGAGAATCTTTTCTTCAATGGAAGGAAAGATTGCTTTTCCGGCTTCTGGATAAGCCTGCGAGGAAGAAGTCTGTTCGTTGTTCATACTTGGTAAAAGATTAGTGGCAGGTTAGAACTTGGCGGGGTGATTACTCTGAATCACTCGATTGCTTATCGTCGTTAGATTCGTTGGCTGGTTCTTCTGATTCGTTGGCTGGTTCTTCTGATTCGTTGGCTGGTTCTTCTGGTTCAACACCATCTCTAAGGTCTTGCCATGTTTTGAGCGCTGCACGATAGGCAGTATCAGCTTCGGCTATAACGTCTGCTTCTGCTCCAGCATCTTGTGCTTTCTTTAGAGCGCCGGCTGCATCATCTTTAGCTTTAGCAGCTTTCGCTAAACGTTTATCTTCGACTGCTTCAGACTCAGCTGCTTCAGCTCTTCTGTTGAAGAGTAAAAGAGCTTTACGTGTCTCTTCATCAAGTTTGACCATGCCTTAATGATCGCTTGTGAAAATGATACTCACACCTTTTCTGCTCTGATTCTTTAAAATCTTTACCAGCTGTTATTGATCAAGTAAGGCTTTTGCTCGACGAAAAACAGGTTCATCAACCATTTCTCCGTCAACTTGTATAGCTGCTTTACCTTCGGAAAGAGCTTTTGAATATTCAGAAACGATTCGATTTGCCCACTCAATCTCTTCATCTGAAGGGCGGAAAAGCTCATTTGCTAAACCTACTTGATCGGGATGTATGCAAAGTTTCCCTGCATACCCCAGTGACCGGGCTTCCCCAGCTTCTCGTTTGAAACGCTCAGAGTCTCGAAAGTCTGTAACCACCATGTCCAGCGCACTTATACCAGTTATTCTTGCTGCTTGTGCCACTTGACTTCTTGCCACTAAAACTTCAAGGTTGTCGGATCGGCGTACCCCACCTAGATCAGCAACATAGTCTTCCGCTCCAAAATAACACCACTTAATTCTCGGGTGCTTAGTGACTTCAACAGCGTTCATGACACCCTGTACAGTCTCAACCCCCGCCATTATTGAAAGATCGGTAAGCCCAGCACTGTCAAGGGCACTAACTGCTCTTTCGACATCTTCAGATGAAGCGAGTTTTGGAACCAGAACTCCAAGAAGGGAAGGCGAGAGAACTTCTGCTACATCGTCTTCAAACCATTCAGTATCTATACCGTTGATGCGTATCAGCAGAGGACAAGATTTTGTAATAACTTCTGCCGCCTCAAAAGCAATTTTACGAGATTCAGCCTTATGAGAAGCCGGAGTGGAGTCTTCTAGATCAATAACGGCAGCTACTGGGTTGGTGCGCGGCAGTTTACTGATTACATCTGGTTGATTTCCTGGAGCGAATAAAACACTTCTCATAATGGAAAACGTTAATACCTTTCATGCTAAGTACCTCTACTGCGATTTTCCCCCGAGTGGTAGAGAACGTATCAAGAGAGAGTAGTTTTCAATTTGTGAATGACGAAATAACTCTACCAGACCGAGAATACCCAGGATTTTGGGCTGAACGAGAGCCTGATCGTTTAGCCATTGTTGTTCATGGCTCAGACCAGTCAATGACTTTTCTAGAGTTACACAACGAAGCCGCCCGTATCTCCAACCTTTTTCGCAGCTTGGGTCTTAAGCCAGAGGACCATGTTGCTTTTTGTTTAGAAAATAGAATCGAATTCCTTCCGCTCGCTTGGGGGGCAATATACGCAGGGCTTACTTATACAGCGATATCTTCGCGACTCACCACAGATGAAGTCGCGTACATTGTTAATGACTGTGGAGCTCGAGTATTTGTAACTTCGCCATACAAAGCTGAAGCTGCAGCAGAAATTGTCTCTGATACGCCGAATGTGGAAGCCCGTTTTTCTATCGGAGGCGAACTCCCTGACCATGCCCCGTTTGAAGATGCGGTCGCAACTCAAGGAATAGACGTTCCAGAGGATGCGGTAGAAGGTCAAGACATGCTTTACTCCTCTGGAACCACTGGTCGTCCAAAAGGAGTCAAACGAGCTCCTATCGGAGCGCTTCTTGGAATGGGCGACACCATAGCTGCGATGGTGAAACTCTTATTTAGAGGTGAACCAGGCGGCGTGTACCTTTCACCTGCCCCCCTTTACCATGCCGCACCACTTCGGTTTTGCTTGGCATATCAAAGGATAGGTTGCACTGTGGTCGTCATGGAGAAATTCGATCCAGAGGAGGCGCTTGCCGCGATTGAGGAACATAAAGCCACTGGAAGTCAGTGGGTTCCAACAATGTTCGTGCGGATGCTCAAATTGCCTGAAGAAGCAAGAGCCAAATATGACGTTTCTTCGTTGTTGTCTGCCATCCACGCAGCAGCTCCATGTCCAGTAGAAGTAAAACGAAAAATGATTGATTGGTGGGGTCCAGTAATACATGAGTATTACGCAGGAACAGAAGGGAATGGTTTCACCTATATCGGTTCGGAAGATTGGTTGGAGCATCCCGGTTCGGTAGGAAGATCACTTGTTGGTGAGTTAGTTATTGTTAATGACGAAGGTGAAGAAGTGCCTACTGGCGAAGAAGGTGGGGTTTACTTCCGGGGCACCGCGGGATTTGAATATCATAATGATCCAGAAAAAACAGCTGGGGCAAAAATAGGTGCTGACTTAAGCACCCTTGGTGATGTGGGTCGTGTAGATGAAGAAGGGTACCTCTATCTCACCGACCGTAAGGCATACATGATCATTTCAGGTGGAGTGAATATCTATCCGCAAGAGGCTGAAAATGTTTTAACAATGCACCCCGCAGTTTTTGATGTAGCAGTAATAGGGGTCCCAAATGATGAATTTGGAGAAGAAGTGAAAGCGATAGTCCAACCTGCTGATATGTCTACGGTTGGGCCAGAGTTAGAGAGGGAACTAATCGCTTTTTGTCGCTCACAACTTGCTGATGTTAAGTGTCCGCGTAGCGTTGACTTCCGTGAAGAATTGCCACGTCATCCAACTGGGAAACTTTACAAACGGCTACTCAAAGATGAATACTGGGCAGGCCGCGACACGCGTATTTGACTCCTGTTGCTAGCCGGCCTCGGAGTGGGTAACTGGTTGTTCTCCCATCCATTCTCTTAGCGTATTTTTTAGCTTTGTTTGTTGAATGAAGAGGTCATGCTCTGGCCCCGACTCTGTTGCGGATTGAGGAGCTTTCAAGTAGAAAGACAGCCATTCTTGGACACCGGATTGTCCAGCGCGTGCCGCTAAATCCATAAAGAGAGCTAGATCGAGAACGATGGGTGCGGCAAGAATTGAATCCCGGCAAAGAAAATCAACTTTGATTTGCATGGGGTATCCAAGCCAACCAAAAATGTCAATATTGTCCCAGCCTTCTTTGTTGTCTCCTCTTGGTGGGTAGTAGTTGATTCGTACCACATGATGAATGTCGCTATAAAGATCCGGATAAGACTCGGGTTGGAGTATTGCATCTAATACTCCAAGTTTTGAAACTTCTTTAGTTTTGAAATTTTCTGGGTCATCAAGAACTTCGCCATCACGATTACCCAAAATGTTTGTTGAGTACCAGCCATTTAATCCCAACATGCGAGCTTTTAATCCTGGAGCTAACAAAGTTTTCATGAGGGTTTGACCAGTTTTAAAATCTTTTCCTGCGATAGGCACTCCACGTGATTTAGATAGTTCAATCATGCAAGGGAGGTCTACAGAAAGATTTGGCGCTCCGTTAGCAAAGGGCACATCACTCATTAAGGCTGCATATGCATAAATTTGGCTTGGCGAAATGTTGTCATCGTCTGCATGCAAGCCAGCTTCAAAAGCTTCGACCGTAGCGTGAACCTCACTTGGCTCTTGGAAAGCTTCGGTGGAGCCGCACCACACCATGACTAGTCGTTCACAGTTGTTTTCGTTTCGGAAATTCTCTATGTCGGCTATAAGCGCTTCAGCCTGTTCCCATTTAGAACTTATATTCTTGATACGAACGCCATCGAGTTTCTTCACCCACCTGTTATCGAAGACTGCGTCCATCGGGACAATGCCTTCTAACTCGGCGGAAAGAGGAGCAAGATCTTTCTCTTCAAGAACTCCGCAAGTTCTCGCTGCTTCTAAAGCGTTTGGTGAAATTGGATCCCATCCACCAAAAACAAGGTCATCGAGTCCTGCAAGTGGAACAAAATCTCGAATAAGAGGATTCCGATCTTCTTCTCTTGCTCCTAAACGGATGTGAGCCATTTGGCTAACAGAACCGATAGGGGCGGCGAGACCTTTACGTGCAGCAATTACTCCCGCAATGAAGGTTGAAGCTACTGCTCCAATACCTGGAGTAAGAATGCCAAGTTTTCCTGAAGCTGGTTTGATATCTACGGGTTTGTTCATAACGACTAATCATAAGATATTCTCAAGCAAATTGTTTATAATTAAGAAATGCTTAATATAAAGAAAGAAGATTGAAATGTTCGATGATGAGGCAACCCCCTTGCCAAATCTGAGTGTTCAACAACTTGAGTATTTATTAGCTGCTGCGAATCATCCCACCAGAGCCGCTGCTGCTGAGCAATTAGGGGTAACTCCATCCGCCTTAACTCAGGGGCTCACAGAACTTGAGCGCAGAGTCGGACTGTCGCTATTTGAACGGAGAGGAAAATTTACTGTGCTTCGACCGCAAGCGGAACAAGTGCTTGATTATGCACGACGGGTTATAGCAGAAACAAGAGATCTAAAGAACTGGACACAAACAGAGCTTGCTGGTACCTCTGGACAAATCCGTCTTGGCACAGTGGATGCGGTTGCAGTACACCACAGAGCAAATGAAATAAGAGAGTTCCATAAGAGTCTTCCAAAAGTGGATTTACGACTCACTGTCGCCCCCTCTGGGCAATTACTAGAGGCTTTGTTCGACGGAGCATTAGACATAGTCGCTTGCGTAGAGCCAGAAATAATCCCAGATGGATTATCAAGTGAAGTTTTTTTGGAAGAACCTTTATTTATTTATGCCCCAAAAGGAAAAGTGATAAGAGATCCAAAGAAATGGGGGCCATGGGTCTCATTTCCAAAAGGTTCTCACACTCGGGAAGTAATTGCCTCTTCGCTTGCTGCCCTTGGGGCATCTTACGAAGTGACAGCTGAATCAAATCAGCCCGAAGTTCTCGCAGAAATGGTCCGCCTTGGTTTAGGTTGGGCGGTTCTGCCTTCCGCCCAAGCCAAAACTGGAATTGAGAACCTCACACCAATCAAAAAAACTCCTCTAGCGATCAGGAGACTCGTTCTGATGCGTAGATCGTCATCACCCCTAGATTCTGCCACTCAAACACTGGTTAAATATTTAAAAAAAATAGAGACATAACTATCTTGATGGTAAATACCTCGGTTAGTTTTCTTATACCTCTTGAATGCGTGGTTATATTCGTAGTAGCGCATTAAGAAGTAAAGATAAATAGAACAGTAAGGAAAGCAAAGATGCCTTGGCCAACAAATCGAGACGAAGAACTTTTCGGATACATCGACCAAGAAATTGAACGTCAGAATTCCACGTTGCAACTCATCGCTTCAGAAAATTTTGCTTCACCAGCGGTATTAGAAGCCTCTGGCTCAGTGCTTACAAATAAATACGCTGAGGGATACCCCGGTAAACGCTATTACGGCGGAAACATAATTATAGATGAGGTCGAAGATCTGGCACGTGAAAGAGTTAAGGCACTCTTTGGGGCTGAACACGCAAATGTCCAACCACATTCCGGCGCCAATGCAAATATGGCCGTTTTCCAAGCGCTATTAGAACCTGGTGACACGGTTCTTGGACTCAGTCTTGACCACGGAGGACATCTAACTCATGGGTCACCAGTCAATTTCAGCGGGATACTTTATAACTTCGTCTCCTATGGTCTAACTAAAAGTGACGAGCGCCTTGATTTCGAAGAATTACGTGAGCTTGCCTCTACCCATAAACCAAAACTGATTGTGTCAGGCGCAACCGCTTATCCCAGAATTATTGAGCCAGCTCCCTTGCGTGAGATCGCCGATGAAGTTGGTGCATTATTGATGTTTGACGCAGCACATATCGCAGGTCTAATAGCGGGAGGTGTTCACCCCAACCCAGTCCCTTATTCAGATGTAGTTACCTTTACGACGCACAAAACCCTCCGTGGGCCAAGAGGCGGATGCATACTCACACGCGAAACTCTTGCAAACAAAATAGATAAAGGGATTTTCCCCGGAATACAAGGTGGACCCTTAGAGCACCACATCGCAGCTAAAGCTGTTGCCTTTAAAGAAGCCGCTGATCCCTCTTTCCCTGTTTATGCCGCTCAAATAGTAAGCAACGCTGCTGCATTAGCTGAAGCATTAGGCGGACACGGATTTCGACTGGTTTCAGGAGGAACCGATAATCACTTAATGGTGGTAGATCTACGTACGTTTGATTCAGAACTAACCGGAGCAGTAGCACAGGACGTTTTGGATCGTGCCGGCATTACTTTAAACAAAAATACCGTTCCTGATGACCCACGCTCTCCCTTTGTTACAAGCGGCATGCGTATCGGAACTCCTTCCACTACAACTCAAGGCATGAAAGAGCCGGAGATGGTCCAGATAGCAGATTTGATTGCTCGTACATTAAGAAATAGAGAAGATGAACAAGAGATAACTGCAGTGCGAGCAGAGGTAGCTGAACTTTGTAAGCAGTTTCCTGTCTACGGAAGTTAACTAGAGGACAGATAAGTGCCAGGAGCAGTTGCCTACAGCATCGTAGGGGTAGTAGCTGCGCTTGTAACTACGGCAACAGTTCCAATAATCCATCGAGTATCAGTTAAAGCTGGGTTATTGGTAGAACCTGACGAAAGAAATATTCACTTAGAACCCACTCCATCTCTTGGAGGGGTAGCGATGCTGCTTGGCTTATTAGCTGGGTTACTTACTGCATGGGGACTCGGAGATTTCGCATCAGTATTTGCGGCACCGACTGAAATGATCGGACTAGTTGTCGCATCAATTTTTATATGTGCCGTCGGGGTAATAGATGACATCCGCCCAATTTCCGCTCCAGCAAAAGTTGCTGGAATGGTTGCTGCTGGAAGCATTTTATCTTTAGCAGGAATTTCACTTCTAGTTCTACGCATCCCATTTCTCGATCTCATAATTCTTTCCCCGGATTTATCAGCACTACTTACAGTTGTGTGGGTTTTCTTAATCGCAAACGCGGTGAACCTTATTGATGGTCTTGATGGCTTAGCGGCAGGTGTAGTTGGAATAGCGGCAACAACTTTCTTTCTCTACGCAATACGTTTAGGAGACTCTGGAGTTCTATTTCCCGGCAACCCAGGTGCGCTTATAGCAATTCTTATCGTCGCTACATGCGTTGGATTTTTACCTCATAACGTGCACCCAGCCCGAATTTTTATGGGAGACGGTGGGGCACTATTACTTGGACTCCTTCTCGCCGCATCGACAGTTTCTGTTGGTGGTAGAACTGACGCACCTTTTAGTGGACAGTCTTTCTTTTTCTTCGCTCCAATCTTTATACCGCTAATTGTTTTGGGGGTTCCTTTATTTGACATGACATTTGCAATAATTCGACGTGTGGCCACCCGAGGCATTCGGATTACACAAGCAGACAAAAACCATCTTCATCACCGCATACTCCGTTTAGGGCATGGGCATCGCCGCGCCGTACTCATTTTGTGGGCATGGACAGCTTTACTTTCAGGATTTGTTCTATGGCCTACGTATACCGGGGAAGGAAATTCCATTGTCCCAGCAGGTATTGCAGCGGTTTGCCTTATTTTATTTACCGTCTTACATCCTCGGCTTAGATCAGATAAAGATGTACCGGTTTAAAAACTTCAAAAAAAATCAGAACAAGATTGAGATTAGGTTGCCACTAACCCCATTTGAGAATAGATTCACAAACGTCTGAAGTTTCTTCTTCAGGCACTTGCAGGTTTAGAGGAATTCCTTATGAAAAAAGCTGATACGCGTGAATTGAAGAACGGATTTGGTGACGCTTTTGCAGCAGCTTTTGAACTTACAGTCACTCCAGCAATCTTTGGTTTAATTGGTTGGTTTGTTGACCGTCAATTAGGAACAACACCTCTTTTAACAATAATTTTTGTCTTAGCAACAGTTGGTTACGCCTCTTGGAAAATGTATCGAGAATACTCAGACACTCTTGAGAAAAAAGCAGCTGAGCGTAGAGAAATCTGGCAGTCAAACGGTCCTTTAGCATGAATTCCGCAGTCTCTTCCGTAGATGCCCCCGAAGTATCGATCGCTCGCGATTTAGCTCGCCGAGCTTTACTAGTTTCACCTACCTTTCTTGTGCTGGGAGTCGTTCTAGACGGAGTAGGTGGGATAATTTCTTCTGGTTTAGCACTCGCTTTAGTAGCGCTTAACTTCTTTCTTGGAGCACAAATAATCTCTCGCGCAATAGCAGTTTCGTTGAACGCTCTCTATGGGGCAGTTTTATTCGGTTACCTCATTCGACTCGGAATGATGGCTTTTGCGGTTCTGATTGTACGAAACGCCGAATGGTTCGCTACTGTTCCTTTTGCGATAACTCTTTTAATAACCCACTTGGGATTACTTATTTGGGAGACAAAGCATGTTTCAGCATCGCTTGCCTTCCCAGGAGTAATGCCAGCTAAACCATCAACAGACAACTTTCAGGAGTAGCAGACCAAAGTGAATATACTTGCACTCGAATTCCCGCCAATAAGCCACTTATTTCAATGGCCGGACATACTGTTTGACGGTACGTGGTATGCGCTCAACAAAACATCTCTCATTTATTTGACTGCTGTTGTTATCACGTCAGCGATTTTCCTTTCTGCTGGAAGGAAGAAAACATCATTAGTCCCAGTTGGTGTTCAACATGTAGCTGAAGCTGGGGTCAACTTCATCGAAGAGTCAGTCGTGATGGAAACTATTGGGCCAGAAGGTAAAAAGTACATGCCTTTCCTGACCACGATGTTCTTCTTCATTTTGTTCTCAAATATTTTCGAAGTCATCCCAGGAATCCAATTCCCTGCGAATAGTCGTATGGCCATACCTATCACTCTGGCTCTTGTCGTTTGGTTAATTTACAACTTTGTTGGGATTCGCTCTCAAGGACTCTTCGGATACTTTAAAAATTCTCTTTTCCCTCCTGGAGTACCTAAAGCTCTTTATCTGATCGTTACTCCGATTGAACTCGTCTCAACATTTGTCGTACGGCCTTTCTCTTTAGCTATTCGACTCTGGGCGAATATGGTGGCGGGACACTTGCTTCTTGTTACCTTCGCCATACTCACTGCTGCCCTCTGGGACGCTACCTATGTGGGGGCAGTAGCACCGTTCGCAATGCTGGTTCTTATGACTGGCTTCGAAATTTTGGTATCGGTCTTACAAGCCTTTATCTTCACAATACTTACCGCCGTATATATCGGTGGTTCGTTACACCCCGCCCATTAGGGGAAAGATCTTTAAACAGAAAACTTCTTTCGGAAATTCCGTAAGAGACAAATAAAACAGGAGAATCCAAGTGTTGAACGTTCTTGCAGAAACTGCATCTGGCGAAATGCTCGAAGGCCTTAAGGCAATCGGCGCAGGTTTAGGTTATGGCCTTGCCGCTATTGGCCCCGGTATCGGTATTGGAACAGTTGTAGGTAACGCGATTTCATCAATGGCACGTCAGCCAGAGTCAGCTGGCATGGTTAGGACAACGATGTTCCTGGGTATTGCCTTTACCGAGGCACTCGCCCTTATCGGTTTCGTTGTCTTCATCCTTTTGCTGCCTTAAGACAGGCCTACGAGAAAGAGTTAAAACTATGAGTAAACGATGGACCCGCCTTATGGTGGCCTCGCTCGTTTCACTGATGAGCATTGTGGCCTTTGCTGGCCCCGCAAGCGCAGCAGGTGAAAGTGTGGGGAGTTGCGTCGCAGAGAAATTTGAGCAATCGCTTGAAGGTTATGGTGACGGCGATCATATATCGCATGAAGACCTTCATGAAGTAGCAAAAGATAAAAAAGTACAGGAAAAGCTTGAAGGTTGTTTAGACGCCCCAAGTCCCATACTTCCTGAGCTAACTGAGATTATTTGGGGTGGCTCAGCCTTCCTGATTCTATTAGTCATCATGGTAAAGAAAGGTTTCCCTGCTGTTAAAGGGGCCATGGATGCTCGTTCAGAGAGAATTCGCGCTGATTTAGATGCAGCAGAACAAGCAAAAACTGACGCTCAAGCAGTGCAGTCTGATTATGAAGCTCAATTGGCTGATGCTAAAACAGAATCAGCTCGAATTATTGAAGAAGCAAGAGTTACTGCAGATCAGCTAAGAGCAGATTTGTCTACTCAAGCCGAAAGTTCAATTGCTGAAATGCGTGAAAAAGCAGCTGCTGATGTTGAAGCACAAAAGGCTCAAGCAATAGCTGATCTACGTGCAGAAGTTGCCGGTATCGCTTTAGGAGCGGCAGAAAGAGTTGTTCAGTCAAACCTTGATGCAGAGGCACAAACACGATTAATCGATGCTTATATTGATGAGGTGACAGGCAGCAATGGCTGATTCACCAGTAGTCGGATACGCCGACGCTCTATTTAGCGTTGCGGAAGCAGAAGGAAACATTTCTGCGGTTGAAGATGAGTTGTTTGGATTCTCGCAAACACTTCAAACAAATGAAGATTTGCGATCAACTCTTTCAGACCCAGAAATTCCAGTGTCAAAACGTCTTCAAATCATTGAAGATCTATTAGACGGAAAAGCTTCTTCAACAACTACATCATTATTAACAATGGTTGTTAGTGCAGGTAGAGCAGGTGATCTTCCTTCTATTATCAATGCATTTGTAGAGAGAAGTGCTAATTCACGCAACAAAGCAGTAGCAACAGTGCGTTCTGCTATTGACTTAACTCAAGAACAACGCCAACGCCTTACAGAAGCGATCAAAACTTCGACCGGCAAAGACGTTGAAGTCAAAGTAGTTATTGACCCATCAGTGTTAGGTGGAGCAATAACAGAAATTGGCGATGACATTATCGATGGCAGCGTTCGCCGCCGCCTCAACCAGCTCAGAGAGAGCTTCCGTTAACAGAAGAACTAAAAGAGAGACAGAGAGAACATAGAACATGGCTGAATTGACTATTAATACGGCAGATATAGCCTCAGCAATCCAGAAAAATCTTGATGGGTTCCAACCAAGCCTTGAGCAATCTCAAGTAGGACGAGTGCTCGAGGTAGGTGATGGTATCGCCCGCGTTTCCGGACTTCCAGGAGCAGCAGTAAACGAACTACTGCAGTTTGAAAACGGAAGTTTTGGACTTGCACTGAACCTAGACGAGGGTTCCATCGGTGCAGTGGTACTCGGAGAAGTTGACGATATTGAAGAAGGCCAAACAGTTAGCGCCACAGGTGACATTCTGTCCCTTCCTGTTGGTGACGGCCTTCTCGGTCGAGTAGTAAACCCATTAGGTGAACCAGTAGATGGTAAAGGACCTCTAACAAATACTGTTCAACGACGCATGGAAGTACAAGCACCAGGAATCATGGGACGTAAACCTGTGCACGAACCAATGCAAACAGGAATCAAAGCCATAGATTCATTAATTCCCATTGGACGTGGACAACGAGAACTAATTATTGGCGACCGTAAAACGGGAAAAACTACCGTTGCTATTGACACAATTATTAATCAAGCCGGACAAGGCATGAAGTGTGTTTATGTTGCAATTGGTCAAAAAGCTTCAACCGTTGCTCAAAATGTGGCAGTGCTTGAAGCTTATGGAGCTATGGAATACACCGTTGTAGTTGTAGCTCCGGCTTCTGATCCAGCTCCATTTAAATATCTTGCTCCTTACGCGGGGTGCGCAATGGGACAACATTGGATGGACAACGGTGAGCATGCACTAGCCGTATATGACGACCTCTCCAAACAAGCCGAAGCGTATCGTCAAATGTCTCTACTCCTAAGACGACCACCAGGACGTGAAGCCTACCCAGGAGACGTCTTCTACCTCCACAGCCGTCTTTTAGAACGCGCTGCTAAATTAAGCGACGACCTTGGAGCAGGATCCTTAACAGCTTTGCCGATTATTGAAACAAAAGCTGGAGACGTATCTGCGTTCATCCCAACAAACGTGATTTCAATCACGGACGGACAGATCTTCCTGCAGGACGATCTTTTCAAATCAGGTGTACGACCCGCAGTAGATGTAGGTATTTCCGTTTCACGTGTAGGTTCAGCAGCACAAGTAAAAGCAATGAAAACAGCAGTAGGTACTCTCAAGTCAGATCTTCAACAATTCCGTGAACTTGAATCTTTCGCGGCATTCGGATCTGATCTCGACGCAGTTTCTCAATCTCAGTTAGATCGGGGCTATCGACTCGTTGAACTCCTCAAACAAGGATTGAACTCACCGCTTCTCGTAGAAGAGCAAGTTATTTCTATTTGGGCGGGCACACGAGGACACCTCGACGGTGTAGCAGTAGAAGATGTTCAACGCTTTGAATCTGAATTACTTGACTGGTTCCGAACAAGAGAAGCAGCCAAACTCGCATCTGTAAAAGAATCAGGAGCGATTGAAGACGAAGAAGCCTTTGATGCTGCTATCTCAGAATTCGCTGAACAATTCGTCGGATCCCAGACTTCCGAAGAAGCTCCTGATTCTGAATCTACAGACACTCAGTCAGCAATAGTTGATGCGGAAACCACTCTTCCAGAAGAAGATATTTCCGCAGATAACGAGTGATTTAATGACTAGTCGTTCACCCCTTCAACGCTTTGGTTCTCAAGAAGTAGACCTTACGCGTGCTTATTCAGTGGGGGTGAAGCATGGCTGGCGGTAAAGAACGCGAACTACGACGGAGAATAGACAGCGTTCAAAATACAAAGAAAATTACTCGCGCCATGGAATTAATCGCTGCGACTCGAGTAGTTAAAGCCCAACAGAGAGCGAGAGAAGCCCGTCCTTATGCTGAACAAATCACTACAGTGATCGAAAATTTGGCTGCAGGCGGCGCAGAAATCGATCACCCGCTCCTCCGAAAAGCCGAAAAAGTAACACGAGTCGGTGTTATCGTCATTTCCTCTGACCGGGGTCTTGCGGGACCTTATAACTCTTCAGTGATTCGAGCAGCAGAACGTCAAGTTCAGAACGCTCGCTCTGAAGGCGCCGAATATTCTCTCATTGTTATTGGGAAAAAAGCCCGTGACTATTTTGCTTTCCGCAATTACAAAGTCGAATCCTTCACAGAAGGAATAAGCGATAACCCCACTTATGAAGATGCCCGGAAAATAGCTGAAACAGTGGCACAACTTTTTATTGATAATCATATTGATCGCGTTGAATTGGTTTATACCGAGTTCCTAAGCATCGGAAGCCAAAAAGTAGCGACTCGACGTTTCCTTCCTCTTGAAAGCACAGAAACGATCGCTACTGAAGGCGGTGGTGATTCAAAAAACACAGATTCATTCGAATTTGAACCATCACCAGAAGCTGTGCTCGAATCACTATTGCCTCGCTACGTAGAAGCTCGATTGTTTGGAGCGCTACTTGAGTCGGCGGCATCAGAACACGCAAATCGTCAACGAGCAATGAAATCAGCAACAGACAACGCTGAAGAGTTGATCGTGAAACTTGATCGGGAAATGAACAGAGCACGCCAAGACGCAATCACAACCGAAATCATGGAAATCATCGGTGGTGCAGAAGCGTTAGGTGATGACGAACAACCTGAAGACTTAGTCCCAGCCGGGGCAGAAAACTAGAAAGAACGAGACAACCAGGAGCAACTATGACAGTTACAGACCTTCAACCAGGAAGCATCGTCGGTATTGCCGGACCGGTAATTGACGCCGAATTTCCTCCAGGAGAACTACCAGAGATCAACACAGCTCTCGAGTTTGATGTTGAGTTAGACGGTGTTGAAACCACCATCGTGGCGGAAGTAGCTCAACAGATCGGTGACAACCGGATAAGAGCTATTGCAATGAAGCCAACAGATGGTTTGACACGAGGCACCCAAGTGCGTAACACCGGCAAAGGAATCACAGTTCCAGTCGGGGACGACACCCTCGGTCACGTATTCAACGTCACCGGACAAGGGTTAGATGATGCAACTGCAGCGATCGACGCAGAACGTTGGGAAATTCATAGAAGTGCCCCATCTTTTGACTCTCTTGAACCAAAAGCTCAGATGTTTGAAACCGGGGTAAAAGTTATTGATCTACTCACCCCTTATCTACAGGGTGGAAAAATCGGTCTCTTCGGCGGTGCTGGCGTTGGTAAAACAGTACTTATTACAGAAATGATCAACCGTGTTGCTTCGAACCACGGCGGTGTTTCTGTATTCGCCGGAGTTGGAGAACGAACTCGCGAAGGAACAGACCTTCGCCTTGAAATGGAAGAATCGGGAGTGCTAGAAAAAGCAGCACTTGTTTTTGGACAAATGGACGAACCACCAGGAGTTCGACTACGTGTAGCTCTTTCAGCTCTAACCATGGCAGAGTATTTCCGTGATGAACAAGGTCAAGACGTATTGCTTTTCATCGATAACATTTTCCGCTTTGTTCAAGCAGGGTCAGAGGTATCAACCCTCTTAGGTCGTATGCCTTCAGCAGTGGGGTATCAGCCCACTCTTGCTGACGAAATGGGCCAACTTCAAGAGCGGATCACAACGACACGCGGACGTTCAATTACGTCACTGCAAGCTGTTTACGTTCCTGCTGACGACTACACCGACCCAGCTCCATTCACTTCCTTCACTCACTTTGATGGAACTACCGAATTGAGCCGTGACATTGCCGCGTTAGGAATTTACCCAGCGGTTGATCCACTAGCCTCAACTTCCACAATTCTGACCCCAGAAGTTGTGGGTGACCGACACTATGAAACAGCACGACGTGTGCAGGAAATCTTGCAACGCTACAAAGAGTTACAGGACATTATTGCCATCCTTGGTTTGGATGAGTTATCTGAAGAAGACAAAGTCACTGTATCTCGAGCACGAAAAGTACAGCGTTTCCTCTCTCAGCCAATGAACGTCGCTGAAATATTCACTGGTCTTCCAGGGGTTACCGTTCCTGTTGAAGAAACAGTGGACTCTTTTGCGGCGCTTGTAGAAGGCGAGTTAGATGATCTACCCGAACAAGCATTCTTGAATGTTGGTGGGGCAGATGACGCTCGACGCAAGGCAGCAGAACTCGAAGGTTAATTTATGGCGTTTCAAGTAGAGCTGGTTTCTCCAGAAGCTATTACCTACAGCGGAGAAGCTGAAATGGTGATAGCGAGAACAGTGGAGGGTGGAGACATTGCTTTCCAACCCGGTCACGTGCCGTTCATTGGAGTGCTTGCTGTTTGGTCAGTTGAAGTCATACGACCAGATGGCGATCGAGACGTATTCGCTGTTCATCGAGGATTTGTTCAAGTCGCAGGAACAAAAATCAGTGTTCTCTCTGATGTTTCAGAAAAATCAACTGAGATTGATGTAAGCCGTGCAGAGCAAGCAAAAGAAAATGCGGAAGCACAACTCTCTGAAAATAGTGAGAATGTTGAAGCAGCCGACGCACTCGCACGTGCTGAACTTCGGTTACAGGTAGCTAACGCTTGATTTAACTACTAGGAATCGCTTGATTCCAACTTATCAATGATGTGGCTGGCATCAATTTGTCTCACAGTTCCAGACTTAGACCGCATAACCAATGATTGGGTATGAACCTTGCCTCCGGAATAATGCACACCTTTGAGCAGCTCTCCGTCTGTGATTCCTGTGGCCGCAAAAAAGCAACTATCTCCAGAAACTAAGTCTTCAATAGTTAGAACAGCATCCAAATCGTAGCCTTTATCAATCGTCTCTTTTCGTTCGCTTTCGTTACGTGGCCAGAGACGACCTTGCATCACTCCGCCCATACATTTCAAAGCGGCAGCGGAAATAACTCCTTCCGGAGTGCCTCCAATTCCGAACAGAACATCTGCTCCTGAATCAGGCCACGCGGTTGATATCGCTCCAGCAACATCGCCGTCGGGAATTAGACGAATACGAGCACCAGCGGCGCGGACTTCATTGATCAAATCATGGTGGCGGTCGCGATCAAGAATCACTGCAGTAATATCGCGCACTGATTCTCTTTTAGCTTCAGCAATTGCTTGCAAATTTTCTGTTGCTGAGCGGGTTATATCTATTGCTCCATGACAATCAGGTCCAGCAGCAATTTTCTCCATATAAACACATGGCCCTGGATCAAACATTGTTCCCCTTGGCGAAACAGAAATAACTGCTAAAGCATTTCCTCTACCAAGCGAGGTAAGCGTAGTTCCATCAATTGGGTCAACAGCAATATCGGTTTGAGGTGGAGAGCCATCACCTACTTTTTCTCCATTGAAAAGCATTGGGGCTTCATCTTTTTCACCTTCACCTATGATGACTAACCCATCCATTTGGACATGGTTGAGAACTTCACGCATTGCGTCGACTGCGGCACCATCTGCACCGTTTTTGTCACCTCTTCCCATCCATCGTGAGGCTGCTAAAGCCGCAGCTTCAGTTACTCGCACTAATTCAAGGGCGAGGTTACGTTCTGAGGTTTCGTTAAGAGAATTCATACTTCTTGAACCTAGTGGAAAGTAAACGGTGTTACACGCTATGAAATGCCGCAGTGATTATTTCTTTTAAAGAACCAGGTCTGAAGTTGGGGTTAAGAGAGCATCATGCAAAGATGGCACGATGAGTTGGTGCTTTCAATGTCAAACAGAATATGCAGAAGACGTGTCAGTATGCGTTGATTGCGGTATAGAACTCGTTGATGACGCCCCTACAGAGTTAGACAAGGTAGGTGGTTCAGATGAAGAACAAATTGTTTATGAACTTCATGAATGGGCAGGGGAGAGCAGGCGAGCTCTTGACCAAGAACTCACTGGTCAAAACATTGCACATTCATGGCTAGGGGCCACTTTGGTGGTTCGAGCAGCAGATGAAGAAGACGTTGACAAAATTATTGACGCCACAGATGAAACCGGGGGACCAGTTCTCGACCCTGAAGCAGAAAAAATTGCTTATGAAGTCGAAGGCTGGGCAGCAGATGAACAAACAGCGTTTAGTGAAATGCTTGCACGCTTAGGAATCCCGCACGAATTCGACCAAGCAGGAGATTTGTTAGTGCTAGTTGAAGATGAAGACGCCGTAGAAGCAGCGTTAGATGCATTTCAAGGAGCTAATGATGACCGGCCAGAACTTGAAGGCCTTGATGCCAACGCATTACTTTCAAATGTTTTTGTGGCTTGTGACCGTTTAAGAAAAGATCCACGAGACAATCGCGGAGTAGAAGAAATCCTTGCTTACGCTCCACTCTTAGTAAGCCATCGGCCGCCTTTTGGCTTTAACCCGGTGACTTGGAACTTGCTTGGCGAAAAAACAAATGAACTGGTCGACCTTCTCGCAGAAGGAGATACCAGCGACGAGGATCTGAAACTTTTGTCAAAAACATTGACTGAAGTTTTACGACAAATGGTCTAAAAATGATGCTTCAACCAGCGCTCTTCAACATCGACTTCCATAACGTTCGATAATTTGGCCAAATCAACTCTTTCGTAAGGTAACCATCCTCAACTAAAGCTTGATGAAGGCGAGGAAGATTTCTCCACGGGACTGTCATATCAACATGGTGAGCTAGATGATATCCGACCCCTACGGGAGTCATTAAAGCCCGAGCAAGCAGTGATTGGTTAACTTGATGGGTCGTGCATCGACGATCTTTCGCTCTCGTCATACCGCCATGTTCCGCAATGGCGCGCAGCCGATTGAGAACTTGGTAGATAAAAGCCCACGGCGCTATCCAAAGAAAAAGATAAAGCCACGGGTGGCCGACAAGAGCAAAAATTAAAAAAACTGCGGCTTGCCCGAAAAGAAACATCATCGTTAATTTTCGGTGCCGCGATTCATTCAACCTTTGAAAACGTGGACGGAGAATACGAAAAGCGGAAACACCAGTCGCGTCCCGAATCACTTTTCTCCGCATAGAAGATTTAGAGATTGGATAGAAACTATAAAGCAGAAAATCTGGCTCTTTGGGACCAAATTCATCTCGGTGATGATTCATATGCCCAATGCGATAACCATGACTTCCCGTTCCGAAAGTAAGAAGACCAATTACATTAATCCCGATGAAATCGTTGATTTTCCGATTGCTAAAGAGCGTTCTATGGGCGGCCTCATGATGAAGAATAAATAAACGATTCTGAGAGATCCCCATCAATAAAGCAGCAGCAACCCACGAAAGAGGATGGTTTACCGTTATCGCTCCCCAAATCAAAAAAATAGGTGTCAACAGGGAAGAGAGAACAGTCCAAGAATTTTTTAAATTAGGAATCCTTCGCAATTCATCACGAAATTCTCCTTTGGGTCGTCCATCAGGATGCAACCGCTCACTTCCCCCAAAATTCGGAGCATCAGGAACCATTCCTCCGGTCATAGTGGCAACACGGGTGTCGTGATCCAACAATTCGTTCATGGAATAAATACTAGTAGTGGTTCTAGAATTTAAATATGTCAGACAAAAACCGCTCTTACTCCGGTCTTTTTCTTACCCCTGGAGCTGGATCAAACCGAAATCATTCCACACTTTGCCATTTGGAAAAACTTTTACATCCATTACCAGTAGAACGATTCGATTTTCAATACCGGAAACAAGGTAAGCATTTCCCTGCCCCGGTATCCAATTTGGTATCAGAAGTCAAAGATGCCGTAGAAAAAATGTCAAAAAAACACGGAATAGAAAGTCAAGATCTTATTCTTGGGGGACGCTCTATGGGAGGAAGAGTCTGCTCAATGGCTGTAGCAGAGGGTTTACCAGCCGCGGGACTGATCCTTATTTGCTACCCCTTACACCCAGCAAAAAAACCTGAAACCCTTCGTGTGGACCATTTCCCCTCTATTCAAGTTCCTTGTCTATTTATTTCCGGCGATAAAGACGAATTTGGAACACCCGAAGAATTTTCTCAACATCTACCAAAAATCTCTGGACCAGTCACCACCCTTTATATAGAGGGGAAACGCCATGACCTCAAAGGAGCAGATGAGAGAATAGGTCAAGCAGCCATTGAATGGCTCAACCAGCTCTAATCAAAAATCTTCAATTTCAATATCGTCAGGATTTAGTTCCTCAAGTTCAGTCTGAGCTGTTTCCGGATACCGAGTTAAAACCAGAACAGCAGCCAACAAAGGACCGATAGCTGCAATCAAAAAAGCAGGACCATAACTATTGAAATGATCTTGGAGTAAACCAACTACAAGTAAACCTGAAGCGCTACCTAACACTCCAATGGTGACGATCGTTCCATTTGCCTTAGCTCGATGACGAGTCGAGAAGAGTTCAGGTCCATACACGCCTAAAGCAACAGTTAGAGAACCAATGACGATTCCCATTAAATGAGTAGCCCACATAAGTGAACTTGAAGCAAAATAACTCGCCGTAAGGAAAACGGTTCCACCAACAAGACCTAAAGCACCTACTGGCCGTCTTCCACGAGTATCAGCCCATTTCCCCGCCCAAAAAATACCGATCGCCGCTGGAGTAGAAGTCAACAGCGTATACATAGTTATTCCTGCTGCGCTGTACCCGCGATGATCACGAAGAAAATCGTTCTTAAATTGACTAGCGGAAGATGCAAAGAAGAGAAAGAGGAAAGCTCCTACTGCCAGTAAAAAGAGTCGCCGATATTCAAGACTCTTTTGTTCAGAACTCAGGTTCTCAACCTCAGAGTTGGCTTCAAATCTTAAAGTTTCTGGCAACCGGCGACCCACTGACGCGATCAAAGGAAGCGAAAGAAGAGGAACAAGGTACACAATACGCCAGCCCTGTTCATGCAAATCCGCTACAGGAAGAACCCACACCGCCATTCCAGCCCCTAAGGCGGCCGATAAAGATAACAAACTCACGCCATAAGCTCGCGAACCACGAGGCAGCTCTTCAGCAGCCATCACACCAATAAGTATTCCCATTCCCGTTGTAAGACCACGAGCAACGATTTGTGTTCCACCAAGAAACCAAAGATTGGGAGAAAAAGCACCGAGTGCGGTCAGCGCAATCGCGCTAACCGTAGCGAAAATCAGCAGTCGTCTTCTTCCATGTTTATCCGCAACAAACATGACTCCTAAAGCAACCAAGACCCCAATTCGAACAACAGCCAACGTGACACCTTGCGCAGTTGTTCCACGATCAAACTCATCTGCCGCAAAAGTAATGGTTTGAGTGATAACTGTCCCGAGATATCCATCAACAATTTGCACAGCCGCAAGAAGAGCAAGAACTCTCGCCGCTCGAGAACTCAGACGATTCGGAGGAGCCCACCAAGGAATACTGCGGTTAAGAAGACTGCGTCGAAACAAAAAATTGAACAACGGCCGCCAAATCGGGATGGCTAGACGAAACGCAAAAGACTCCGTCACTTTGTGACGATTTTCTCCTTCTTCGACGACCAAAGTTCTCTCATAATGCTCAAATGGGCCATGGACAAAACCAAACCGATTTTCACTTTCAACTTCCTCTTTTACCAAGTCATCGCGCGGTGAACGCAGCTCAGATAAGCCAGCGTTATCAACAAAAACGGTGTGAGAAAACCTAGGAATAAAGAAGCCGCCTTTCAGTCTGGTGCGCAACAAAGCATACTTAATAGGTGAAGAATGAAATCTTTTCTGAGAATAATCCTATCCTTGTTCAAAAATCAGGACCTCTGCACGGATCAGTAACAGTCGCCGGGGCAAAAAATTCTGCTTTGAAGTTAATGGCTGCTTGCCTTTTGGCTCCAGGAAAGTTCACGCTTCACAATGTCCCAGCAATTGCTGATGTGAAGTGGATGTCAGAACTCCTAGAACACATGGGGGCTTCTGTTACATTCAACGAAAATCAACTCAAGATAGAAGTTCCAGAATCACTTACTCCTGAAGCGCCCTACGAATTAGTTGAACGGATGCGTGCATCAATCGTAGTTCTAGGGCCCTTATTGGCACGTTTTGGTCAAGCAAGAGTCTCTGTTCCTGGAGGTGATGACTTTGGACACCGCCCAATAGATATGCATCTAAGAGGTCTCGAAGAATTAGGGGCACGCTTTACCACTAGCCACGGATACATCGAAGCAGAAACAAGTGGCTTAACTGGCACACGAGTACTACTCGAATTCCCTAGCGTAGGAGCAACCGAAAATCTGCTTATGGCCGCAGTCTTGGCAGAAGGAACCACCGTCATTGATAACGCTGCCCGAGAACCAGAAATCTCTGATTTAGCTGACTTCCTAAACCAAATGGGTGCAGAGATCAGCGGGGCAGGAAGATCAGTCATAACAATCACCGGAGTAAAAAAGCTACATCCCGCAGAACACACTGTTATTCCTGACCGCATTGAAGCAGCAACATATCTTGCCGCCTTAGGAGTAGTAGGCGGAGAGATAGAAATCAAGCAAGCTCGAGCAGATCATATGGACATGCTCATCCGCAAACTTAACGAGATGGGGATGTCCATTTCTCCTTCTGTCGAAGGACTACAAGCATCGGCAGACAAACGTTTAGATTCTGTAGACATCTCCACTCTTCCCTACCCGGGTGTTGCTACAGACTACAAACCACTTTTTGTCGCCATGCTTTCCGTCGCTGAAGGAGTAGGAATAGTCACGGAAAATATTTTCTCAGGCAGATTCAGATATGCGGACGAACTTGTACGCATAGGAGCAGATATACGCATTGAGGGACATCACGCGGTTGTCCGAGGGTTACCAGCATTATCTGGAGCTCCCGTACGAGCCCATGACATTAGGGCAGGAGCGGCACTAGTCGTAGCAGGGCTCGCAGCAGAAGGAGAGACCCGAATTAGTGATGCCTACCATATATCCCGTGGATATCAAGATCTTGTCGGTAATTTGAGATCTTTAGGAGCAAATATCTCTTATTCCTGATCGCTTGGCGGTTCCAACTTTCGTGCTCGACGGTCAGCGACCCAAAGTAATGCCGCAACAACAATTAATGGGCCAGCAACAATCAGGATTTCATCCCACCCACCTTGATGCGCAAAAACCAGAACTTTGATCATTTCTCCAATCTATGAGGAGGAAGAAAGGTTAAGGCATGCGAGAATGAAACTATGTCATTAGATGTTGCTTCTGAAAACTCAAACTCCTTAAACGAGGAAGTGAAAAAAGTAATTGACGTTATCCGTCCAGCCATCCAAGCTGACGAAGGAGACATTGCTTTACACGAAGTGAATGAAGAAACTTGCGAAGTGACCGTTGAGTTATTTGGCGCATGCATAACTTGTCCAGCTTCTGACCAAACTCTCAAAGCCGGTATTGAACGAATATTAAAAGACCGAGTACCCGGAGTAACCTCCGTTCGAAATATTGGAGAGACACTCGAGCAAAACGAGACCTCTGTAAGCCTTTAATTAGGCGCCTCCACTCACTCTTCGGATACTGTTAGAACATGAACAACTTTGAGAACCTACAAGTAACAACTCACCCAATAGAAGACGGTGCCCCTGTAGTCGAAATTGCTTTAAATCGACCAAAGGTAAATGCATTATCAACAGCTTTACTCGAAGAATTACTTATCGCTGCTGAAGCCTGCACGGCTGACCCACCTGGAGCTGTAGTGATCACCGGAGCAGGAAGATTTTTTGCGGCTGGAGCTGAAATATCGGAATTCACTGACCCTGCCACTCGAGAACCACTTTTAAAAGCATTCCGAGACGCATTTGATGCTGTCGCAGGAATTCCCTGCCCAACCATCGCAGCAGTGAACGGACTCGCACTTGGAGGCGGAGCAGAATTGGCATGGTGTTGCGACTACCGGATAGCTGGCGAGAGCACTGTTTTCGGGCAACCAGAGATTCTTTTAGGAATTATTCCAGGTGCTGGCGGGACACAACGACTCGCTCGACTAATTGGAACTGCTCGCGCTAAAGAAATTGTGTTTGAGGGAGAACAACTCAACTCTGCAGAGGCACAAAACTTAGGGCTAGTTAATGCAGTCGTGTCAGACGAAGAAGTTCTATCAGTAGCCATGACCCGCGCAGAAAAACTCGCAAAAGGACCTCTTCTCGCAATACGGGCAGCAAAAACTGCAATAGATACCGGTATTGATGGAACACTTCCCGATGGCTTAGACCTCGAAGGGGAAATGTTCGATGACCTATTTGACACAAATGATGCAGCCACAGGCATTGCTACCTTCTTTGAACACGGCCCAGGTAAAGCGACCTTTACCGGAACCTAAATAACGCATGTCAGAGCCAATCCTTGAAGCATTCCACCTCCTCGCAGATAACGAAATAAAACGTACCCCCGCACTCGCCCCTTGGATGAATCTTCTACAAGCAGGACTGGAAGACGCCCAGCCACAAGAAACAGGCGAACAGTACTCTTTGCCCGTAGTGGAAAAACATTTCATAAAAACGCTGTCTAAAGGGTCCGGTTTACTCGCGGACATCGTTTCATTATCCGCAGATCGTCTTAGTTGGGGCATTCCTTACGAAGAACATGTTGGTGAGCCCGATATGGATGAATTACGAGACAACTATGCGTTTGCCCCAATCATTGGTTCACAGAAAGGCAATCGTAGTGAACCATTACCCGCTCCGCTCTACTCCTCAGATCAAATTTACGTCGGCGTTGTTCTTCAAGGCCCTCACATAAATTATCCCCCACATGTGCATCGTGCTGCAGAAATTTATTGGACAGTAGCCGGTCACGCCGAATGGCAAAAAGGAGACGAATGGAGCCATCATGAACCAGAATCAGTACTCTTGCATGAGCCAGGGGTACGGCATGCAACAATCACAAACGAATCACCACTTCTCATGCTTTTCGCATGGGTAACTAACCCAGAATCAATTCCTGTAATTGTCCGCTTATAACAAGAAACGAAACGATACTGTCTCAATCATGAACGAATCAGAAACCTGCGACCGTCATCCAGATCGCCGAGCTGGAGTTCGGTGCCAACGATGCAACAGCCGAATATGCCCAGACTGCATGAGAAACGCATCCGTAGGATTCCATTGCCCCTCTTGCGCTTCGGTTTCGCCAATAGATAAACGAACACAAAGGAAACTAAGAAGTTTTACTGGGGATCCAATAACAACCAGAGCACTCATAGCGCTTAACGCTTTAGCGTTTATTTGGATATTGATAAGTGGAGGATCTGTTAGTTCTGGAGGGGGAAGCTCAACTTTAGATTACGGACTAGTTGGTTTCGGAAGAATAAGAGAAGCTAGCCAGTTGATAGACGTAGGTGTCGCTGAAGGTGAATGGTGGCGTCTTATCACTTCAGCCTTTTTACATGCAGGACTTTTACACTTTGCCGTAAACATGTACTTACTCTGGGTTCTAGGTCAACAACTAGAACGGCTACATGGGAGAAGCAGATATCTCGGCCTCTATTTCGGATCATTAGCGGCTGGCTCGCTCGGAGTGATGCTCTTAGACCCAACCGCACTCACTGTAGGTGCTTCTGGAGCAGTATTTGGATTGATGTCCGCGACTTTTATTCACCAAAAACGTCGTGGAATAAGCCCCTGGAGATCAGGAATCGGAGGGTTACTTATTCTTAACTTGATTTTTACTTTCGGCCGTTCAGGAATCAGTATTGGTGGACATCTCGGGGGACTGCTTGGTGGTGCTTGTCTCGCATGGGCTATAGAAGAAATAGACCGAAAACGGTTAAACCGTAATTTAGGGTTAGCAGTCATAACAACTTTCACACTTCTTTGCCTAGTTGCAGGTATCTGGGCCGGCAATCGCTGGTATGACCCGGTGTTAGGGTAAATCAGATGAAATCACGTGAAAGGAAATTTAATTTCCAAGGCCAACATGCATGGGTGAAAACCCAGTGGGTATTCCGTGAGAACAAAGCCAAAAAACAGAATAAAAAACAAAACAGAAGCTAGTTGTATGATTCGATGCGTCACAACATTTGCTAAAGAATCAGAACGGTGAGTTATGGCGCCTTTTTCTGACCCCTATCTGGAACATGCCATTGGGGGAACACCAATCGTTCAACTAAAAAACCTTGCCCCTTCTTCAGGGCAAGTATGGGTAAAAATTGAAAGCGGCAACCCGACCGGAAGCTATAAAGACCGCATGGCATACGGTGTAGTAAAAAACGCTTTCGCACGCGGCGACCTCAAAACAGGAGACCGTATGGTCGAATACACCGGCGGAAGCACCGGAACAGCGTTAGCGCATGTAGCTGCCCGATGCGGAATCAAATTTATTGCCGTGTCCTCAGATGCGTTCGCTCAATCAAAACTTGACGCTATGCGCGCTTACGGAGCCGAAGTAATTGTTGTTCCCAGTGAAGAGAGAAAAATCACGCCAGAACTCATCGCTGCGATGAAACAACAGGCATACGAAATAGCTGACGAACCAAACACGTTTTACGTCGACCAATTCGGATCCCCCGACGTGATCGAAGGATACGTTCCTGTTGGGCAAGAAATTGTTGAACAAATCGGAGCAGATATAGACGTTTTCTGTGCAGCGGTAGGAACTGGCGGTGCGTTCATGGGAACAACTAAAGGGTTAAACCAAGCAGGGCAAACACCAGATCTCGTTGCTTTAGAACCACTCCAATCACCCTTTCTAACCACTGGACAAGGTGGGGCGCACCGGATCGAAGGAATCGGTTTAGGATTCACCCCCCCTTTTCTCAACCTTGACCGATGCGACGAAATACGGGCAATTGATGAAAATGAAGCATTCAAAATGTGTAAAAAGCTTGCGGTTGAAGAAGGAATCTTTTGTGGACCATCAACAGGGCTAAACGTAACCGCCGCACTAGAAATAGCAGCTGAACGCGGACCCGACTCAGTGACAGTCACTTTAGGATGCGACCACGGATCAAAATACGGTCAAACTTTGCCGTAGTTAGAAAGATTGATCTGTTTAGCTATCTAGGTAGAACGGTTCGACAGTCGACTGCAAAAGAAGCGAAACAATTTTACAGTGAATAAAACTCACTGCATGTCTTGAATAACGAGTTCTTCCATCCCATTAACTGGCGGGTCGCAGGCGTCGGCGAGCATGGTAAAGAAATGTTCGGGTTCTATAACAGTTTCGGGCGGGTGAACACCAACAGTGATGATGCGTCCGTCGAGTAGTTGGTGTAAAGCGATGGCGAGCGGCCAACTGGTCACACCGGCCATGCCGTCAGCAGGCGCAGAGGTAACAGTTGCACCAACAACACGTGTTTCACCGTTGTGTTCGCCACGCGCCCACGCAAAAAACAGTGGTAAGTCACCGGGACCGGGAAACCAGAAGCTACGAAAAACAGCTTTCAAACGGCTGAGCAAACTTGGTTTACCAACTGCTTTCGCTCCTTCTTCTAGAGAGAGTTGACCGGCATCAATTCGTTTACGGAGACCATCAATAAAAGACGCAGTGTGTTTACGTAGCAGCATCAAACTGGCAGACGACCCTTGTATGTCCATTGTTTCCACCAGTGTGATGGGCTCTGGATGACCAACCGTGTAGCCAGTTCCTTCACCCGCATTCGGATAATTCAAGGTGACTGGCAGCATTGGACGCTGCGCCACTCGTTGCCCCTCTTTAACGACCTCTATCTCACCAGAGATTTGTTGCATCCAATGCACGATGGCCGCGGACGCTCCTTGATTCTCTTCAATCACTACTTGAATCGCATCACCACGCTCATCACCAGCATCAACCGGCCACACTGTATATAAATCATCAACACGATCAAGATGATCACAAACAACCCGGGCAAGAATATTGGAAATACCTGGGCTTGCTCCAATACCGATAACTGCTACGACATCAGACTCAACAGCTTCCTTATTGAGGGCAAGCATGTCCACTGTTGGTTCCCAATCATCACAAATATCGAGATAATGGCATCCCGCGGCTATAGCAGCTTCTAATACCAGTGCCCCTAATCGGTAAAAAGGACCGGTCATGTTCAACACAATGTCGTTTCCTTCAAGCAGACTAATGAGTTGTTCAGAGTCAGTTACATCCACAGAAACAGCCTTAAGAGGCATTTTCGCTTCCGCAGCGTTTTTAGCAACAATTTTTTCCGCACTAGCTAAGTCAAAATCGGCAACAACTAATTCTCCGATATTTTCAAAGTTAGAAATAATAGAGACCGCTTTTCGACCCATCTCACCTGCTCCGCCTAAAACAATGACAGTTGGGTTTTGAGGAATTTCTTTCATTTTTTACTCACTTAGAGAGAAGAACAATATTACGCAACATTCGACGAAAGATAACAATATGAAACGGTAGCAGCACATACCAATAGGCTCTCCCGAGAACACCTCGTGGAACGAACAACGCTTGTTGGGTTACTTCACTACCTTTTCCAGGAGTTTCTTCAACCCTCCATTCAAGCCAAGCATGCCCAGGAACTTTCATTTCTGCCAGAAGTTGTAAATGGTTGGTGGTTAATGTGGTCACTTTGAAAAAATCTACGGTATCTCCTATACGAAGGTCCGTAGGGTGTCTTCTTCCGCGTCGAAGCCCGACACCACCAATGATTTTGTCGGCAAAGCCACGAATAGCCCAAATCCAGTTAAAAGCAAACCAACCATTTTCGCCGCCAACGGATTTGATAGTGGCCATCAGTTTCTCTGGAGAAACGGAAGACTTCATAGATCTTCTATCAACAAGAATTTTTCCTCCCGACCATTCAGGATCTGATGGAACAGGACTTGCGGGATCCTTATATCCACCTGTATCAGACCAACGGGTAGGTATTTCAAGTTCCTTAACCCGAGTTACCGCTTTACCGATTGCATTCTCTAATCCATCTTTCGGTCCCTGAGAAAGAAATTGACTACTTGATTCTTTCACAATGACGTCTGTGGTCAGAGAGTCAATCAAGGCTCGTGCCAGAGTAAAAGGAAGGGGGCTCACAAGATTCACCCAGTGGGAAGAAAGCCTTGGAGTTAAAACTGGAACGGGAAGGATGATTCTTTTCCGCAGCCCGGCTACTTTCGTGTAGGCATCCATCATTTCTCGGTAAGAAGCCACTTCAGGGCCGCCAATCTCAAGAACTTTGTTTAAGGACTGTTCGTTGCCGAGAACGTGAAGAAGTTCTTGGAGCACATCACCTATAGAGATCGGTTGGCACTGAGTTTTTGTAACCCAACGCGGTACAACCATGATCGGCAAAACCTCAACGAGGGAGCGGAGCATCTCAAAAGATGCGCTACCTGACCCGATGATTATGGCAGCTCTAAGTTCAGTAACCGGGGTTGAACCACTTGCCAGAATTCTTCCAACATTATGTCGACTTTGAAGATGCACAGAGTTTTCTAGATCGTCTTCGCCTAACCCGCCGAGATAAACAATCTGACGAAGTTTTGTTTTCTCAGCACAGTCGGCGAAAACTTGCGCCATATTTTCCTCTGCTGCTACAAAGTTGCGTTCAGCAGACATGGAATGCACAAGATAAAAGGCGTAGTCAGCTCCATTCAAAGCTTCAAAGGTTTCCACTGGGTCTTGTAGATCAGCTACAACTATTTCAACATCGTCTGACCAAGGACGATTTGTTAAGGAGTCTGGTGAGCGAGTAACGCAACGCACACGATACCCCGACTCAAGTAAGCGAGGGACGAGACGTCCTCCGACATAGCCAGTTGACCCTGTAACAGCGACAAGATTATTTTGGGTCATACAAGTTCAATTCTAGGTTTTTATCTTGGGAAATAATCCTGAGTAACTACAAGTTTTCAGAATGGTTGATCACCGAGATCAAATTGTTGCTGCTGCCGTTTTCGGTTATCTGCTATTTCATTTTCAATTCTTTTGATTAGCGAACGATGTTTTTCTGTTGCTTCCGGATTGTCTTCTTTGAAAGATGAAATAAGAGATTCTGCTTCTTCCGGCTTCCCGTCCTTTGCCTTAGTACTTATAAAAGTTAGAAGAAGGTAGGAGTTGTCGCTGGTTGCCGGAACATTTTTTATTGCTTCGTTGTGGCACCTCTTAATTTGTTGTTCTATCGCCTCATGTTCTGGCGTATGAATCCTGTTATTCATCGCCTCTAGATGATCCAAAGCGTAAATGAAATCTATGCTTTGTTTTTCTGCATTGGGTAATTCATTAAATTCTCTCCAACGAATATTTGCTGCCATTCGCGCAAAGTTCATGGCTTTCATGAAGTCTGCATTGCTATCTAAATTCTTTCCTCTGTAATAATGGAGACGGCTTCGAGGGATGAGCGTAAAGGGAGTTTCTCTTTTTTCTAAATCAACTACTTTGTCTAGATATTCTTCTGCACCTGAGTAGTTACCAACGTCTATTGATGAGGAAGCACAACAAGTGATAGCAGAGATGTTCTTTGGATTATCTTTTATCACTCTTTTACACAGATCTATTGACAAGTAAGGATGTTCAAATGGCTCGTGCCTTAAATGGCTTGCTAGTTTTACTGCCGATGCTTCTTGATCTATATCTCTAAGTAAGATCTCCACTGAGTTAATTTTTTCTTCGATAAATTCATCTGAGTTATCCACTGATACGCGATCTCGTAATTTGCTATTTAATTGTTGCAAAAAATCTCTTGCCTCTTCGATGGAGAGTTTAATATCTTCAGCATTTTTTGCTTTGCCAAAGATCGCAGAAATAAAAACATTTTTTACTTTATTTGCATTAGGCACTTTGCGTGTTATCGGAATTAATTCAAGTGCTATTTCAGTAGATTTATTTCGAAGATCTAGCGCTTTCGGATGATCTTTGTAATTTGGATTTTTTATAGCTTTAGCGCATACTTCAATGCAGTCAACCACCTCGGCCCAAGACACAGGTGGGCTATCAATTACTTTTTTGACGTCATCTAAAGTCTTTATTTCGCGGGCGTAACTCTTCATAGTTAGTTCTTTTTCCAAACAGAGATATGGACTCCAGATTCTTCTGTGAAAGGGGAGTCAAGCCAATCCTCCCATCTGTGCTCTAATGATAAACCCACTTTTGTTGCCATTTCATCAAGTTGTGACGGATAGGCATAACGTAAGAAATAAGGAAATAAACGGTTACCAGAAGACGTCATTTCAATTCTTTGTCCGGTAATAGTTTGCTTTTCCTCATCAATGAGAACAGCGTCAGCGAGAATACGGTCCACTTCTATAGAGCGAATAGAGAAACCATCATGCGTTTTAGGATCAGGAACGAAAGCTTCAATTACAAAACGTCCTCCAGGTTTAAGGAGCCGCTTAACCGCAGCGATACAAGATTCCTGATCTTTCTGGCTGGGCAGATTAAAGAAAGTGTTAAAACCCACAAGAATCAAGGAAAACGTCTCCGGCTCTAGCCCAGGCGGGTCAATCATGTCACCTTTAATGAGCGTTACCGCCTCAGAGCCCGGTTTTGCCCGTAAAAGATCAAGCATCGCCTCTGAAGCATCCACACCAGTGATATCCAGTCCACGTTTTGCTATTGGTAAAGCGAGGCGTCCGCTTCCAATCCCAAGCTCAAGCACCGGCCCATCTTCTGCTAAAGAAAGTATTTTTTCGGCTACAACGTCAGGGTTGCCCATAATTGTCAAAGCAACGTTGCCGTCATCGCCGTACCATTCGTCGTACACGCAGGCAAACAAATCTCCGTAAGTTTCTGGCCCGTACTTTTCCATTCCTTCACTATGCCTTCGATTAAGTCGTTACCGACAGGAAATACACCGTACCCTTAACTAGTAATGACGTATTTAGATCATGCAGCGAGTACCCCAACTCGACCAGAAGTAGTCGAAGCAATGATGCCTTGGTTCACCCAACACCCAGGCAACCCTTCTGGCGCCCATCAACAAGCACGAGAAGCCCGCCGCGCCGTAGATGAAGCAAGAGACGCTGTAGCCGCACTCGTCGGCGCTGACTCTTCAGAAGTTGTCTTCACAAGCGGAGGAACTGAAGCAGACAATTTAGCTATAGATGGAGTGCTTCGCTCAAAAGGCGGGACACCAATTTGTAGCGCAACTGAACACCCCGCAGTGCTTGAACCAGTAAGAGACAATGGCGGGATAGTTGTGCCCACTGATGAAGCAGGGCAAATAAGTTTAGAAGCTCTCGCAGAAACCTTGAATTCAATCGACAACATCTCTTTGGTTTCAGCAATGACAGCAAATAATGAAACAGGAGTCATCAACCCCATAACAGGCATCGCTGAATTATTGGAAGAACGATTCCCCTCCACGTACTTGCATACTGACGCGGTTCAAGCAACAGCATGGATGGACCTTGCTAAGTACTGCGAAGGAGCTCATCTCATCAGCATCACTGGACACAAATTCGGCGGTCCAAAAGGGGCTGGAGCACTGATCATCAAAAAAGGCGTACCCTTTCTTGCAACACAAAGAGGAGGAGGCCAAGAAAGAGAACGAAGAAGTGGAACTCAAAACGTTCCAGCGATCGTCGGCCTCGGCAAAGCCGCACAAATCATGATGTCTGAAAGAGAAATACTGTCTGCTCGTGTCACTGACCTAAGAAATCAACTTGAAGAAAAACTTATAGTCCTAATACCAGACACATTCCGAACCTTGCCTGCTGAAAGTAACCGGACACCACAAATCGCACATTTATGCTTCAAAGATGTAGAAAGTGAATCCTTACTTTTTCTATTAGAACAAGAAGGAATTGCCGCCAGCGCAGCCTCCTCATGCGCAAGCGGAGCACAACAAGTCTCCCACGTACTCCAAGCCATGGGCATCGACTACGAAAAAGCATCTGGTTCGATCCGCCTCTCTTTAGGGTGGACAACAACCGAAGAGGAAATAAACCACGCATTGAACGTAATACCTCAAGCGGTCACCCAATTAAGGGAATATTCAAAATGAGTAAAGTCATGGTTGCAATGTCAGGAGGCGTTGACTCCTCAGTTGCCGCGGCACTGATGCTAGAACAAGGCCACGAAGTCGTAGGAGTAACCCTTCGACTTTGGGGAGGGGAATCGGATTCCGGTTGCTGCGCAATTTCTGATGTGGATGACGCGCGCCGGGTCTGTGACGAACTAAAAATAGATCATCATGTGTTCAACATGAGCGACGAATTCGACAACCATGTAGTAAATCCCTATGTTTCTAGCCATGCCGCAGGCCTCACCCCAAACCCCTGCATCGAATGCAACCGACACATAAAATTTGATCTACTCCATCATCGAGTTCAAGCCCTTGGATTCGATCGTCTCGCCACCGGCCATCATGCTCGCATTATTACCCAACCTGACGGAACCCATTATCTCGCACGCGCCATCGACACAAGTAAAGACCAGTCCTATGTGCTGTATATGCTCGACCAAAAGAAACTCGCGATACTAGACCTCCCCATAGGCGACCTAACTAAAGAACAGGTACGTGATTTAGCCATAAAATTAAATCTCCGAACCGCAACCAAACCAGATAGTCAAGATGTTTGTTTCATAACTCGAGAACACGGACGCAACGACTTCCTCCGTAAAAGAATTCCACTTACCCCCGGACGAGTGATTGACACTACTGGAGCTGAGGTAGGAAGTGTCGAAGCAGTAGAGATGGTCACAATAGGACAAAGAAAAGGTATGGCAACAGCAGGGGGAACAGACCCACGTTATGCAATAGATGTTGACGTTCCTAATGCAACAGTGACCGTTGGAAAACCAGAAGACCTTTTGGTGGACTCTATGCCCGTGAAGGACTGTGTTTGGGCAAACCAGCCAACAAGCGGTTCGGTACTCGTTCAAATTAGCGCACACGGTAAACCAATGGAGGCGACGTTAAAAGATAACAACGTTTACTGGGCTGAGCCTCAACGTCGAGTCGCACCTGGACAGGCGGTCGTGTTTTATAGCGACAACAAAGTCCTAGGTGGGGGAATGGCTTGTTAAAGAACGGCGAGTAGCTTCAACTAGAAGATGATCGGGTCGCACCGGTGCAAAGAGAAACGTCTCAATTGTTTGTTTTTCTGTTTCCTTTTTAACAGCGGCTACCCATACATCATGGGGAGAACTACAACAAACTTCAAGAGCAAGACCATACGCCCCTTGGGTGAAGTCCACAGCATCAGTGTCTGCCGATGCAGGGCCAACGCTTTCAATCTCACTTCTTTGAAAAAGAGTCGGTTCGTTTAACGATAAGTGGTCATGTAAAACCAGTCCGGCTGGAACAAGAACTACCCACCTACGATTTATTTGATGCAACGAACGCAAACCAACAAAAGTTAGAGGAAACCCGATAACACAAGCAATAACGCCAGCTACAGTTCGTCCGTCAGCAAGTAAATATGGTCCGGCAATCAAAGCAACGACAGAGACCAAATACGTCGCAGGACGAAGAAAACTTGTAACTGCTGCCGGTGCTCTGAGTAAGAATCGACGCTCATTCCCGTAAGAGATCCGGTCAATAAATAGATCACCAATCGTTGCACTAGAACCGATCACTAAAGCAACAGTTGCAAAAACAAACGCAATGATAATTACCGAAGCGGTGGAAGAAGTTGTAGTAGCCCAGAACGTAAGAATAAAACACAGAACACCACCGAAACGAACACCAGTTAGAGACAGAGGGCGAGGCACAAAAGTAGAAAAAAGCCCTACTCCCCACAAAAACCAAAGAATCACAGAAAGCACTGATCGCGGAGTGTTCTCTAGCGGGTCTAATCCATCAGCCATTAACGGACCGACCCCTAAAGGCAAAGCAAACCAAATAATGCGTAAACCTATTATGAGTAGAAAGTTTTTGTCCCTAAGAGAAATGTCCACGAGATAACGCTAGAGGATTTAATAGCGTCCTGCCCCTACCAGAGCACTCCGGTAGAATCAATGTGTGACAAATAACAGCAATTCAGAGGATATTGCAGCGGCAAGAATTCAAGAACTACGTGAATTGATCCAATATCACAACGAACGCTATTACTCTTTGGATTCTCCTGAGATACCTGACGCCGACTATGACGCGCTTTTTAGAGAACTAAATCAGCTAGAACAACTTCACCCAAACCTCATCACAGCTGATTCTCCGACTCAAACCGTTGGAGGCACCACAATCAACACTTTTGAAGAGGTTGTTCACAGAACACCGATGATGTCGTTAGATAACTCATTTTCGATCGAACAACTTGAAGCCTGGGCGGACCGTGTCAGAAAAGGACTCCAAGAAGAAAAAACCGACCCTCAATGGGTATGTGAACTTAAATTTGACGGGCTTGCTGTTTCTTTAATTTATGAGGAAGGCAAACTCGTGCAGGCAGCTACCCGAGGTGACGGAACAACAGGCGAAGATGTAACAGCCAATGTCCAAACAATTAAGAGTATTCCGCACCGATTACCAGAAAAAGCACCAGCTTTTCTTGAAGTCCGCGGCGAGGTATACATGTCCCTCACTGCATTTGTTGAATTAAATAAGAGCCAACAGTCTTCAGGGGAGAAGACCTACGCAAACCCGCGAAATACCGCAGCTGGATCCTTACGACAAAAAGATTCAAAAATCACTGCTACACGCAACTTGTCTTTCTGGGCCTATGCAGTTGGCGGCATAGAAGGACAAGAATTACAAGACTCCCACTTAGATACGTTGCATTTTTTAAAAGAACTTGGGCTCCCGGTAAATGAAAAAGCTAAAAAGTTCGAAGATTTCTCTTCTGTTATTGATTTCATCAATCAAATAGAAAAAACACGACATGATTTGGATTATGAGATAGACGGAGTCGTAGTAAAAGTTGACGCCTTATCCATGCAAGACACGTTAGGTGCTACCGCTCGCGCACCCAGATGGGCAATGGCCTACAAATTACCTCCAGAGGAACAGACAACCACACTTCTAGACATTGAGGTATCAATTGGAGCCGGAGGCCAAGCAACACCATTTGCTCGCTTAAACCCAGTTGTAGTTGGTGGATCTACAGTATCCACCGCCACCCTTCACAACTCGGACCAAGTAGAAGCAAAAGACGTCAGACCGGGCGACACAGTCATTGTTCGTAAAGCAGGCGACGTTATTCCTGAAGTAGTCCGGCCAGTTTTATCTGAACGACACCCAGATAGCACACCCTGGAAATTCCCAACTCACTGCCCGGTCTGTGAATCCCTTCTCGTACGTCCCCAAGGTGAAGCAGCGACCTTCTGCCCAAACCATGCTTGCCCAGCACAAGTACGTGGCAGAATCTCGCATTTCGTATCACGAGGAGCCATGGATATAGAAGGCTTTGGCGAACAAACAGTTGACCTATTTGTTTCTCAAGGCCTCATTTCAGATGTAGCAGACATCTTCACTTTAGATATGGAAAGAATCGCCAAATTTGAAGGCTTTGGCGAGACATCAATAAACAACCTAAAAACAGCGATAGAAGAATCAAAAAACCAGCCTTTAGGTCGACTCCTGTTTGGTTTACGAATCCCACACGTAGGAACTACCGTTGCCGACCTTGTAGCACGATCATTCAAAAACCTAGATGGTTTAGAACAAGCCACAATTGAAGATCTAGAAGAAGTTGAAGGACTAGGTCCAGTTATCGCAGCTTCTATCCATGACTGGTTACGCGAAAAACACAATCAACAACTTCTTTCTAAAATCAGAGAAGCAGAAATCAATTTAACGGCAGTCTCAAGCTCTATCTCTTCTACGGAGACTCAACTACTTGAAGGTATGAGCATCGTAGTCACCGGAACCCTTTCCGTGATGAAAAGAGAAGAAGCTAAGGCAGCGATTCTTGAACGAGGTGGGAAAAGCCCAGGCTCCGTTTCTTCTTCAACCACGTTTTTAGTCGCCGGCGAAGGCGGTGGTTCAAAACTCCTGAAAGCCGAATCTTTAAATATTCCCGTACTTGACGAAGAATCTTTTATCCAATTACTAAAAACCGGAAAAGTCTCAGACTCTAACTAACCATCAACACGGAAGCACCAACTAAAAAACTGGTCCCTATCTGGCGACCGAACTTCCCAATAACGAATTTGCGCACATACTTCTTGAGCCGGGAGCCGCTCAAGAACTAGACCTTCATCGGGACGAAAGATCACTGAATTAAGGGCACTCTCAATTCTTTGCTCATCTAAAGGTATTTGAACATTATCGATATAGGTCAACTCGCCTAACCACCCAGAAGCCAAAATTACACCAACGTTTGACTGAGGAAGGATGGTGTCTCCACGAGGTGGAATCAACTCAACGATGGCCGGGTTGCTGTCTACACTCACGTCATCAACATTGTCATTTGTGGCAATTATGGCAGCAACTATCGCGCCCACACCTAAAGCAAGAAGAAGCGAAATCCATAAAGCGTTACGACGATTCACATAAGTGAGACTACCTCGGTTATAAGCGGACTAGCGTAGAGGGGGTGAATGATTCAAGTAAATCTTTTTCATTAAAAAATAGTTTCCCTGATTTAACTGGTCAGACGCTAAATAACCGGTATCGCTTACATCAAGCAATTGGAACTGGCGCATCGGGGACTGTTTATGTAGCAGTCGACTTAAATACCAGTCAACGAGTGGCGGTAAAAGTTCTGAATCCATCATTAAGCAGCGATAACAAGTTTCTTGAGAGGTTTTATAGAGAAGCTAAAAAAGTTAGTTCCTTGAACCATCCAAATATTCTCCGCGTATACGACTGGGGAGTTGATGGTTCCCCCTATCTTGTAACAGAGTATTTAGGAGGCGGAAGCTTAAGAAGTATCTTGATGACTGGATATCGGCTTACTCCTGGGCAAACGCTTCTCGTCGGGTTAGAAGCATGTAAGGCTTTGGCCCACGCCCATGAACGCGGAATTATTCATCAAGACATAAAGCCTGCAAATTTTCTATTTAGTCAAGACGGAGTGCTTCGTATAAGCGACTTTGGACTAACTAATGCATTAAGGGAAACAACTCAATCAGAAACTCCCATTGAAGGGTTCACTGGAACAGTGCGTTACGCCTCACCAGAACAAGCCAGTGGACAAAAATTGAATGGAAGCTCAGACATCTATTCCCTTTCAATTATTTTTGTTGAAGCGGTCACTGGCCACGTTCCATTTCTTACGGATTCTCTAGCCGGAACACTTAAAGCTCGTATTGGTAAATCTGTTCCTACCCCTGAATCGCTTGGCCCTCTAGGCCCAGTTGTTCAACAAGCAGGAATGACTGACTCCAGTAATCGCCCAACAGCAGAGCGGGTAAGAAGAATACTTCTGGAAGTAGCACCTTCTTTGCCTCGACCGACCGCACTTCCGCTAGTAGGCCCTGGTGAAATAGGGGCAGCGCCACTATCAGGTGAAGTTACAACTGTGACGCCACAAAAAGAAGAAGTGTTTAAAGAGCCTCGCCGAATACGCTCAGTCGGGCCGAAACGCCGCTGGCCAGCTGTAGCTGCAGCAGCTTTACTTCTTGCAGGGGCTATTACTTGAGGGATTTTGCTCTGGCAAAACACACAAGCAGAAGAAATAGCGGTTCCTTCAGTTGCAGGTCGACCAATCGAAGAAACTTACGAACGTCTTATAAAGCTTGGTTGGACAGTTGAAGAACGTTACGAACGACGCGACGGAACAGTCGAAGGTCAACTACTTGGCACAGACCCACCAGCTGGATCTTTTTATGAAACCGACCAAAGTGTCGCCATAATTATTTCCTTGGGTCCCACTCGGGTGGAAATACCTTCTGAAATTCAAGGCACCACACTAGAAGAAGCAACTCAACTCATTGAGGAAGTTGGCTTAGCGGTAGGTCAAGTGACTTCAACATATAGCGAAGAGATTGCAGAAGGTTTTGTCATAGGTTCCTTAGCTCTTTCAGAAGACTTACCGAGAGGTTCTTCAGTTGATTTGGAAATATCTGACGGACCACCCCCAAGAATTATTCCCGAAGGATTAGTAGGGCAGGAAGTAGCAGAAGTTCAAAATGTTCTTGCCGCTCTCGGTCTGAATTTAGAGATAGTAGAAGAATACAGCTCAGAAGTTGAAGCTGGTTTAGTCTCATCAATAAGCCCGCAAGAACAATCAGAAGTTAACTTTGGTTCAACGGTCGTTATTGGAATATCACTCGGGTTAATGCCACGTCCAGTTCCAGATGTAATAGGACTTGATGTCGTATCTGCAGAAATGCGTTTACAATCCGCTGGGTTCCTAGTGATCGCAGTAAATGGAACTGAAAGCGGAGTAGTTACTGCTCAAACACCAATTGCTGGAGAAATGGCGATACCAAATGACACAATAGAGTTAGTGACTGAATGACTAGTAAAATAAGTGAACAAAGTTTACTTTTAGGCCTTACCCTCAAATCATAATGAATGAACGAATTTCACGCGAAGATGTCGCCCATGTAGCCCGCTTGGCATGCCTATCTTTGACAGATGTTGAACTTGATGCATTTACCAACCAACTAGCAGACATTCTAGAACACGCAGCAGATCTTGATGCCCTTGATCTAGAGACTGTTGAACCAACAGCACATCCACTACCTCTCATAAACGTTTTCCGGGATGACAAACTAGGAGAAGCCGTAGATCGAGAAAAGTTTCTCGCAAGTGCACCCGAAGTAGAAAATAATCAGTTCAAAGTTCCGCCAGCTCTCGGAGAGCACTCATGACTGTTCAAGAAACTGTATTGGCAATTCAAAAAGGTGAAATGAAGGCCCAAGAAGTTTTGGAAAGCCACCTAAAAACAATCCAAGACAGAGAAGAAGAAATCAATGCTTTCAACCTTGTAATGACCGAAGAAGCAATAAAAGAAGCAGAAAAAATTGACTCCTTAGTAGCAGAAGGAAAAAATCCTGGACCACTTACAGGGATACCAGTAGCAGTCAAGGACAATATTTGCACCCAAGGAATACCAACAACATGTTCATCAAATATTCTCGCCGGATGGTTGCCACCCTATGACGCCACCATTGTTGAACGCCTTCGAGATGCAGGCGCAGTAATTGTAGGGAAAACCAATCTTGATGAGTTTGCGATGGGGGCTTCAACAGAAAATTCTGCCTTCGGGCCAACCCGAAATCCACTTGATACAACAAGAGTACCCGGTGGTTCCTCAGGAGGTTCCGCAGCAGCCGTAGCCGCAGGGTTCACTCCGTTAGCCATAGGAAGTGATACCGGCGGCTCAATTCGCCAACCTGCCGCACTTTGTGGAGTTGTCGGCGTAAAGCCAACCTATGGGCGGGTATCTCGCTATGGCCTCGTCGCATTTGCTTCAAGTTTGGATCAAATCGGACCATTCGCAGAAACTGTTGCTGATGCAGCGTTACTTCTAGAAGTGATATCCGGCCATGATCCATTAGACACAACTTCTATACCTGAGCCTCCACTTGACCTTTCTTCAGCATTAACTCAAGGAGTGGAAGGGCTTCGAATCGGAGTTATTGATGAATTAAGCGGAGGAGCAATCGAGGGCATTTCAGATGATGTCCTCGCGTGCTTAGAAAAAGCAGTAGAAGCGCTTACCTCAGCAGGAGCCATTGTTGAAAGAACGTCTGTTCCATCAACTGTCTATGGATTATCCGCCTATTACGTAATTGCCCCAGCAGAAGCTTCCTCAAATTTAGCTCGATATGACGGAGTTCGATTTGGCCCACGAGTTGACGCCAAAACAACCTCAGAAATGATGGTCGCAACCCGTACCGCAGGCTTTGGAGATGAAGTCAAACGCCGCATCATGCTCGGAACATATGCACTTTCTGCAGGCTACTACGATGCCTATTACGGGAAGTCTCAGAAGGTTCGAACTCTCATAATGAATGATTTCGCAGCAGCGTACGAAAAATTCGACCTGCTCCTCAGCCCAACTGCACCCACCACCGCATTCCCATTAGGAGACAAAACTGAGGATCCGCTACAAATGTATTTACAGGACATTTGTACCATCTCTTCAAATCTGGCTGGCCATCCCGCAATGTCTGTCCCATTTGGGCAAGGAACAGATGGGCTTCCAGTCGGAATACAAGTTCTAGCTCCTGCTACAGATGAACACACAATGTTTCGTGCCGGAGCAATACTTGAAGCCTCAAACCAAGGACAGTCATGACAAGCAAAACTCTTGACGGCTGGGAGATAGTAATCGGGTTAGAAGTTCACGCTGAACTTGCCACCGCTACCAAACTTTTTTCCTCTGCTCAAAATGTTTTTGGTGGTGAACCAAACACAAACATAGATCCTGTTTCTTTAGGCCTACCAGGCTCCCTACCTGTGCTCAACCAGAAAGCAGTGGAACTCGCTATCCGAGTTGGCTTGGCATTGAATTGCCGAGTGCAACGATCAGTTTTTGCCAGGAAAAACTATTTTTACCCGGATATGCCTAAGGCTTATCAGATTTCACAGTTTGATCTTCCAATTAATGAAGGCGGATGGCTGGAACTCCCAGATGGACAACGGATCGGTATAGAGCGAGCACATTTGGAAGAAGATACAGGAAAGAGTTCTCACGTGGGAGGCGGAGGCCGCATCCACGAAGCAGACTATTCTCTCGTTGATTACAACCGAGCCGGCGTTCCTCTAATAGAAATAGTTGGTGCCCCAGATCTACGTAGCGCAGAAGAAGCCAGAAGCTATGTTTCAGAACTGCGATCTATTTTGGTGGCTATCGGCGCTTCGGACGGGAAAATGGAAGAAGGGTCAATGCGAGTTGACTGCAATGTTTCCGTGCGACCAGAGGGAAGTGAAGAATTTGGAACAAGATGCGAAGTAAAAAACATCAACTCGCTTCGTTCTCTAGGGAGAGCAATTGAGTATGAAGCCCAACGGCAAGTTGACATAATTACTTCCGGTCAAGAAGTCGAGCAACAAACGCGCCATTGGGACGAAGCTGATGGACGGACACATACTCTTCGGTCAAAAGAAGAAGCCTTTGATTATAGATACTTCCCTGAACCAGACCTTGTTCCTTTAGACCCTTCACCAGAGTGGATAACAGAAATACAAGAATCTCTTCCTGAGTTACCTCGTCAGCGTCGAATTAACCTTGCTGAAGCTGCAGGCATCACACCTCAAGAAGCGACTCTCGTAGTTGAAAGAAATTTAGACGAATTTGCTATTGCAGTTATAGAAAAAGGTGCTGACCCCACCCGTGTTCTCGTACATCTAGAAAACAACTTGGCTGATGGAATAGGAGAACTAACCACTGAGTCTTTTGCTGAACTCATCTCTTTAGAAACAAGCGGAGATTTGAGCGCTACTCAAGCCAAGACAGTCTTAGCTGACTTAGCAGACAAGGGAGGCGATCCTAAAGAGATTGCGGCACACCATGGATTTGAAGCAATGGACACTTCAGAACTTGAAACGCTGATTGAAGGCATACTTGCCGACTATCCAGAAGACTGGACCGCATTTGTTGAAGGAGACCTGGAAGAAAGAAAGAAGAAGTCCGGGTTCTTTGTAGGTCAAGTCATGAAGATGACAAAAGGCCAGGCCGACGGAAAAGTAGTCAACGACATTCTTCTACACCGAGCCGAGAGTTAAATTCCGGTAACCATCCACCGTTCACTTCTAAATCGCATTCCAAGAAGAAGAGAACGGAGTCCCATAAACAGGCAGATTGTTGCCCATAACCAGCCAATCCCAAGATCCAGAATGCGTGTAAAGAACATAATCGGAACAGTGCAAATAGTAGCGGCCACCATGGCCTTAGCGAGATAGCGATGATCTCCCGCTCCAATAAGTATTCCGTCTAAAGCAAAAGCTATTCCAGATATTGGAGACATGGCAGCTACATAAATAAAGAGAAAGCTTGCAAGAGCGGTTACCGCTGGATCGCTAGAGAAAACTTCTGACAATGGGATATGAATAGCCGCGAGTAAAGCACCGCTTACTACACCAATTCCCACTGACCAGACAATGGCTCTTTCCCCGACCTTTTTTGCTTCGGATGAATCGCCAGCTCCAAGAAGGTTACCGATCACGGCTTGTGCGGCAATAGCCATAGCATCCATTGCCATCGCCAGGGTAAACCAAATCTGAAAGGCGACTTGATGAGCTGCTACATCTACGTCACTTATACGAGTAGCGACCGCAGTCGCAATCAAAAATGTTCCAGCAAGAGACAGATTGCGTGTCAAAAGCTCTAAAGAGACACGTAAAAGATCTTTAAGAAGATCAAACCTAGGAGCTAATGAAATTTGATGTGGCCGAATCGTCTGGCCTATCCAAACAAGATAAATAAAAGCCCCGGTCCATTGAGCCACAACCGTCGCAGCGGCTGACGCTCCGATCCCCATTTTGAACCCATAAATCAGGATTATCTCTAAAACCAGATTCAATACTGCCGTGCCGACAGAGATCCATAGAGGACGCACAGTATCCTTTACACCCCGTAAGTACCCGACCCCCGCCAACATAATCAGCATTGCAGGAGCGCCATACATGCTTATCTGAAGATAAATACGCGCTTGAATGAGGAGATCACCAGTAGCCCCCATAGCCCCCAATATTTGAGAAGAAAAGATAAAAACAATCAGACCCAAAGAAACACCCACAAAAACAGCAAGCCAAATACTTTGAACTACTTGACTCGCTGCTTTTCTTGTTTCACCTGCACCGGTAAGTCTCGCCACAGCCGCTGTTGTTCCATAAGCAAGAAAAAAACATAAACCATAGATCAGCAATAAAGCAGAAGACGAAACACCTAAGCCGCCCAAAGCGGAAGTGCCGAGATGCCCCACCACAGCAGTATCAGCAAGAACATAAAGCGGCTCCGCTAGAAGCGCCCCTAGAGCTGGAATAGCAAGTTTTAGTAGCTGTCGATCACGAGAAGAAATACCCACAAAATAAATGTACTTCATAGCACAAGGTGCCGAAGACAGGTTTGTGCTCTACCCTGCAATTATGAGTGAAAATGTAGAACACGATCAAAGACCTCGTTCCCGCGAAGTAACAGAAGGGGCAAGTCGAGCTCCTGCACGCGCGATGTTGCGAGCAGTTGGAATGACCGAAGACGATTTCTCTAAATCCCAAGTGGGCGTAGCGTCTTCATGGAACGAAGTGACCCCTTGCAATCTTCCGTTAGATCATTTAGCTAAAAGAGCAAAAGAAGGCGTGAAATCAGCGGGTGGTTACCCCCTAGAGTTCAACACCATTGCTGTATCAGATGGCATTTCAATGGGTCATGAAGGAATGCGAGCCAGTCTTGTAAGCCGAGAAATAATCGCCGACTCTGTTGAAGCAGTGATGCACGCAGAACGATTTGATGCACTCGTAAGTTTTGCCGGATGCGACAAATCACTACCAGGAATGTTGATGGCCTCTGCTCGCATAAATCTCCCATCAGTATTTGTTTATGGTGGATCAATCATGCCCGGTGAACACAACGGTAAGAAACTTGACATCGTTAGCGTATTTGAAGCAGTTGGTGCTCATGCTGTTGGCGACATAGATGATGAGGAACTTTTAGCTATTGAAAGTAAGGCATGTCCCACAATAGGTTCATGCGCCGGAATGTTTACTGCAAACACTATGGCTGCAGTTGGAGAAGCGATCGGCATGTCTTTACCTGGGTCAGCATCTGCTGCAGCGATTGATAACCGTCGTGGAGACATCGCCTATGCAAGCGGAACTGCGGTTATGCAACTGCTATCGGCAGGAATTCGCCCAAGGCACATCATGACTAAAGCAGCTTTCGAAAATGCAATCGCAGTAGTGATGGCGTTAGGGGGCTCAACAAATGCTGTCCTTCATTTACTCGCTATAGCTTTTGAAGCTGGGGTAGATCTCGAACTTGATGACTTCAACAAGGTCGCAGCACGAGTCCCTCATTTAGCAGATACAAAACCGCATGGGCAATACCACATGTTTGACATCGACCAAATAGGTGGCGTCCCAGTTGTGATGCAGATGCTTCTCGAAGAAGGGCTTCTTCATGGAGACGAAATTACCGTCACTGGCAAAACTGTTGCTGAAAACCTTGAAATGCTTGACCCGCCAGAACCTGATGGCGAAGTAATTCACACCTTTGACAATCCCATACACGACATTGGTGGAATCACAATTCTTACCGGTTCACTTGCCCCCAAAGGCGCTGTACTAAAAGTCGCAGGCATAGACATTGATTACTTTGAAGGCAGAGCTCGAGTTTTTGACGGAGAAGATGACGCTATGGAAGCTGTTCTTGGTGACCGAATTGAAGCAGGAGACATTGTGGTTATTCGTTATGAAGGACCTAAGGGCGGACCAGGTATGCGCGAGATGCTTGCTATAACTGGAGCAATGAAAGGAGCGGGCCGAGGAGGAGACGCAGCTCTGATAACAGATGGACGTTTCTCTGGCGGAACTCATGGATTTTGTGTAGGTCATGTCGCACCTGAAGCTGTAGATGGCGGACCAATTGCTTTAGTGGAAGAAGGAGACCGCATAGTCATTGATGTGCGTAGCAACAAAATTGAATTAATGGTCGACGCAGCTGAGTTAGAAGAAAGACGAGCCAACTTAAAACCATTTGAACCTCGTTACGAATCCGGATTTTTAGCAAAATACGCCGCTTTAGCACGTGGAGCTGAAGCAGGAGCGGTGACCGACGTATAGGAGTCTGGATCTATAGGGGGAAGATATGAGCGAACAAACTATGGAATATGAAGTTCTCAACTTGACAAAAATCAAAGCCAAAGTTGAAGAAGCGGGAGGCAAAGTTGGTTGGCTCGTGGACCCAGATGATCCAGAATTATGGGGGGTAGGTTTAAACGCTTATGCGCTAGAAGGGTGGACGGTCGTATCTTCCTATGTCCGAAATGAATCAGACGGAAGCGGGGAAGTAACTGTTATTTTAGGCAGGCCAGTCAAATAGTTTGACTCTGTTGTATCTGCCAAGGTTGTTGCTTGGGCCTCTTAAACCCCATACTTAAAGTCTATGAAAAGCAAAAGCACCACAGCTCAGTTAGTAGTAGTGCCCTAGGCGCACATCGTCAAAAAGACGAATGTGTGCCCTGACCTCCCGAAATTGGGAGGTCATTTTACTTTTCAGACCAACTAGATCAAATAAATCACTTTAGACTTGGAAAAGTTATGAAAACAGACGGTGGACAAGCCCTAATTAAGTCTCTCGAAAGAGAAGGGGTGGAGGTCATGTTTGGCCTGCCCGGTGGGGCAATTCTGCCCGTCTACGACCCAATAATTGATTCAAAGATTCGCCATATCCTTGTTCGGCATGAACAGGGAGCAGGTCACATGGCTGAGGGTTATGCCCAAGCGACAGGCAAACCTGGTGTAGCAATGGTTACTAGTGGGCCAGCTGCGACAAACATCGTTACTCCATTATGCGATGCTTATCTCGACTCTATTCCGATGGTGGTCATAACAGGACAAGTGCCTACAGCGGCAATCGGAACTGATGCCTTTCAGGAATGTGACACAACGGGAATCACCGCTTCTATCACTAAACACAACTTCCTAGTAACTGAAGCACAAGATATTCCAAGAGTAATCAGAGAAGCGTTTCATATCGCAACTACTGGACGGCCTGGACCTGTGCTTGTAGATATACCTAAAGACATAGTAGATCCGACTAACCCACGCTCATCTCTTGAATGGGAAGACGAAGTAGAAATTGATCTCCCTGGATACAAAGTTGATACTTCAGTTGACGAAGACGCAATCAAGAAAGCAGTTGACTTAATACAGCAAGCGGAAAAACCTATTCTCTATATCGGTGGAGGAGTGCTCAAATCACGAGCAGCGGAAGCGCTTCTTGAATTAGCAGAACTTACCCAGATACACGTAGTTACTACTCTGATGGCACGAGGGGCATTTCCTGACAGTCACGAACTCTGTCTTGGTATGCCTGGAATGCACGGCAACTTTACTGCAGTTACAGCAATGCAAGAATCAGATCTATTAATAACTCTTGGAGCACGCTTTGACGATCGAGTCACAGGGAAACTAGATGAATTTGCAGTTACCGCGAAGATTATTCACGTTGATATTGATCCTGCAGAGTTAGGTAAAGTACGTCGACCAGATATTCCAATACAAGGCGACTGTCGAGTAGCCATAGAAACAATGGTCAAAGTCTTAAGGGAATCAAACTCAGAAGCAACAGATAGATCAGCATGGAAATCACGTATCAGTGGATGGCAAGAACGTTTCCCTCTTGTCTATGAATCCTCAAACCCAGGACAGGCGCTTAAACCTCAATTTGTTATTGAAAAACTTCGCGATGCCACTCCTGGAGACACCATTGTTGCTTCAGGAGTAGGGCAACATCAGATGTGGGCAAGTCAATACTGGACATTTGATCACCCTTACACCTGGATAAATTCTGGTGGGTTAGGAACAATGGGATTCTCAATACCAGCTGCCATCGGAGCCAAAGTAGGACACCCTGAAAAAATGGTTTGGGCAGTAGATGGAGACGGATGTTTCCAAATGACCGCTCAAGAGTTAGTAACAGCACGTGTGGAAAACATCCCAATCAAAGTAGCGCTTTTGAATAACTCCTATTTAGGCATGGTAAGGCAATGGCAAGACATGTTCTATGACGAACGCCATTCAGAGGTGTTTCTATCTAAAGAAATACCTGACTATAAGGGATGGGCAGAATCAATGGGTTGCTTCGCATTGCGGGTAGATGACCCTGATGAAGTAGAAGAAGCGATCGCTCAAGCAAACGAAATAGAAGATCGCCCCGTCGTTATTGATTTCAGAACAGCTGCAGAAGAAAAAGTTTACCCAATGGTTGCAGCAGGAACAGGCAACTCAGACGTGATCGTTCCCCCTTCTCAAGAAAACGAAATTCGATGAGCAGCGCGTCAGCGGAACATCGAAACCACGTACTTGTAGTAACGGTCGAAAACAAGTCAGGAGTTCTAGCCAGAGTCGCTAGCTTATTCGCTCGAAGGGCCTTCAATATTCGTTCGTTAGCCGTAGCGCCAACAGAAGATGACAATTTAAGCCGTATCACAATAGTGGTAGATGGTGAATCCGCTCCGATAGAACAAGTGGTAAACCAACTAGACAAACTCATCAACGTTGTAGACATTCGAGATTTACAGCCAGGTCACGCTGTAGAAAGAGAACTAATGCTTGTTACCGTTGCAGTAGAACCAGAGCATCGTGACGATATTGTTGAACAACTTGATCGAGCTGGCGGAAAAGTGATGAGCGTCGGAACGGACTCCATGATGTTGTCGTTAGTCGGAGATCCAGATCACATCGATGCATTTGAAGACTTACTTAGACCATTTGGTATTTTAGAAATACAAAGAACCGGTCGAGTCGCATTGGCCAACCTAGACGAGACTATTGAATAAGAACTTAAATAAAGAGAGATAAGAGAAAATGGCAAATATTTATTACGAAAATGACATCAACCAAGCTGCGATAGCTGAACGCAAAGTAGCCATATTGGGATATGGATCACAAGGACACGCTCATGCGCTGAATCTCAAAGAATCAGGAGTGGAGGTCTGCGTTGGCCTTCGTGACGGATCAGGTTCTATTGCAAAAGCTGAAGAGGCAGGACTTACCGTCCGGTCGCTTTCCGAGGCATCAGCATGGGCGGATGTCATCATGATTCTCCTACCTGACACAGATCAGGCAGAGGTATACCAAGAACATGTTGCCCCAAATTTGAAAGCAGGGGATGCTTTAGCTTTTGCTCATGGTTTCAATATTAGATTTGACCTCATTACGCCACCTGAAGACGTTGACGTAATCATGATCGCTCCAAAGGGTCCTGGGCACCTTGTTCGCAGAACCTATGTTGAAGGTGGAGGAGTGCCATGCCTTATCGCGGTAGAACAAGATGCAACAGGAGGAGCTAAAGAACTAGCTCTTGCTTATGCAGATGGTGTAGGTGGAGCACGGGCAGGGATCATTGAAACCACATTTACCGAAGAATGCGAGACAGATCTTTTCGGAGAGCAGGTAGTGCTTTGTGGCGGTGTAACCGAACTTGTTAGAAGTGCTTTTGACACTCTTGTCGATGCTGGTTACCAACCAGAGATTTGTTACTTCGAATGTCTGCATGAATTAAAACTCATTGTTGACCTTATGTATGAGCAGGGAATTGGCGGTATGCGGTATTCAGTTTCAGATACAGCTGAGTATGGAGATTTAACACGAGGACCGCGAGTTATAGATGACCAAGTTCGGGTAACTATGAAAAAAGTTTTAGAAGAAATCCAATCAGGGGCTTTCGCTGAAGAATGGGTTACTGAAGCTCATTCTGGTAGAGAAAACTTCTATGCATTAGAAGAAAAAGGCCGTCAGCACCGCATCGAGCAAGTCGGCTCAAAACTACGTGCAATGATGCCGTGGATTAGTGAAGGAAAAGTTTCTGTACAAGAAGCTTCAGGTGGACAGGGCTAGTAAAGGCAATGGCTGATCCAGCCGACAACTCAGAAAATTCTTCACCGGTTTGGCGTGAACTTAGCCGCAGAGCGGCGTTAGTCTCTCATCGACTTATTGGATGGATTTACTGGGACCCGGAAGCTATCGAAAATTATGCAGCGCTTGGGGTCCCCGACGGTATCGGGTACTACATATCTACACGCGGAGCATCCCTTGGGTCAGCAGGAAATTCGGCAGTCACAGCAGCGTTCTATTCAATTCATCCTGAGTTCGTGGGAAGATGTCTTGATTTATGTCGAGAACATACAACCTTTGAAGAGGCAGCAGCAGCTCGAGATAGTGCTGTGGCATCTGGATTAAAGAGGTACTCGCCAGAAATATGCGAGTCGCTTGCATCAATGGAGCCGGAACTATGGACTGCCGCAGAAAGCCTTCCAGTCTCTGGACGTGTCTTGTTTTCCTCCTTGATTGATTGGGCCCGCCATACGGATCCACTCGTATCATCTTGGTTGGCAGTCAATGCGATTCGAGAGTGGCGTGGAGATACTCATTGGGCGATACAAATAAGCGAAGATCTTGACGAAAGCATGGTAGGGATTCTTGATGGGGCTTGGAGAGGCTACGAGGATGACTGGTTGGCAAGAAGCCGCGGAGCTGATGACGCGGCTCTGGAAAGAGCCTATGTGAAACTAGAGCAACGCGGGTTGGCTAAAGATCGCAAAGTCACGGATAGAGGCCTCCATTACAGGCAGGAACTTGAAGATCGCCTAGATGATTTAACCAGTGTGGCTTGGAAAAATTTTGGTTCAGAAGAAACGATTCGCTTTATTGATTTAATCGAACCAGTTGGCTCACGTTTTGTTGAACGCATAGACCAAACCGCAGGACCAAATTGGATGCCGGCGGCACGCGACAACCGTCCAAGCGACCGCTAATTCTTTGGTTGTGTTGTTTGAATTTAAGATTTAGTTGAGGCGTTGAACGACCATAGCCATTCCTTGACCACCACCAACGCACATAGATTCAACACCGAATTCTTTGTCAGCGTCTTCTAGGCCGTTAAGTAACGTGGTCATGATGCGAGCTCCAGTCATGCCGAATGGATGACCAAGAGCAATAGCCCCACCGTTTACATTTAATTTGTCTAAGTCAATACCAACTTGATCTGCTGACGGCAGAACTTGAGCTGCGAAAGCTTCGTTGATTTCGAAAAGATCAATGTCATCTGGAGTCATATTTGCTCTACCGAGTGCCTGTTTGATTGCATCTACAGGACCAAGCCCCATAATCTCTGGGTTAAGAGCAGAAACACCCGAAGATATGATTTTCGCTATAGGTGTTATACCTAACTCTGCAGCTCGAGTAGCACTCATTACCACTACAGCGGCGGCTCCATCGTTAAGAGGGCAAGCATTTCCAGCGGTAACAGTTCCATTTTCACGGAAAACAGGTTGCAGTTGTGAAACTTTTTCATAAGTTGTTCCAGCGCGGATGCCGTCATCAGCAGAAACAACAGTTCCATCAGATAGGACATAGGGGGTGATTTCACGTTCAAAGAAGCCACGATTTTGTGCGTCTTCTGCTCGGTTTTGGGAACGAACACCCCATTCATCTTGCTCTTGTTTTGATACATTCTGAGACTCAGCAACATTCTCAGCAGTTTGACCCATGGCTATATAGAGATCTGGAAGACCTTCAGTCGGAGTCCAATCTCCGGCTCCGCCACCACTTCTAGATGCTGTTCTCTCTTCTGCCTCAGCAAATTTTTCATTATGTGAAGCGGTGTCAGAGGCTCCGTAACCGTAGCGGCTAACACAATCCACTCCGCCTGCTATAAAGGCATCTCCTTCGTCCGCCATAATCGCGTGAGCGGCCATACGAATTGTTTGTAAAGAAGAAGAGCAATAACGATTTACGGTTACACCTGGTGCCTCAAGCCCTGCAAGAAGGCTTACAACACGACCCAGATTAAATCCTTGTTCCCCGCCAGGTTGAGCGGTACCCCAAATAACATCCTCGATTTCTTCACGCGGAAGCTCAGGAACTTTGTTGAGTACTGCATCAACAATGAAAGCGGACATATCATCAGGTCGCGCTTCAATTAAACTACCTTTTCCTGCACGGCCGATCGGGGTTCGACCTGTAGCAACTATTACGGCTTCGGACATTATGTTCTCCTAACTATGCTGACTGTAAATTTCGCCAGTTTTCATAATCCTAACCAGAAGCAGGCGATGGGTAGAACCGGGAAATAAAAAAACCAAAGAACTGCTGAAGATGCCACTTTTTATAAGGCTTTGCCACTACAGTCAAATCATTCAATTATTGGAGGAAAAATGCTTGAAGAAGGAAGTCCAGCACCACAATTTTCAGCACCAGATCAGCATGGAAACATGGTTAGTCTTGAAGATTTTTCTGGTAAATGGATAGCCCTTTGGTGGTATCCCAAAGCAAGCACACCTGGTTGAACGATTGAAGGAGGAGGGTTCCGTGATCGAACTCTCGAATTTGAAGCACTGAATGCAGTAATTATTGGTGCAAGTTTTGACACTATTGAGGAACAAAAAGCATTCGCAGACAACCAAGGTTATGAATTTTCTCTACTTTCAGACCCTGACCGCACGATGGGTGAGGCATATAAAGCAGTTCGTCCACCTGACCACCCATTCGTTAGTCTTCCAGAACGGATTACTTATTTAATTTCCCCTGAGGGGCTGATAGCTAAAGCGTATGACCCTAGTAGCGCAACAAGTTTGGAAGAGCACTCCGCTCAACTGCTCGTTGACATAGAAGAGTTGAGTTGAGAGACCGTCCACTTCAGGGTTTGCGAGTTATTGAAGGCTCTGCATTTGTAGCAGCACCTTCTGGGGGTATGACTTTGGCACAACTTGGCGCTGATGTCATCAGATTTGATCAAATTGGTGGGGGTATCGATCATAAAAGATGGCCCCTCACAGAAAGTGGAGCAAGCCTTTACTGGAATGGCTTAAATAAGGGGAAGCGTTCACTAGCAATGAATTTGCGTGACCCGGAAGCCCAAGAGTTGCTTTCAGGTTTGATATCTCAGGCTGGAAACTTTATTACAAATTTTCCAGCAGTGGGTTGGCTCGCCTATGACGAACTTCAGCGAAACTGTGAGGACCTAGTCATGGTTTCTATTGTTGGAAACCACGATGGGTCAACTGCGGTGGACTACACAGTTAACTGCGCTATTGGATATCCAAACGCAACTGGCTACCCAGATGACCCACGACCAGTTAATAATGTTGTTCCGGCGTGGGATCTTATGTGTGGTCAGATGGCGGCATTGGGTTTACTAGCTGCTGATAGACACCGAACTCAAACCGGCCACGGGGATTTAGTGACACTTGCATTAACTGACGTAGCTTTAGCAGCAGTAGGAATGCTTGGTGGAATAGCTGAAGCTCAAATCACAAAAACAGAGAGACCGTCGATTGGCAATGATTTATACGGAGCTTACGGAACGGATTTCCTGACAAAAGATGGTCGACGAGTGATGGTAGTAGCGATAAGCCCAAAGCAGTGGAAAGGTCTCCAAGAAGCAACACAGACAACCGTAAAAGTGGGGGAATTGGCTTCGTCTCTTGGGGTAGATTTCTCAGACGAAGGCGAAAGATATCTATCTCGAAGCAGACTAACTGAACTATTTGCCCCCTGGTTTAGTGAAAGAACCTTCAAAGAAGTTTCAGATACTTTAGACAAGCACGGAGTTTGTTGGGGGCCTTATCAGTCTTTTGTTGAGTTGGTTGAGAACGATGAGCGCTGCTCCACTCAGAATCCTTTATTCTCCAATCTTGAACAACCAGGAGTTGGTGAGCATTTAGTTCCAGGTTCCCCTCTTGCTTTCTCACAGATTGAAGATCGTGGAGCGATGATCGCTCCACGACTGGGAGAACACACAGAACAGATCCTCTCGGAAGATCTTGGGCTTACCCAGTCAGATATAGGTTCCCTTATTGATCGAGGCATAGCGGCAGTCTCTTAGGGTAAAAGTTGCTACTGAAGAGTAATCGTCTGAACAAATCTTGAACGTAGATACCTATCTGTTTTTCAGATAGGTATCTTCTCTAAGAATTATCAAAAATCTCTTTACTCTTGCCAATCTTTTTCGTACTGTCGCGCGAGGTGTAAGACCAAAAATATTTGGTTAAGTAGGGGAGAAAATTAAATTGTTTGAGATCTCGGTAAAAATGCCCGCTGAATATCCAACTATGAGTTGGGTCGACCAAGGCAGTTGCCGAGGAGAAAGTTCACTCTTCTTCGCACCTTTTGCGGAACGCCCAGAAGCGAGAGTTAGACGCGAAGCTAAAGCTCGGAAAATCTGTGAGGCCTGTCCTTCAGTTGACCCGTGTAAGGCATATGCACGAGAGAATCGAGAACTTGGATTTTGGGGAGGCGAATCGGAATCAGAAAGAGCGACCGCCGGATTCGCTCCGACAACTCCAATCATTGGTAGACGCCAAGTAGCAGCCCAACGAGCAGCAGCAGCGCTAAATCGCACTGGGTGATTATCAAAGACGTAGAAATTGATTAACTGCTTTCTGCCGACAGTCAATCCATAAACCACTTATAGAATGTTGATGTGGCTATTGTTGCAAGCTGCCACGTTTAATATCGAATAGGAAAACACTCATGAACGACAGCCTTAGTTCTACAACACAGGTTGACTCCAGCACTCAGATGTTTTCTAAATCAATGGTGATTTCTGGGATTCGCTGTTTACTTTCCTACATTGTTTTCCCTTGGCTTCTCCCGCTTTTAGGGGTAGCAGGAAGCGTAGGTCCACTTATTGGCATTCCTATAGCCTTAGTTGCAATTTGGTTCAATCTTTCAAGCATTAAACGATTCATGAAAGCTGAACATCGTTTAAGGAAGATAGTCATTCCTATCAATGCAGCAGTTATTGCTTTGCTTCTCATTTTGATTGGGATAGACATCGCAGAACTCATTGACTAAAGAAACAAAATGACTGAAATTAAAGACGAATCGAAGCAACCATTAAGTCGAAAACCTGCCCGTATTTTCTGGGCCACCATCGGTTGCATTTCCGTAGCTATTGGAGGCATCGGGATAGTCGTACCAGGACTTCCAACTACGGTATTCATGATCATTGGCGCATCATGCTTTGCCCGCTCCGTTCCACGGTTCGAACAATGGATTCTGGATCTACCTACTATCGGCCCAATGGTAAAAGATTATAGAAGCGGTTTAGGGATGCCTCGAAGAGCAAAGAGGCTGGCGATTTCAGTGATTATCCTTACATCGGGTCTTAGCGCAGGATTATTGATCAACTCATTGGCTGTTCGTTTGGTCGTAGTAGGTGTAGGACTAGCAGGAGTTTTATACATACTCAAGCGAGTGCCGACACGAGAAAAAGTTTTAGAAAGCAGCAAAGAAGAAACTGTTGAGTTGCAGTAACCGGCGTCACGGATTAAGGAAAGATCCCCCGTTGGTTATAAACAGTTTTTAAACGTTGAAGAGCAACTGCGTAAGCGGCGTCCCGACGAGAAGAAGCGCCAAGGTCTTCTCTTAGAGCTACTACAGAATCAGCTGCAGACCAAAGAATTTCGCGTAAACGATAGTCAACGTCGTCAAGATCCCATCGTTGAGCTGACCTATTTTGCAGCCATTCAAAGTAGGAGACGATTACCCCTCCTGCATTGACCAAAATATCAGGAAGAATGTCAACATTTTTTTTACTTAGAATCTCTTCTGCTTCTAATGTTGTAGGTCCGTTTGCTGCTTCTACAACTACTTTTGCTCGTATGTCATTCGCGTTATCTACGTTTATCTGATTTTCCAAAGCTGCCGGAATCAGTATGTCAACGTCCATTGACCAGAGATCCGAAGGTTCTATCTCATCGGCATTTGGGTATCCCTTAACTGACCCATGTTCTTGTACCCAGTCTGTGAGATCAAAGGCATCAATGCCGTCTTCATCGGCTATTGATCCAGCATGATCAGAAACCGCCAGCACTTTCGCCCCATGGACTTGAAGTATTCTTCCTGTAGCACTACCGACATTGCCCCATCCTTGTAAAGCAACGGTTGCACTTGATAAATCAAATCCAACTTCGTCTGCCCAGTGTTGAAGACAAAAAACTACACCTTGACCAGTGGCCTTCTCTCGGCCATGACTTCCTCCAGTTTCAAGGGTCTTACCAGTAACTACTCGTTTGACATTTTGTCTTTCAGATGAACCTGTCGAATTTGCATAGGTGTCCATCATCCAAACCATTGTTTGAGAGTTGCTTCCAAGATCAGGAGCGGGAATGTCGTAATCAGGGCCGATGTTTCCAC
>QCKS01000003.1 GCA_003215175.1 Acidimicrobiales bacterium AG-410-I20
AGCAGAAGGTGTACTTGAGTACTTAATCAAGTCCATAGTTGAAAACCCTGATGAGGTTCAGATTGAATCTGAAGGCGATGAGCGATGCACATTCTCGGTAACCGTCGCAGACGAAGATATGGGGCGAGTAATCGGAAAACGTGGACGAGTTGCAAATGCAATTAGAACTATTGTCCGCGCAGCAGCAGTTCGCGATGAAATAGAAATTGATGTTGATTTCGTTGATTAAATTCTAAATCGGGCTTTCGATGAGAGATCCTGACGATTCAGACCTTCTAGAAGTAGGACGGATAGATCGTGTGCACGGAGTAAAAGGCGAAGTCATCGTGAATTTAGTTACTGACCGTTTAGAACGTTTGTCTTCGGGTTCAAGACTTCAAACTCCTCAAGGAGATTTAACGGTAGTAAAGAGTCGACCGCATCAACATCGATATCTTGTCTATTTTGAGGAAATAAAAAGCCGAGAAATCGCAGAAAATTGGCGAGGAACAAAACTTTTTGCTGAACCAATTACAGATCCAGAAGATGAAACTTTATGGGTGCATGATTTAGTGGGAGCAGAGGTTTTAGATCAACACGGAGTATCCCATGGCTTAGTTGTTGCCGTAGTTTCTAATCCAGCAAGTGATTTGCTTGAACTTGAAAATGGTGATCTCGTACCCCTCACCTTTGTAGTAGATATTGAGCCTCAGAGACTAATCTCCGTTGAAGCTCCTGAAGGCCTTTTTAAAGAAAAGAATTAAAGAAAATGAAGATAAGCGTTTTTACTATCTTCCCAGAAATGATAGATGGGTATACGTCTCAAAGCATTCTTGGCCGATCGAAGGATGCTGGTCTAATTGAAGTAACTAGCCATGATTTACGAGATCAAGCTGATGACCCGCACCGGACAATTGACGACAGCCCATTTGGGGGAGGCCCAGGCATGGTCTTAATGTCAGAGCCAGTTTTCAAGTGTGTAGAGACAGTGAATCCGCCAAGGCCGCTGATCTTACTTAGCCCTAGTGGAAGAAAATTTGATCACTTAACAGCAACCGAACTATCCGAGTTAGAAGGATTCTCTCTTCTTTGCGGGCGCTATGAAGGCGTTGATGAACGCATTCGAAAGAACCTTTGTGACGATGAGATTTCAATAGGTGATTATGTACTGGCAGGGGGAGAATTAGCAGCCTTAGTAGTTATCGAGGCAGTAGTACGATTACGGCAAGGAGTATTAGGAAATGAGGACTCAAAAAATGAAGAATCTTTCGTTGAAGATCTGTTAGAGCATCCTCACTACACCCGACCAGCCGAATTTCGTGGAGAAAAAGTCCCATCAACACTCTTATCTGGAAATCATGAAGAAATAAGACGTTGGCGTAAGATTCAATCTCTATTAACTACTATTCGCAAACGTCCAGACTTGATAGATAAGCGGGGCGGTTTGACTCTAGAGGAAAAGGAATTATTACAGGATGTTGAGAAACATAAAGAATAAATAGGGGTGAATCTCTTAATCCAGCCTCTACACTTACTAGGCGACCTAAACGTAGTCGCTTTAGATTCTGACCAAATTCGCTGAGGATATAACAATGCAACCTACAGACCTCGTCGACCAACAAAACCTCCGAGACGACATTCCTGCTTTCGCTTCTGGCGATACTGTCAAGGTTCACGTTCGAGTTGTAGAAGGAAACCGTCAGCGGATACAGGTATTTGAAGGTGTTGTTTTACGACGACAAGGAAGTGGAATTCGAGAAACCTTCACAGTAAGAAAGTTAAGTTTCAGCGTTGGAGTAGAGCGTACTTTCCCTGTTCATTCACCAGTAATTGAAAAAATTGAGGTTATGACACAAGGGGATGTACGCCGAGCCAAGCTCTACTACTTAAGAGATCGTGTTGGTAAGAGAGCCAAAGTCAAAGAAAAGCGAGATTGGTAATAACCACTCTTTAAAGTCGCCTGTTCCAGCATCCCCGATGCCAATGACGTCTCAGATCAGGAGCTTCAATTGGTACAACAACTAGATGTCCTAGTCCCTTCGGTATGTCACGGTTACACCCAGGACAGATATATTTTTTCATCGCTTGATAAGGCTGAATTGTTTTTACCTCAAGTTCCCCGAAAATTTCTGGATTATCCATCAACGATCACCCAAGAAATGCCCAAAGTAGAAGAAGTAGAGCTACAACGATCCCAGAAATCACGAAAACAAAGTCGCTGGGACGACGGCGATGAAAACGATTTGGATCAAAACCCATAGAGTTCAGTATCGTCTTTATTCTAATGCGATCACACTTTTTAACTTTGATTTCTGTTCTGGTCCTTTCGATGATTGGTGTTGGATGTGTTGTTTCCGCACCAGACGTTCCACAGGGATCCGATCAATCAGTCTTTGAGGGAAGAAAAGTTTGGACAACTTTTTGTAGTTCATGCCATGGCCCAAGCGGAAATGGTGGACGTGGCCCATCAGTACAAGAAATTGAAAAAAAATACGTAAACCCAGAAGACGTTTTATTAATTATCAGCAAAGGTCGTAATGGGATGCCTGCTTTTGAGGAAAGATTAACCAAAGAAGAAATCGAATCGGTTTATTCCTACATCCGAGAAGTTCTTTGAAGGTTTGACCGGCACATCCGGTATTACTTCGATTCCGATACACTCACATAGGCCTAACAACCGTTTGGCCTAGAAAAATATTCACTCGATCCACCCACGGTCGCCATTAGGCGCCGGATCGGGGTAAGACAAACCGATGGGAAAGGAAAAACGACATGGCAGTCGTCACAATGAAGCAGCTTTTAGAAGCAGGGGTCCATTTCGGGCATCAAACAAGCAGATGGAACCCAAAAATGCAAAGGTTCATACATGGAGAGCGCTCCGGTATATACATTATTGATCTTCAACAAACACTTAGTTGCATAGAGAGCGCATATGGGTTCACCCGAGATCTAGCAGCTAACGGAGGACGGGTGTTATTTGTTGGCACAAAACGTCAGGCTCAAGATCCAATCCGGTCATATGCGGAAAAATGTGGCATGCCTTATGTGAATCAAAGATGGTTAGGCGGGATGCTTACAAATTTCCAAACTATCTCAAAACGCGTAGCCAAGATGCAGGAATACCAGCGCATGCGCGATTCAGGAGAATTCGAAGTCATGCCTAAAAAAGAAGCTCTGCAATTCTCAAGAGAACTAGAGAAATTAGAAAGAAACTTAACTGGAATCAGCGACATGAAATCTCTTCCAGAGGCAATCTTTGTTATAGATACGGTAAGAGAGCACATCGCAATCACAGAAGCAAACAAACTAGGAATACCAGTGATTGCTGTTTTAGATACGGATTGTGATCCAGATGTTATTCGATATCCAATCCCTGGAAATGATGACGCAATTCGTTCAGGAAGACTGCTATGTCGTGTTATTTCTGATGCTATTGAAGAAGGAAGGTTTATCTCAAACTCTCAAAATAGAGCAGATGACACCCCTTCTCTCGATACAGAAGAAAGGGCCGCAGCACAAGCACAGGCACAAGCACAAGCTGAGGCAGAAGCCGAAGAACGAGAAAAGCGTGTAGCTGAAAACCTAGATTCAGAAACAGAAGAAGATAAATCAGGCGAAACTCAAGAAGAAAATAGCGAAGGAGCTTAATTATGGCCGACGTCACCGCTCAAGATGTCAAATCGTTACGGGACGCTACAGGTGCCGGAATGATGGATGCAAAAAAAGCTCTTATTGAAGCAGAAGGGGATGCTGAAGTCGCAGCCCAAATCTTAAGAGAAAAGGGATTAGCCAAAGCAGCCACTCGAACCGATAGGGAGAACGCTGAAGGTTCAGTAGCGGTAGTTGCTGAAGGAAACAAGGCAGCATTAGTCCACATAAAATGCGAAACAGATTTTTCAGCAAAATCAGAACAGTTTCAAACGTTTGTCGACTCCTTAACTGCAAATGTTTTTTCCAATGGAGTAGATGCAGTCGATGGCTACACGCAAGAACTTGATGATCTCCGCTTATCAATTAAAGAAAATGTTGAAGTCGGAAAAGTTGAAGTTGTAGAAGCGGAAGAAGGAAATCTGATAGACGTTTATCTTCATAAGCAAGATGGACGAGGAGTAAATGGAGTAATCGTAGAAGGAAAAGGCGTTGACCAAGAGACCCTTCACCAAGTTGCTCTTCACATAGCCTTCGCTAAACCAGCTGCCCTCACTCGGGAAGAAGTACCCGAAGAAGCTATAGAGAAAGAGAGAGCTGCTCTTCTCGAAATAACTAAAGCTGAAGGCAAGCCAGAACAGGCATGGGAAAAAATTGTTGAAGGCCGTCTCACAGGTTGGTTCAGAGAATCAGTTTTACTTGACCAAGGACTTCATGGAGACAAGACTTCAGTTAGAGATTCATTAGGCGGTGGAGAAATAGTTCGCTTCGTCCAGGCATATCTCGGAGGTTGAGTTTGTCCAGTAAAGATTCTGCTCGATGGAGTCGAGTTCTTTTAAAAGTTTCCGGTGAGGCATTTGCCGGAAATAACGGGTATGGCATTGACGGCGAAATCGTCACGCAAATAGCTAAAGAAATAGTTGGTGTCAGAGATGCATTTGATGTTGATCTAGCTGTTGTTGTAGGCGGAGGAAATATTTGGCGGGGGATGTCAGGTGCTGGAGCAGGCATGGATCGAGCACAGGCTGATTATATGGGGATGCTTGCAACATCAATTAATGCTTTAGCTCTTCAGGACACATTAGAGCAATTAGGTCAACCTACTCGTGTGCAAACAGCAATTCATATGGCACAAATCGCTGAACCATATATAAGGCGTCGAGCCATTCGCCATTTAGAAAAAGGTCGTGTAGTAATTTTTGCAGGTGGAACGGGAAATCCTTTTTTCACTACAGACACTGCAGCAGCACTAAGAGCAGTAGAAATGGAAGCTCAAGTACTTCTTAAAGGGTCACATTCAGGAACAGATGGTATATATACGGCTGACCCTAGAGTTGATCCGAAAGCTAACAAAATAGATGAGATCAGTCATCTTGAGGTTATTAAACAAGGTCTTCAACCTATGGATTCAACCGCAATTACGCTTTGTATGGATAATCAGCTACCCATCGTGATGTTTGATCTTATGAGTTCAGGCAATGTTAGATCCATACTTGCAGGAGAACCTGTCGGTACTCTGGTTACTTAATGAGGAGTGAATTTGAGTAACGAAATGATTCAGTTAGTGCTTGAAGAAGCTGAAGAACGCATGACGGAAGCTGTCGCTCATTCAAAAAAAGAGTTCTCTACAATACGAACCGGTCGCGCATCTTCTTCCTTAGTGGAACGTATCTCAGTAGAGGCGTATGGAGTTGAGATGAAATTGCAAGAGCTAGCAAGTTTCTCTGTTCCTGAAGCGCGACAATTGTTGATTACACCACATGATCCTGGCAACGTAACAGCCATTGAAAAATCAATCGTTAAGGCAGAATTAGGCCTGACCCCCAGTAATGATGGACATTCAATAAGATTATCTTTTCCTGAGTTAACTCAGGAACGACGACAAGAGTTGGTGCGAATGGTGAACAGCATGGCAGAAGAAGGAAAAAATCGACTCAGAGGCCAGCGGCGTAGTGGGCGTAAAGATCTTGATGATATTGGCGGTAGTGGCGGCGTCTCAGAAGATGATATTAAACATGCCTCTGATCGCTTAGATGAACTAATCCATAAACATGAGGCTGCTATTGATCAAGCTAGAGCATCCAAGGAGAGTGAACTACTTGAGGTCTAGGCTTAAGGTAATTCGGGAGAAATAATGAATGATCAACCAAAATTTGAAGAGATAAGGATACTTGGACTCGAAACCTCAGAAGACGAGGTTACTCCAGGGCGGTCAGTATTTGAAGAAGATCAGTCAGGTAATGATCTTCCACCTTGGACAGATCCACCGGCCACTTCATCGTCTTCTGATGAATGGTTAGAAGAAGAGGTTCCCCGTTGGGCAGATGATGTTCCAGAAGAACATGAATCTCAACAACCGGTAGCTAATTTAGAAGATTCTTCTGCAACTTCTTTCTTTGAAACAGAGACGACACAGGCTTCTTCTGGTATTTCAGGAGAGTTCAACCCCCCAATACTTCCGCCAGAAGAACCGCTTCCTCCTCTCCCAGATAATGAAGCGCCGATGCAAGAACCAAATCAGGATGGCAAAGGTGGTAAGCGCAGCGGGAGGAAACGTGGAAACTCGTCTGGAGAAGGCAGAGATATGCCTGTTGCGATAATAACTGGCCTAGCACTTGGAGCGCTTGTGCTTATCGCTTTCTATCTTGGTGCTGCAGTAACCATGGTGGTGGCAACATTTTTCTTGGTTCTTGCTGCAGCAGAGTTTTTTATGGCTGTTCGCCGAGCAGGCTATCAACCTGCTTCACTTCTAGGAATTGTCGCAGTTGCGGCTTTGAATCTGGGGGCGTATTGGCGATTTGAAGCAGCGGTTCCACTAGTGCTTCTCCTAACAGTTCTATTTACATTTCTTTGGTACTTCACCGGTGTGGATAGAGAAGCGCCGATGCTCAACATTTCCGTCACAATGTTTGGTGTTCTCTATATTGGGATGTTGGGTTCATTTGTAGGGCTCATGCTCAAAGACGTAAATGGTATTGGCATGATGCTTGCCGCTGTTCTTGCCACTGTTGGATATGACACTGGTGGTCTTGTTATAGGCCGTATTGCTGGTCGGACACCACTCGCAGCAGTAAGTCCAAACAAAACAATGGAAGGTTTAATCGGCGGTATGGCAGTGTCTTTTGCTGTCACTGTATTAGTTACGGGTCAAATTACGCCGTTTGGAGACACCCCAGGAGATCTAGGTTCAGCTTTTGTTCTTGGGGTAGTCGCAGCTTTAGTGGCCCCACTAGGCGATCTTTGTGAGTCGATGATTAAGAGAGATCTGGGTATAAAAGATATGGGAAGCATTCTTCCAGGGCATGGAGGTCTACTTGACAGATTTGATGCTCTCCTCTTTGTCTTACCCGCCACATATTACACTGCGCGTCTTTTAGATCTATTCGGCGGCTGATCTACATATAACTTAAGTTAAATCACGGTATTCTCCTTTTATGGCTACCAAAGTTTCTATCCTTGGTTCAACAGGGTCAATTGGTACACAAACGCTCGAGATTGTTGATTCATGTCCAGATGAATATGAAGTCGTATCTCTTGGAGCGGCAAAATCTTTGGAAAAACTTGCAGATCAAGCAAAGCAATTCAACCCAGCAGTTGTAGCTATTGAGGATCCAAGTTTGGTTTCAGATTTAAAGAATCTCTTGCCTTCGAAAATAGAAATACTTGCCGGCCAAACTGCTCTTGCTGAGGCAGCAGAAATGGGGGAAGTAGCGATAAATGGTGTCGTGGGTTTTGCAGGATTACCTGTAACTATGTCTGTTCTAGAAGCAGGAAATCGTCTTGGATTAGCGAACAAAGAGTCTCTTATTGCTGCTGGACCAGTAGTACAGAAAGCAAGGAATACTCCGGGGGCTGAGTTGCTACCAGTAGATAGTGAGCATTGTGCAATACACCAATGTTTACGGGCAAACAATAATGAAGAAAACGTATCGAAAATTGTTTTGACTGCTTCTGGTGGGCCATTTCGCGGTAAAGAACTAGCCGAGCTCTCAACAATTAGTGTTGAAGAAGCCTTGAATCATCCAACCTGGTCTATGGGTCCAAAAATTACTGTTGATTCTTCAACGCTCATGAATAAAGGACTAGAAGTTATAGAAGCGCACGAACTATTTGGAATTGACTATGAGGATATAGAGGTGGTAGTACATCCACAGTCGATTGTGCATTCCATGGTTACTTTCTCTGATGGGGCAACAATTGCTCAACTTTCACAACCGGACATGCGTTTATGCATTGGGTATGCCTTGGCCTATCCGAATCGCTTAAGTGTTCCTTATGGAGAAATTGATTGGAGTGAGTTAAGTCAACTCGATTTTGAAACACCAGATCGTGCAGTATTTCGTTGCTTAGACCTAGCTTTTGAAGCAGGTTCTATGGGGGAGACAGCTCCTGCTTGGTTGAATGCGGCTAATGAGGTAGCAGTCGCTTCTTTTCTTGAAAAGAAGCTTTCATGGATTGGGATATCTCAAGTTTTAGAAGAATCTTTAAATGCTTGGTCCGGTGATAAGGCAAATGAGATTCAAGATATTTTGGAAATAGATAAGCAGTCTCGAAGACTCACTTCTGAGATAATTCTGAACAAGACATGAAGAAATTAGAAAAACCAGAGCAAATTCGACTGCTGCTACTGATTTTTCTAGGGGTGGTCCTTATTCAATTCGGTGGGCTGTCGATGGTTGCTGTAGTGCTTGCTTTCGTGGTCATGTTGGCACTTCACGAACTAGGGCATTTACTTGCCGCCCGTTTATCAGGAATGAAGGTCACTGAGTACTTCATTGGGTTTGGACCACGTTTATGGTCAATCAAAAGAGGAGAAACGGAATACGGAGTAAAAGCAATTCCGGCTGGTGCGTACGTTCGGATTATCGGCATGTCAAATCTTGAAGATGTCGAGCTAGAAGATGAGTCCCGTTCATATCGCGCTCAAAGTTATCCACGACGACTTGCAGTTTCTTTGGCTGGTTCAGGTATGCAATTCATCCTTGCCTTTGTTTTACTTTTTTTTCTCTTTTCAATGGTGGGTAGCCCGTCGACAGATACTTGGGAAGTTGGTTCTGTAGTAAGTGACTCAACGGCGGAGTCCATTGGGGTATCTGAAGGTGATCAAATCTTGACAGTCGGTGGCGTGGATGTAAGTGACTTTGACCAGTTTGGAGCAGTTGTTCGTAGTTCAATCGGCAAAGTAATCCCTGTAGAAATAAGTAAAGATGGGTCGATTGAGGTGCTGGCAGCTCAAGTTGGTGAACGTCTGACTTCAATTGGGGCTGCGTCATTTCCTGGCTTGCAAGAAGGAGACCAAATTCTGTCAGTGGACAGACAAGAAACAACTACTTGGAGTCAAGTTGTTTCTAAGGCCTCCCAACAAGAGACATTTCTATTAGAGGTAAAAAGAACAGATGGGACTGTAAAAACAGTTCAAAGCACTAAGGCTTTTACGCCGTTGCCGCCTCAACAAATGGCGGTACAAGGGTTCTTTGGGGTATCAGCTCGTCACCCCCTCAAGACCCTTGGCTTAGGTTCATCTATAAGCCGATCTGCCAGCGAAACGGTTGACTTAATTGGAAATTCAGCGAAGGCCATCGCTCAGTTTTTTACTCCGGGAGGCTTATCAAGTTTCATTGGAGGCGCAGTAGAAGGAGGAGGTTCTGCCTCCCAAGTTGGAACAGGAGTGTCTACCGATGATGAAAACCGTCTTTTGTCAATTTATGGAGTCGCTTTACTTGGAAGCAGTCTGTTCGAATCCGGGGCATATAACTTCATTTGGTTCTTAGTTCTAATTAATGTCTTCGTAGCGGTATTTAATCTCATTCCACTTCTTCCCTTTGATGGAGGACATGTATTAATAGCCACATATGAACGTTTACGTTCATTTGGTGGACGTCAGCATCGTGCTGACGTCTCAAAATTGGTGCCATTAACTTGGGTTGTTTTGATATTCCTTATTTCTTTGACTTTGGTAGCACTTTTCCGAGACATTGTAGATCTTCCTGATTTTGGTTGAATTTTGTCTGGGCTGACCCATTACTTCCGGTAGTCTCCGATATATGGAGGTTCAATCAACATTCCCCCGACGCCTTACTAAGCAACTAATGGTCGGAGACGTTCCAGTTGGAGGCGGATCCCCAATCAGTGTGCAGTCGATGACAATCACAAAAACGGCGGATCATGAAGCGACGCTTCAGCAAATTTACGATCTAGCTTTAGCTGGCGCTGACATTGTACGTTGCACTTGTAACGAACCGGAAGCAGCAGAAGGGCTAGCCCGGATCGTTCCTCGATCTCCCGTGCCAATAGTTGCGGACATCCATCACCAATACCGTATGGCATTAGCAGCTTTGGAAGCAGGTGTTGATTGCTTGCGTCTTAACCCTGGGAATATCCGCAAACCAGAACATATAAAAACGGTAGCCAGTGAAGCGAGAGATCGAGGGGTACCAATTCGCGTAGGCGTAAATGGAGGGTCACTTCACCCAGAACTTTATGAGAAGTATGGCAATGTCGTTACCCCAGAAGCCATGGTTGAATCTGCGCTGAATGAAATCGGATATTTCGCAGAAGTGGGCTTTGACTTAATAAAGATATCAGTCAAGGCTTCCAGTGTTCCTCTCATGATCGATGCTTACCGGCAATTAGCTGAAGTTACAGAATACCCCTTGCATCTCGGGGTCACAGAGGCAGGACCGCTACCTGGCGGAGTAATCAAATCAACAGCAGGTATAGCAACGCTTTTAGCGGAAGGAATTGGAGACACAATTCGGTATTCGCTAACAGCAGATCCAGTTGAAGAAGCGAAAGCAGGTAGATATCTGCTTGAATCCCTTGGTTTGAGAGAGCGCAAGAATGTTGACCTGGTTGCTTGTCCTAGTTGCGGTAGAGCAGAAATTGATGTGGTGGCTGTAGCCGAAGAAGCTATGAGTGCATTTGCTGAGAGGGAAATTCCTCTTCAAGTGGCGGTTATGGGATGTGTTGTAAACGGACCTGGGGAAGCACGCGATGCAGACTTAGGCATAGCAGCAGGAAATAAGAGAGGGCACTTGTTCATTAAGGGAAGAAATGCTTTAGTCGTACCAGAAGATGAAATGGTTGACACGTTAGTTGAATGGGCCGATTTTATTATGGAACATGGCACTGAAGCAGCTTTAGAACGTGTTGATGTTAAGAAAGCAGAACGTGAAGCCGCTCGTGACCGAGACCGCCTCTTGGAAGAACAAGGCGAAGATGCTAATGACTCAGTTTCTCGAATTGAGATGATTAAGCGTCATGTCGAGAACTAAAGCCACGATAATCACGTAGGTTCGCCACTTCAGAACTTCTGCAAGTATGAATTTCAAACTGCAGACCGGTTAATACTCGGGTATGATTAAATATTGCATGCATCGTGCAGTATTTGCGACGAGGCGTGGGCTTAGCCCACGCCTTTCGTTTTCACTGCGCGAGAATTGCTGAAGTTAAAAAGTAAGGAAAAGTTGGGAAGATCATGAGTTTAGTTGAGCAAATTGAAACTTTAGTATCTCCTTTGTGTGAACGCTTAGAAGTGGAATTAGTTGATGTGGAATACACCGGAGGGGTAGTACGCCTTACTGTTGATCGTCCAGATGGAATTGGAATGGACTACATTGCACCACTAACCCGTGAAGTTTCAAGGGCGCTTGACCATGCAGATCCAATAACTGGAACCTACACCCTTGAAATTAGTAGCCCAGGTTTGGAACGTTCACTGAAAAAACCAGAACATTTTTTACGGGCTGTCGGATCAAAAATTACTCTTAAAACTCAACCTGGAACTGAGGGTGATCGGCGAGTTACTGGAGAGTTAGAAAGAGCTGATGATCAAGAAATTTCAGTTTTGGTTGAAGAAGGATCTCGAATTTTGAACTATGGCCAGATCTTAAAAGCTCGTACAGTATTTGATTGGTCAAAAAGTTTGAGTTCAGATGGACAAAAAAATGAGGCCTCAGTTGGTAGCAGCCTCCATAGCGGAAGTAGAGCAGGACAATGAGTATTGACATGAAAGAGGCTTTTCGAGCACTTGCCGATGATCGAGGTATCTCAATAGAGGCTTTATTAGGAGCGTTAGCAGATGCCTTGGAATCGGCATATCGCCGGATGCCTGGCGCAGAAGATTTTTCATGGGTCACAATTGACTTTGAAACTATGGACATTCGAGTTCTAGCTCAGGACATAGACGAAGAAGGAGAACCAGTCGGGCCAGAAAGAGACGTCACTCCAGAGAATTTCGGGAGGATAGCAGCACAGACTGCCCGACAAGTAATGAGCCAGCGCATTCGAGAAGCTGAGCGTGATCTGAAATATGAAGAGTATGCAGGCCGTGAAGGAGACATTGTTACAGGGATTATTCAACAAAGCGACGCACGTTATACCCTTCTTGATCTCGGACGGGTAGAGGCTCTTTTACCACAAGCTGAGCAAGTTCCCTATGAACGACCAGAAGCAAATGCACGTCTAAAGGCGTACATAGTTGAAGTAAGAAAAACTGCAAAGGGCCCACAGATTGTAGTAAGTCGAACTCATCCCGGTTTAATTAAACGCCTATTTGAACTAGAAGTTCCTGAGATTGCAGACGGGGTAGTAGAAATTAAATCATGTGCTCGGGAACCAGGCCATCGGACAAAAATTGCTGTGGGATCCAATGATCCGCAAGTGGATCCAGTTGGTGCATGTGTGGGAGCGAGGGGTGCTCGTGTGCGCATGGTGGTTAATGAACTTCGCGGTGAAAAGATTGACATAGTCCCTTACTCTGAAGATCCAAAAGATTTTGTGATGAAAGCGCTTTCACCAGCAAAAGTAAATGAAGTCATTGTTGACGAAGAGGCGGGATCTGCCGTTGTTATAGTGCCTGATTATCAACTTTCTTTGGCTATTGGCAAGGAAGGTCAGAATGCTCGACTTGCAGCCAGAATGACTGGCTGGAGAATAGATATCAAGAGTGAAACTCAAGTAGCAGAAGAAGCGGCATATGACGAAGTGGATTGGGCCGAAGGTGAATGGATTGTTGATGAAGAAACTGGAGAACAGGTTTGGAAACCAGCAGAGGGTGGACCAGAGATCTCCTTAGATGAATGGAATGAAGGCTCAGTTACTGAAGAAGAAATCTCAGATCAAGAGGATGTTGTTGAAGATGCATTGTCTTCTGAAGATTCTGGATCTTTAGAAGAGGCAGTCGAAGAAGAGGCAGTCGAAGAAGAGGCAGTCGAAGAAGAAGCCGAAGAGCAAAACTGATTCTTATTTTTAAAGTCTTCTAAATCCCAGTCAATAATTGATGAAGAATCCTGAAAAACGGGTTATAAGGCATGGTTTCCGATAGTGTCAGTTCGTGGCTATTTAGGCCATTTGAGCGAAAGATTTATATTAAGAAGTGGCAAACAATATTCGTGTTTATGAGTTAGCGCGAGAGTTAGGAATGACTAATGCGCAGGTCATTGAACTTTGCGGGACTTTAGGAATAGGGGTAAAAGGGCATTCCTCAGGAATGCCTGAGCCTCAGGCTGACCGAGTGCGCCGCAAAGCTGAACGCGAGGGTTTAGTAAACGAAGTCAAGGAAGAGAAACCTGCAGCTAAAAAACCTGCAGCTAAAAAACCTGCAGCTAAAAAACCTGCAGCTAAAGAACCTGCAGCTAAAGAACCTGCAGCTAAAGAACCTGCAGCTAAAGAACCTGCAGCTAAAGAATCAACTGCGAAAAAAGTTGAAGATACAGAAGAAGCATCAACTAAGGAAAGTTCACAAGAAACAAGTGAGCAAAAGAGCAAATCAGAAAAAACTGAACGACCCGTTCAAAAAATAGAAGAAAAAGAAGAAAAGCCTTCTCAACCAGCGGACACTGGCACAAAAAACACAACTCCACCGCGTTCTTCAACAGGTAAGCCAATACCTCCTCCACCAACTTCTAGATCAGGTAAACCCATTCCTCCACCACCCGGCCAAGGAGGACGACGTCAACCCCCACCTGCTGGAGGACCTTCAGGAAGACGAAATACGCCTCCACCAACCGCTACACCACGGAGACCAGCACCAAGTGGAGGACCTCGAGAGTCAGTTCCAGGCGCGGGAGTGCGACCTGATATGGGCCCGGGGGGGCCACAAAACACTGGCAAACCGGGTGGCGGTCCAGGTGGCGGTAGACGCCCACCACGCGGTAAAAAACGACGTCGTAGAGTTCAAGAAGAACTTGAGCCGCTAGACGCACCAAACTACACACCAGAAGACGCTGCGGTTCCTGAAGGAGAAGTTCTGATCGAAAGGCCTACAACTGCTCAAGAGTTAGGCCCAAAACTCAATCGGACAGCTGCAGATGTAGTCAGATTCTTGATGCAGCAAGGTGAAATGGTTACCGCAACACAATCTCTTTCAGACGACATGATTGAGTTATTCGCTGTAGAAATCGGCGCAGAAATACGTCTTGTGGATTTAGGAGAAGAGCAGGAAGTTGAATTATTGAAACTTCTTGAAGTCTCTGAAGACCAAGAAGATTCTGAAGCTCCAATCCGACCACCAATTATTACGGTGATGGGTCACGTTGACCACGGAAAAACTAAACTTCTTGACCAGATAAGAAAAACAAACGTTGCAGACGGTGAGACAGGTGGAATAACTCAGCATATTGGGGCATACCAAGTTGAACTAGATGGCCATCCTCTTACCTTTATCGACACTCCTGGACACGAAGCTTTCACCGAGATGCGTGCTCGGGGAGCAGATGCAACCGACATCGTTGTGTTAGTCGTAGCAGCAGATGATGGAGTTATGCCACAGACAGCAGAAGCTATAAGCCACGCAAAAGCAGCTGAAGTTCCCATAGTTGTGGCAATCAATAAAATTGATCGCGAAAATGCTGATGTGCAAAGAACAATGACGCAAATCGCCGAGAATGAACTTGTCCCTGAAGCATGGGGAGGAGACACGGTAACTGTTGAGATTTCAGCTTTACAGGACCTAGGAATTGACGACCTCTTAGAAAACCTGAAAGTACTTGCTGAAGTGGAAGATCTTCGAGCAAGCTCAGAAGGACGAGCCCAAGGTGTAGTCCTTGAATCTAACCTCGATATTGGTCGCGGACCAGTCGCTACAATACTTGTCCAACGAGGAACACTAAACATAGGTGATCCACTTGTCGCCGGTGCAGCTTGGGGCAAAGTCCGAGCCATGGTTAATGATTTAGGAGAACAAGTTCAAGAGGCAGGGCCTTCGACTCCTGTTCAAGTTTTGGGACTATCTGATGTAGCGGATGCTGGAGAAGGTTTCGTAGTTGCTCCAAATGAAAGAATTGCTGGTCGTGTAGCAGAAAGCCGAGAACATTGGAAGCGTCAAACGACTATGAGTCGGGATTCTCATGCTCTCTCTGGTGGAGCCCGTCTTGAAGACATCTTTGAACAAATTCAGCGCGGAGAAGCAGCAAATCTGAACCTAATTGTCAAAGCGGATGTAAATGGGTCACTTGAAGCGGTAGTGGAGAGTCTCCGAAAGTTAGAGAGAGAGGAAGTGCGCTTGTCTTTCGTCCATCGTGGTGTTGGTGGGATAACTAAGAATGATATTCAGCTCGCAGCGGCAACAAACGCAACAATTATAGGTTTCAATGTACGACCCGAAAGAATAGCCAGAGAATTTGCCGTAACAGAACAAGTAGAAATCAGAACATACGAAATCATCTACAAATTAATTGAAGATATCGAAGCAGCAATGGTAGGAATGCTGACTCCAGAGTTTGAAGAAATCGTCACTGGAGACGCAGAAGTAAGAGAAATCTTCTCAATACCTCGAATAGGACGTGTAGCAGGTTGTTATGTACAGAATGGACTTATTTCCCGAGGGTCCAAAGTTCGCTTCCTTCGCGATGGGTCAATTATTTGGAAAGGTGAAATAAGTTCTCTCCGCCGATTCAAAGAAGATGTAGCAGAAGTTCAAACAGGATTCGAATGTGGTATTGGGCTTTCAGACTTCCAAGACCTCAAACAAGGGGATGTTATTGAAACCTACGACGAACGAGAAATCCCTCGAACGTAAATCATGGCACGGCATCCGCAACGCCATAATAAACCAAATCGAAGGTTTGATAGGTCGGACCGAGTCAACGTTCTATTAACACGAATTCTGGCCGAAGAGATAGAACTGATTGATGATGATCGATTAGATCTTGCGTCAATAACCGGAGTTGAGTCAGACCGTGATCTGACTAAGGCAAAGGTGTATATAACTGGGATTGTTGATGACGAAACCCTTTTAGAGTCCTTTAACGACCACAGAAACCGATTGCAACAGGCAATTGGCAACCGCTCGCGTCTCAGAAGGGTGCCACAACTGAATTTTCTTATTGACGAAACCGGAAAATCTGCGGAACGTATAGAGAAAATACTTCGTGATTTAGAGATTCCTTCTGATGAATGAAATCAAGCCAGAACCAAATGGTATTTCCATTATTGATAAGCCTTCAGGGTGGACAAGCCATGATGTGGTGGCTAAATGCCGAGGTTTGTTTGGCACCAAAAAAGTGGGACATTCAGGAACCCTCGACCCTGACGCAACTGGAGTTTTAGTTCTTGGAGTGGGACGGAGCACTCGCATACTTCGCTATTTGACAAGTCTCCCTAAACATTATGTGGGACATATTGTTCTAGGGGTTGAAACCACAACTCTTGACGCGTCCGGTGAGGTTACCGCAACTCACATTATGGATTCAGTAAAACTTGATGATGTGAGAAAAGTAGCCTTGAAATTGACCGGAGAGATTGACCAGATACCTCCAATGGTTTCAGCTCTTAAAGTCGGCGGCCGACGACTTTATGAAATCGCTAGAGAAGGAGGAGAGATAGAGCGTCAGTCTCGTAAGGTAACTGTCCAACAGTTTGATATTGATCCGACAGATGACCCTCTAACTTTCAAATGCGAGGTCAAATGTTCTAGTGGAACTTATATACGTTCTTTAGCGGCAGATATTGGGGACCTTTTAGGCGGTGGCGCCCACTTAAAAAGTTTACGTAGGCTTGCTATCGGTTCATTTACAGTCCAAGAAGCCAAATCTATTGAAGAACCTGTTCTGCTTCCCCCCTCGGAAGGGCTCCGAGACTTCAACAAAGTAAGAGTTTCTGAAGAAGTAGCTGTCGATGTCAGTTATGGAAGAATTCTTGATCGTGAACGTTTGGGAGCAGATAACGGTAATGGCCCCTGGGCGGTATTAAATCACGATGGAGATCTTTTAGCTATTTATGAGCCACATAAAGGCCGGGTAAAACCGTCGGTTGTGTTAATAGAGGCTAAGTGACCGGTAGCCTCCACCAAGTGGAAGTACATCGACAAATTGTTCCAGCAAAACAAGAAGACCAAAGAACTGTATTAACTATTGGGGCTTATGACGGAGTGCATAAAGGTCACCGCAGTGTTATATCAGAGGTATGTCGATTGGCAAGTGAACAAGATTTACGGTCCGCAGTAGTTACTTTTGACCGTCATCCTGCATCTGTAGTTCGACCAGAATCTGCGCCGTTATTATTAACCGACCTTGACCAAAAACTTGAGCAACTCGCTACCACCGGAATAGACCTCACTTTGGTGGTTCCTTTCGATCAGAGTAGAGCCAAAGAAACCGCAGAAGAGTTCATCGAAGAAGTTCTGGTTAATTGCTTGAAAGTAAAGCACGTCGTTGTAGGAGAAGACTTTCATTTCGGGCATCAGCGCCTAGGGAACGTGGCACTTTTACAAGAAGCGGGCAAGGAACATGATTTCACTGTTATCGGAATGGACTTAGTAGGCCTAAATGGCGAACCAGTCCGTGATCATAAGCAGGTGTCTTCAACCTTCATACGCCAAGCATTAGGTGAAGGAGAATTAAAGAAGGCCAATGACATGCTGGGAAGAGACTATGAAGTTTCAGGGGTAGTTACTGCTGGAGATGGGCGAGGAAAAGAATTGGGATTCCCAACAGCAAATGTTCGAATCAACAGCTCAATATTGCTTCCGGCAGACGGGGTATATGCAGGATGGTTAGAACTATCAGATAAATCTAGCCACCCAACAGCAATATCGTTAGGAACTCGGCCACACTTCTATGAAGACGGAGATCTCTTATTAGAAGCTCATGTGCTTGATTTCAATAGAGACCTATATGGAGAACAAGTCAGAGTGCGTTTTACTGAACGCTTACGTTCACAAAAGAAGTTTGACAATCTTGAAGCACTATTAGCTCAATTAAATACAGATGTGCAGACAACAAAACAAATTATGGCTTCAAAATAAAATCTGAAATCAATACAAAGCCTTCAATTTATGGAACTATGACGCCTTCTCTTTTATGCCCGGTAAGGTAAAAGCCTGAATTTCTTTTGAGAATCAGAAGTACATAGTCCTCGGGGTTGGGTGAAAATCCCTACCGGCGGTGACCTGTTAATAACAGCAGCCCGCGACCCTTGTGAAAATTGATCAAGGTTGATCAGGTGAAATTCCTGAGCCGACGGTAAGAGTCCGGATGGGAGAGGATGTAAGACTGGAAACAGATTTGGCGTATCAAAGTACGCCTCATTGCGTATTCAGTCTGCATTTGAACGCAGCCTCGGAGACCACAATAGTTGGAGAGGCAATAAAAATGTTCACTGGCATTATTGAAGAGCTTGGAGATATGCATTCCATACGCTCGCATGGTGATGGATGCCGTCTGAAAATTAACGCCCACACCATACTTAGTGATGTATCCATTGGGGATTCAATTTCTGTGAACGGTTGCTGTTTAACAGTCGTTGAGTATGAAAATAAAAGTTCAGACTCCTGGTTTGCTGTAGATGTAGTTCCAGAGTCCTTAAGTTTGACAACCATGGGGAAATTGGCTGAAGGTGAAATTGTCAACCTTGAACGCTCTATGTCAGCAAATGGTCGATTTGGCGGCCATGTAGTTCAAGGTCATGTAGACGCCATCGCGGAAGTATTACACATCCACGATCATGAGGACGGATCAAAACGCTTAACTTTCAATATCCCAAAGGATGTATCTGGTCAAATTGTCAGAAAAGGATCCATCGCTCTTGACGGGATTAGCCTCACTGTCGCCAGCACTAACCAAGAACAAAGAACTTTTGATATTGCAGTGATACCACACACTCTTGAAGTCACAACGCTTGGGAAAAAAATAGTTGGAGATCAAGTCAACGTTGAAGCTGATTTGTTTGCCCGTTATATCGCAGGGATCATCAATAGCGATTCATATGCAGCTCTGAAAGGAAAAAATTAATGCCATTAGCAACTATCGAAGAAGCGATCGAAGCCTATGCAAGAGGAGAATTTCTTGTAGTCGTAGATGACGAAGATCGGGAGAACGAAGGGGATCTGATCATAGCTGCCGACGCAATGACTATGGAAAAAATGAATTTCATGATCCGCTACACCAGTGGAGTTATTTGCGCCCCAATGTCCGACGAAAGAGCGGATCAACTCGATCTCTCGTTAATGGTTGTTGAAAATACAGAATCTATGAAGACGGCCTTCACAGTTTCAGTTGATTTAATCGGTGATACAACCACGGGAATCTCTGCAGCTGACCGCTCAGCTACTGTGAAAGCTCTCGCCGACCTTGATCGTATCGGGACAGATTTCGCTCGACCTGGCCATATTTTTCCACTACGCGCAAGAAAAGGAGGGGTCCTAAAACGCGCAGGTCACACGGAAGCAGCTGTAGACCTTTGTGCAATGGCGGACCGACCACCAGTTGGAGTGCTAAGTGAGATAGTGAATGAAGATGGAACGATGGCACGAGTTCCTGAACTAGAAAAATTTGCAGAAGAGCACAACCTGCTATTCATCACAATTGCTGACTTGATTAGGCACCGGAGGCGGAACGAGAAATTAGTTGAGCATTTCGCTGAAGCAAGAATTCCAACAAAACATGGAGAATTCGCTGCTCACGCTTACCGGTCAGTTTTGGATGAAATTGAACATGTCGCCTACGTACTCGGAGACATAGAAAACGTAGAAGAACCATTAGTTCGTGTTCACTCAGAGTGCTTAACCGGGGATCTTCTCGGCTCAATACGTTGCGATTGCGGATCACAACTTGATTCTGCTTTAGAAATAATCGGAGAAGAAGGATCCGGGGTCATTGTTTATTTACGTGGACACGAGGGTCGCGGTATAGGAATAGGGCACAAATTGCGTGCTTACAAACTTCAAGATGATGGGCTGGATACCGTTGATGCAAACTTGCAACAAGGCCTTCCAATCGACTCTCGAGAATATGGAGTAGGAGCCCAAATTCTGGCAGATTTGGGTATATCAAAAATGAGACTCATGACAAACAATCCAGTGAAGTATGGAGGGCTTGAAGGCTATGGTCTTGACATTGTGGGCCGTATACCTCTACGCATAGATCCAAATGACGAAAACATTCGCTATCTCCAAACAAAAAAAGAACGACTTGGGCACGATCTGTCAGAAAGCAATGAAGAAACGGAATCAGCATGAAAGAAATTAACCATCCGTTAGATGGAACAGAGATCCGTGTTGGAATAGTTGCAAGCCGATTCAATGATGGAATAACCCAACACTTACTTGACGGAGCGTTGAAACGATTAGAAAAACTTGGCGTAAACGATGACAACATTAGTTTGGTTTGGGTCGCGGGAGCATTTGAAGCACCCTTAGCATCAAAAGTTCTCGCAGAATCTAAAGAAGTAGACACAATAATCTGTTTAGGCGCCGTAATTCGCGGAGAAACCCCTCATTTTGATTATGTCGCTGGAGAGTCAGCATCAGGGATCATGCAAGTCAATCTGAACACTGGAATCCCAGTTATTTTTGGGATTCTAACTACTGAAAACTATGCCCAAGCTTTAGAACGAGCTGACATAAAATCAGGTGATAAAGGCGGAGATTGCGCTGAAGCCGCGGTGGAAATGGCACAAATCACTAAAGGAAGTTTTTAGACAGAATTACCTAAAGGTGTTCCTTTTAGGGGGTACTGATAGGATTGTAAACCGCGGATAGTTCAAGGTGGACTATCTAGGGTCGGCAAAAAACCCGGCCCTCCGTGGCTTCCAACGCGGTTATAAACCCGTTATGAGGCCGGGTCCTATACCCAGAGGTTTACTATGCCGACAAATTTGCCCCCAAAGGCTGACACAATCACAGAAAATCGATTACACGAGAGCGATACAGGTTCTCCAGAAGTGCAGATCGCATTACTTAGTGACCGGATCAATCATTTAACTGAACACTTGAAAGTTCATAAGAAAGATCACCACAGCAGAAGAGGGCTCTTAATGCTTGTTGGACGTCGACGCAGGATGCTCGATTACGTTAGAAAAAACGATGTTGAACGCTATCGAGCAATAATTGCCAAGTTAGGGCTCCGACGTTAGTTACCTCTACGGCAGTCAAATAAGACCTACAATCTATAAAGGCAATAAGTAACAAAAAATAATTAGAAAGCGACGTGAAATTTCATAGCGGTCATCAGTGCCAGCTGTATGTCGCTCACCATCATTCAAATTGATGTTGGGAAGCATCCAACTGGAGACTGAAGACTCAACAATTGAGCGTCATGAATTTTGTGGGCAACCACTTAGAAAGAAATTAGGAAAAATATGACAACGATTCAAAGCGTCTCACACACATTTTCTGGGACAGAAAAAACGATTTCATTTGAAACAGGCAGATTAGCTGGATTAGCCGGAGGTGCAGTATTAGCTCGCCTTGGCGACACGACAGTTTTAGTAACAGCTACTGGGGCAAAGTCAGCTCGCCCCGGTGCAGACTTCTTCCCACTTACTGTGGACATAGAAGAGCGAATGTACGCAGCAGGAAAGATTCCAGGTTCGTTCTTCAGGCGTGAAGGAAGAGCATCAGAAACCGCAATTTTAACTTGTCGTCTCATTGATCGCCCTCTTCGACCTATGTTCCCAGAAGGCTTCCGCAACGAAGTTCATATTGTTGGAACCGTAACAGGAGCCGATCTAGAGAACCCTCATGATGTGTTAGCACTAAACGGAGCTTCGCTAGCTCTAATGCTTTCTCCAGTTCCGTTTGATGGCCCAGTTGGGGCTGTCCGTATTGCTTGGTCATCCGCTGGGGAATGGATAGCACATCCGACCTATGAAGAAGGCATAGATTCAGCCTTTGAGATGGTAGTAGCTGGGCGCGCTTTAGAAGGTGGAGACGTCGCAGTGATGATGGTTGAAGCCGGCGGCACCGAAGCAACTTGGGATATTTATGAATCCGGTACCCAAAAAGTTGACGAGTCAGTTTTGGCTGAAGGGCTTGAATTCTCGAAGCAATACATCAAAGAAGTGATAGACATTCAACACGAACTCGTAAAGGCTGTGGGAGAACCTGAAACCATGGCATACGAAGCCTTTGTTGATTATTCAGATGAAATTTATGCAGCGGTGGATGCCGCTGGGAGAGAACGAATCGCGGAAACTCAAACCATTGCAGATAAAAGTGCACGGTCAGAAGCCGAAGCCGAAGTCAGTGCAGCGATTCATGAAGAATTAGCAGAACAGTTTGCAGAAATCGATGACGCTGAAACTCAAATAAGTGCAGCAATCCGATCGGTAACTAAAGATTCTGTCCGTAAGCGAATTGTTGAAGAAGAGGTTCGTATAGATGGGAGAAACCCATCAGAAATTAGATCTCTCTCCTCAGATGTCGGTATTATTCCAACTGCCCATGGATCTGGCCTCTTCCAAAGAGGAGAGACACAAGTAATGAATGTTGCCACCTTAGGGACCGGAAAAATGGATCAAATGATTGATGGCATTGATCCAATTGACCGAAAAAGGTTCATGCACCATTACAATTTCCCTCCATTCTCAACTGGAGAAACAGGATTTATGCGAGGGCCTAAGCGCCGAGAAATAGGACATGGCGCTCTTGCCGAAAGAGCCTTATTCCCAGTTGTTCCTAATTTCGAAGACTTTCCTTACACACTCCGACTGGTATCAGAAGTTTTGTCATCAAATGGATCAACCTCAATGGGTTCGGTTTGCTCGGGCGCTCTGTCAATGATGGATGCCGGAGTTCCAATTAAAGCCCCAGTAGCTGGGATTGCGATGGGTCTTGTTCTCCATGAAGGCAAATACGTAACACTTACCGACATTCTCGGAGCAGAAGATGCCTTTGGAGACATGGATTTCAAAGTGGCTGGAACAGAGGAATTTGTGACAGCACTGCAACTTGATACAAAGATTGACGGCATCCCTGCTGAAGTTCTTGCATCCGCATTAAATCAAGCAAAAGAAGCCAGAATGCAAATCCTTTCAGTAATGACAAACGCAATTCCTGCGCCACGTGACGATGTTGGGGAACATGCGCCAAAGATTGAAAGCTTTGAAATACCAGTTGAGAAAATTGGTGAAGTCATTGGACCAAAAGGAAAAATGATAAACACAATTCAAGCAGAAACAGGAGCCGATATCAGCGTCGACGATGATGGCATGGTGGGTCTTGTTTCCGTAGCTTCATCAGACCGGATGGTAGTTGACGAAGCCGTACGACAAATCATGTTGATAGTTGACCCACCAACAGCTGAAGTAGGGGTTTCTTATCCTGGGAAAGTAGTAAACATCACTAAGTTCGGTGCTTTTGTAAATATTCTTCCCGGACGAGATGGTCTTTTACATATCTCAAAAATCGGAGGGTCAAAGAGAATTGACAAAGTCGAAGATGTACTTGAACTCGGTCAAGAGATTGAAGTTGTTGTAGAGGATGTAGATCCAAACGGCAAGATTTCTCTAAATCTTTCAGAAGGTAATGAAAATCAGGATGACGATCAACAAGACAGCCAAGTAATTGATGAAGTTGAAGAATCAGAACCTGAAGCATCTGAACCTGAAGCATCTGAACCTGAAGCATCTGAACCTGAAGAATTAGATGAAGACTTTGACGACGATGACGAAAATTACAACTTGAGTGACGATTATGAAGACGAGCAAGACGAAGTAAAAGAAGCTTCATTTGAAGAAGCGTTCGCTGCTGAGTTAGAGAGCGTCCATGGGGATTTAGGGCCAGAATCGCATCGAAACAAAGGCCGTCGACGTAAAGGAGGACGGTAGAGACTTTCTCTGCCGGGTCGTATAGCTAGTTTTACGGGATCGAGATCATTTCTTTGTCTACGTACTGATTAGTTCCGTAATCCCAAACCCAGAAGTCATAATGCTTTCCGGTTGCTTCATCCCACCGGTAACCGCAGCCCTCAACAAGCCCTTCGCATCGGGCTTGACCTTCAACGTAGTATTCTCTTTTGATGATCCAAGTGGTTCCATCGTCAGTTAACTCCCAAATGTCAACGTATTTACCTAAAGAGGAATCCCAGCCGTAACCACAGGATTCATTCATTGCTTTACATCGATAAGGGACGGCAAGCGTGGTAGTAGTTGCTTCGTCACCAGAAACAGGAGATATTTCTGAAGACGCAGTAGATGAACACGCCGCAACAAAAGTGAGCAGTAGAATGGTTAAAAGTTGAACAGAGGATTTTTTCATAATGGTTACTTTCTTTTATCTTTTACATAAGACGGTTCGAAAGTTGTTTTAGTTCCCTCTAATTAAAAATTTCGTCAAAAAGTGCTCGTTCTGATTCAGTGAGACCAGTTCCAGACCCTCGATAGTGTTGCCAGTTGCCTCCAAAGTATGCGACGGCGCCATCGGCTGCTCTTTCGCTATCACCAAACACACTTTGTATTCGAGAGCGAACATCTTGACTCAGAGTTAAGAATTCAACAGCATGGAATGCTTCATGCATCATTATGTCGTCTAAATGCCCGGAACTAATCCCTCGATTAGAAATCCAGATTGATCGGCCCCAAGGAAAATCACAGCATTGCCCATCCGGGCCCCAACCATAACTATCCATGACGCCATACGGGCAACGATTTGTAAATGGGTGACAACCATTGACGAGAGTTACATCTGAAGGAACCCTATTCCGTAGAGGAGCAGGCAACCTATTGAAGGCAGCTTCAATAGTTGATTCGTTACCGCCTTCATAACCAGGCCAACACGACATAACAGCAGGCGTCTCTTGAAAGCAGTCTTTGGCGGCAGGCGGAGTAGCGCTAGCAGAAGATGAGGCCTTAATTATTTCAGGGCCATTAGGTACGTTATCGGCAGCCAATTTTCTAATTTCTAGTTCTGCAAGATGGGCAACTCTTGTTTCCTCTCCATATACGCCATCAACAACGAGACCTAGAATGGACTGAAGTTCTTCAACTCCTGTTGAGGGGCCCCAAAGGTAGTCGGCCAACAAAACGTTTACCTCTAGCGCTAATGTTTTGAAACTCTCGATTCGTTGAAGAAGAAGATCGGATTGTTCAGCTCTAATTCTCTCAATATTTAAACCAGTTGGTTCAACCAGCTCTTCTAAGGAAAGCGTTGGAGCCAATCGTTCTCTCTCAATATTAAGAATTGAACTATTTACCTCAAAGAGGTTTATCTTTTCAGGAATCGTTGTTTCTGGCGGGCCAATAATAGGTTGTGTCTGCCCAGTTTCATTCAATGAGTCACTCTGCTCAGCATTATCTGGGATCGTTATAAGAAGAGTTATTGCTGTAGCGATAGTAATCACAACTAAGATCCACATTGATTTTTTCACATCAGTTAGAGTAGTCCGGTCTTGGCTTGCTTCCAGATTCGTAAAAGAAAAATGCTTTAAAGTAATAAAGGACTCTCAGTTAGGCATGTTGGGCGCTAATCTCCACGTATGGGCACAAAACCAGAAAATCGTAAAGTTGGGGTAATAGGCGCTGAAGGGCGCATGGGGCGAGCTGCGACTCATGCGTTATTAGAAGCAGATGGATTAGAAGTCGTAGCTCTGTTTGATGTCAACAGTGGGGAAAAACCCACAGGCAAAGTCCCATCGGTTAACTCTCTCAGCGGTTTAATTGAAGCCTCTCCTGAGGTGGTCGTCGATTTCACTGTCGCGGAAGCATCTTTGAGCAATCTCCCACAAATAGCGGAAGCCGGAATTCATGCAGTGGTGGGAACGAGTGGCTTCACAGAAGAGAATCACGAATTTTTAGATGGCGTCTTTCAAAAGAGTTCATGTCTTATCGTTCCAAACTTTGCAATAGGAGCAGTCTTAATGATGAGGTTCGCGGAACTAGCTTCCCCATGGTTTCAAACAGGGGAAATTATCGAATTCCATCACAACGAAAAAGTTGATGCACCTTCTGGAACGGCAATAGCTACAGCAGAACGCATGCTGGAGGCATCTACAGAATGGATGGCTGACCCGACTAGTAAGGAGACTTTGTCGGGAACAAGAGGAGGAGACGCTGGATCCAATATAAAGATTCATTCTGTTCGAATGGAAGGAATGGTCGCTCATCAAGAGGTGATATTAGGGACAACCGGCCAATCTTTACTTATACGTCACGACACTACAGATCGAAGTGCGTTTATGCCAGGAGTAGTGTTGGCAGTTCAACGTATTCAAGGAACAGGACTCACCGTGGGACTTGAATCTTTACTCGGGGTGTAAAAAATCATGAATCCGGGCGTACGTCGCCTACTTCGCCCTAGTTGGCTTATTTCTCACGTATTGGTGGCTGCCCTAATTGTTTCCACTCTTTGCCTTGGAATCTGGCAACTTCGTCGGTTAGATGAACGACAAAGTTATAACGATTTATTTGAATCTCGTTCGAGCCAGCCAACAGAATCACTTATGGTTCTTCTAGAGGGCGCTGAAGACATAACAAACATTTTTTATAGGTCAGCTGAGGTTTACGGAGAGTTTGATTCGTCAAGACAAGTTTACGTTGTGAACAAAGCGCAAGACGGAGTTGCTGGAGTGCACGCAGTTTCAGCGCTTAAGGTGCAAGGAGAAGATACTTATGTGGCAGTTAATCGCGGATTTGTACCAAGGGTGCTTTACCTAGAAGAAGGGCAGAAAAACCTTCTCCCTCCGAGCGGCATCATCAACATTCAAGGGCTAGTGATTGAAGACAAAGAAGACACTAGGGGGTATGGAGATGAAGTAGCAGAAATTGATCTCGAAACCCTGAGCAGTTATTGGAACGTGCCGTTGGCTCCAGTAGTACTGCAAGAACAATTCGAAAACGATACAAAACAAATCCTTATTCCGCTTCCCGCCCCAGACTTAAGCGAAGGACCACATTTGTCATATGCTGTTCAATGGTTCATTTTTATGACCATCGGCCTTATCGGATATCCGATAGTCCTTCGAAAGATAGCCCGTCAAACGATTCAGGTAGCGTGAAAGTATGAGCTATAAAAGCGAATCAGATCTATTGATTCTTCACACATTACGAATTAAAGGATTCACCCAATCTTCTGGGATAGCAGAAACAACTGGTCTCAGCGCAGAAGAAGTCGAAGAACGTCTTAACTCATTCCAAGAGGAAAATCTAGTGAGTTACCGGGAAGGGCGAATTGAAGGATGGATGCTCACACAACAAGGCAGAGAGCAAGGCCAAGAATTGATCTCCGCAGAATTAGAATCTTCCGGACAACAACAGCAAATAGATTCAAGCTACCAAAGCTTCTTATCCGTAAATAAAATATTTTTGAGCCTATGCACAGATTGGCAGCTTCGAACTGTTGAGGGCGAACAAGAAATCAACGACCACACTGATGAGGCCTACGATGCTGAAGTGATCGATCGGTTAACAAAAATTAATACAGTCATCCAGCCCGTATGCGAAGCTCTTTCAAACTGTTTAGACAGATTCGAAAGTTACGGTCGACGATTCTCCTACGCAGTAGAGAAAGTACAAGAAGGAGAACATGAATGGTTCACTAAACCGATGATCGATTCTTATCACACCGTATGGTTTGAGTTACATGAAAATTTATTGAGTACTCTCGGCATAGAGAGGTCCAAAGAAGTTGATGAAAATGATGAAGAATAAGAGGCCACAATGAACCCAAGATTTGGCCGAGTAATCACAGCGATGATCACACCTTTCAACTCAGATGGCTCACTAGATGTCCAAGGAGCATGTGATTTAGCCCAGTGGCTAGCAGAACAAGGAAACAACGCTTTAGTTCTTGCAGGAACCACGGGAGAGTCCCCAACAATCACTCAAGATGAACAAATTCAACTAGTTGAAGCAGTAGTCCAAGCCGTTGATATTCCAGTAATTGCTGGAGCGGGGAGCAACGACACAGGATCAGCGATAACAAACACTCAACGATGTGAACAAGCTGGAGCTAAAGGAATTCTGAGTGTAACCCCTTATTACAACCGGCCTTCTCAAGCCGGCCTTTATGAACATTACCTTCGAATTTCTGACAGCACTGAACTGCCAATCATGCTTTATGACATTCCGATTAGAACAGGAAGAAAGTTGGAGTCAGAAACGATGCTCCGACTCGCAGAAGAAACTGAAAATATTGTTGCGGTAAAAGATGCCGCTGGTGACATTGAAGCCACAGCCGAATTAGTTGCTCAAGCCCCAGACGGTTTCGAAGTTTATAGCGGTGAAGATGCCTTAACCCTACAACTTTTGGCGGTAGGGGCTGTAGGAACGGTAAGCGTCGCCAGTCATTGGACTACGCCCGAAACAGTTTCACTCATGGAAAGCTTCTTCTCTGGAGATTTAGACAAAGCAAAACAAATTAATCAGCAACTTATTCCCTCTTATGATTTTGAATCAGGAGACTTAAATCCAAATCCGATTCCAACGAAAGCCATGATGAAGGTACTTGGCCTACCGGGAGGAGATTGCCGCTTGCCAATGGGACCTGAACCAGAAGGATTACAAGAGAAAGCACGAGACATTCTTGAGGGCTTAGGGCGACTCTGATCAAAATATGAAAAGTCCAGTAACTCTCACTTTTTTGGGTGGTTTAGGTCAAATCGGTCGAAACTGCGCTGCTCTAGAAACCGAAAATCGCATCATTCTTTTGGATTGTGGGCAAATGTTTCCGGATAATTTGCCTGGGGTAGATGCAATTCTCCCAGACTTCTCATGGGTTCTGGAGCGTTCCAATCAAGTTGAAGGATGCATAATCACCCATGCCCATGAAGACCATATTGGTGGACTCCCGTATCTACTTAAAGAAGCAGACATTCCAATTTATGGATCAAGATTTACTTTAGGCATGATCCAATCAAAGCTGGACTACGCCGGAATAAGAGGGGTAAAAACGTTTGAGTTAAATGACTATGACCAAAAGACAATTGGTCCATTTGATTGTGAGTTCCTTCCCGTTACACACTCAACGCCCAGCGGGTTAATGACCATATTCAACACTCCACAAGGAGCAATCGTTCACTCGAGTGACTTCAAACTTGACCCCACTCCCATAGATGGGCGGGTTACTGATCTAGCTCGGCTGAAAGAAATATCACAGAAGAGCGGAATACGACTACTTCTTGCTGATTCCACAAATGCCGGCTCATCAGGAAAGACATCTAGTGAATCTGAAATTGGCCCAGTGTTAGACAAGATTTTTTCTGATCATGAGAATCAAAGAATCATTGTCGCAGCATTCTCTAGCCACATTCATCGCATTCAACAAATCGCTGATACAGCGAAGAATGCGGGCAGGACTCTCGTAATACTAGGCCCTTCTATGCAAAGGAATGTAACCCTTGCCCGTGAACTTGGATTATTAAAGATCTCTGATCGAATGATTTCATCACCTGAAGATATTGAAACATTAGATCATAAGAAAATCTGCATAGTCTGCACTGGATCTCAAGGAGAGCAAAGAGCAGCACTAGCACAGTTAGCGGATAATACACACCGACAAGTCACAATTGGGGAAGACGACACAGTTGTCTTTTCTTCTCATCCGATTCCCGGCAATGAAGCAGCTGTTTCAAAGTTGCATAACGACCTTGCATTACTAGGGGCGCAAATAGTACATAGCGGCCAGTTTGAGGTACACACAAGTGGCCATGGGAAAAGAGAAGAATTAATTGAATTACATCAATCTGTGGGAGCAGAGTTTTTCATACCTGTACACGGAGAATATACACATCTTCTCGACCATCATAAGTTAGCAATTGAGAACGGAACTGATGAAAAAAACGTAATGCTCTGCACAGATGGTGACCAGGTGTGTCTAACAGAAGAGGGATTAGAAAAAATCCAAAGAGTGTCAGACCGAAAAGTGATGGTCGACCATCAAGGCGAATGTGTCAGCGAGGAACTACTCAAAGAAAGAGTAAGTCTTATCGGAGACGGATTTGTTTTTGTTCGAGTAGTTATAGACAGAGAGTCAGGCACTTTATTTCAAGACCCCGTAGTTGAATCACGCGGATGGGTAGAGCCAGAGGACAGAGAAACTTGGACAAAAGAAGTTTCCAAAGCAGTGGTTTCCGCTGTTCAAACTTCTCTAGCTGGTGGTGAAAGGGATTTGAGCCAGATAAGTCGTCAAGTGCGTAGGGCAACAGGCCAACTGGTATCAGAGCGCACAGGTCGCCGCCCTGTATTGATTCCAGTAGTAGAAGAGCCTTAAATCCCTAAGAGACCCTATTTTGTCGCTCTTAAGTGGTAATTTTAGTCTGTTGTGAACAAACCATCGAAACAAAACGAATCTTCAGAATCAGGACCCAAACCGAAATCTCGTTCGGTTAAGAGTTCCATATCTGACAACGCCTCAAAAGAAAAGAGATTGCGTCGCCTTTTTCAGTCAGCATTTGAAGGTTGGGGAGACGAAATTACAGGTTGGCTTCTCGTTCTCGGAGGGCTCCTCGGAGCTCTGTCTATTTATTTTGATCGCGCAGGCGTGGTAGGGCAAGTTCTAGACGATGCAATCGGCTGGACAGTCGGTCTTATAAAATTTGCTTTACCTATTGCAATGGGGATGCTTGGGATATTCATGTTTCGAGAGAAACGCGAACAAGTCGATCTTTCTAAACGCATACCTGTAGGCGCCACGTTTTCACTTGCAAGTTTTACTGGTCTGCTTCATATCGTCCGAGGAAGGCCTGGGCTAGGTGATGGCGCAGATGAACTTGGTACCGCTGGTGGCCTTCTCGGCCATCTAACAGGAGGAAGCCTTGACTCATGGCTAGGAGTCTGGGCAGCCACACTTATTCTTATTGTTGTAGGTTTCATAGGTTTAGGTGTAACAACTCAAACCACTGCGAATCAAGCAATAAAAGCAATCATCGGGATTCTTCGCCCCATAGGGCGTGTATTACGTCAAGCATTAACGGATTTGTTTACCCCTCCTGATGACGCCTTACCTGTACCTAGGCCTGAACCGGAGCCTGAACCAGAGCCCACTCCACAGCCTCCACAAGAAATACAAGCGGCGGCACCACCAAAGAAGAGAAAGCGCAAAAGCAAACCGGCTCCAGACGGAAGTGAACAGCTTATTATCGAATTAGGGCCTGCAATTGCAGACTCAAAGTGGAGACTGCCCTCAACCAAGATTTTGTCAAGAAGTGAGACTCATGATGTGGATGCGAAATTAGTCGAAGCTCGAGGGTTGCGTCTCCAGGAAGCACTCGCTGCTCACGGAGTTGAAACACGACTGTCTGATATGACAGTAGGACCTACAGTCACTCGCTATGCATTGCAGTTAGGGGAAGGAGTGAAGGTCGCAAGAATTACTAGCCTCCATAAAGACATCGCTTATGCTTTGGCTGCAGCAGATGTTCGTATTCTTGCTCCTATACCCGGACAACAAGCAATTGGTATAGAGGTTCCAAATGATGATCGCGAGGTCGTGGCTTTAGGGGACATCCTCACTTCTGGGGAGGCAACAAAAGCTAGTCATCCGCTTGAGGTGGGGATAGGTCGAGACATCAATGGCAAATCAGTGATGTTGAATCTTGCGACAATGCCACATCTTCTCATAGCTGGTGCTACCGGAGCAGGAAAATCCTCATGCATAAACTCTCTAGTCACTTCAGTACTTATGCGTTCTACTCCAGACCAGGTCAAACTAATTCTCATAGACCCCAAACGAGTAGAAATGGGACAATATGAAGGAGTTCCACATCTCCTAACAGCTCCAGTAACTGATCCAAGAAAAGCCGCTAATGCTCTGAATTGGGCGGTAAAAGAAATGGAGCGACGTTATGACTTATTATCAAGCTGTGGCTTCAGGGACATAACAGGATATAACGCTGCATTTGCTCGCGGCGATTTACAAGCCCCACTTGGAGTCATGGACGGTGATGAGCCTCTACAGTACAAACATCTTCCCTTTGTTCTAGTCGTCGTAGACGAACTTGCGGACTTAATGATGGTGGCCGCAAGAGATGTAGAAGACTCAATTTGCCGACTTGCGCAGATGGCTCGAGCAGTAGGCATCCACTTAGTGGTCGCTACACAGCGTCCATCAGTGAACATCATCACTGGAGTTATAAAGGCCAATATTCCAGCTCGCCTTGCTTTTGCTGTTTCAAGTCTTGCTGACAGCAGGGTGATACTTGATCAGCCAGGAGCTGAACGGCTTGTTGGAAAAGGCGACATGCTGCTGTTAGGTCCGAGTTCAAGTACACCGCAAAGAATACAAGGCGCATGGGTTGACGAAGAAGAAGTACGTCAAATAGTGGCTTCTTGGGTTAAACAAGTCGAAGCACAAGGCGAAACAGAAGAAATAGGCGTCGAAGATGTGACTGCAGAACAGGCCAAGTCACCTTCTTCGTTGACTCCGTTGGGGGAGGAGATAACAGATTCGATTACTGCAGACCCGACACCTACGGCGGGCAGTGATGACGAACTATATGAGCAAGCTCGACGACTAGTTGTTGAAAGCCAGTTAGGTTCAACCTCTATGCTTCAGCGGAAACTTCGAGTTGGTTTTGCTCGCGCAGGAAGATTGATGGATCTTCTTGAAGAGTCAGGAATTGTAGGGCCTTCAACAGGTTCAAAAGCTCGAGAAGTTCTGATTACATCAGAAGAGCTCGACAATCTTCAAGAACAAGGCCTTTGAAGCTAAACCAACACCTTCCTTAGGGCCGATAGCCTAAGTATTTATATCTCCAATAAATCCACGGTTAAGGAAAATTATGGATGACTCAACTTACCATTTGGTGACTTTAGGGTGCCCAAAGAATGAAGTGGATTCAGACAAGATTTCTGGGCTTCTAGCACATGAAGGAATGAAGCCGACTGAACAAATTCAGAACGCCGACCTAATAGTTGTTAACACTTGTGCTTTTGTTGAAGAAGCTCGACAACAATCGATAGACACTATTTTGGAGTTGGCTGATTCCCGACGAGAGGGAGCGCGCCTAGTTGTTACTGGCTGTATGGCAGAACGCTATGGGAATGAACTTTCAGAAGCATTACCTGAAGTAGATGGGATTGCAGGATTTGGCGTCCCAGTTACATTAAGCTCCCGTCCAAAAACATCAACCGAAGAAATTCCAGTCTTTGATCTGCTTAATCTTCCAAGACCAAAGGCAGAGAGACCATGGGCGTATGTGAAAATAGCGGAAGGATGCGACCGATCTTGTGGATTTTGCGCAATCCCAACTTTCCGAGGACCCCAACGAAGCAGAAGCATTGACTCCATATTGAATGAAATAACTGAACTAAGTGTGCGCGAAGTGGTCCTAGTTGCACAAGACCTTGCTTCATTTGGTAGAGATCAAGGAAAAGGGGAAAGAAACATAGTTCCTTTAGTGGAACAGGCAGCTCAACTTGTTGACAGGGTAAGGCTTCTTTATCTGTATCCATCTGATCTGAACGAAAAACTCATCGATGCAGTTTTAGGAACTGGGGTGCCTTATTTTGATCTTTCACTCCAACATGTATCTCGTCCGCTTCTACGACGAATGCGTCGATGGGGCGATGGAGAGAGGTTCAGTCAACAGATAGACAGAATTAGAGAAAAGAACCCAGAAGCAGTATTCAGGTCCAATTTCATTGTTGGTTACCCCGGGGAAACAGAGGAAGACCATGAATTATTATTAGAATTTTTAGATAAAGCCCAAATCGATTGGTGCGGGTTCTTCCCTTACTCGCCTGAACAGGGAACATACTCAGAGACTCTTTCTGACACAGTTGATACTCCAATTATCTTGGAACGTTTATCGGAACTGACAGAAATTCAGGACAGGATCACTGCACGAAATAGAGACAACTTGATAGGAAAGGAACTCGAAGTTCTAGTAGATGAAGTCGGAGTCGGAAGAAGTTGGAGGGAAGCTCCAGAGATCGACGGAATTGTAAACATCTCAAGGGAGCTCCCAGTAGGGGAGATCGCTAGTGTTATTGTAAGTGGAGCAACCGGACCAGATCTGGAGACTCATGCAACTTTTTAAACACTTTGGAACGGTTGTAAGTCCGGCGAACCTTGTGACCTTATCGCGGTTAATTCTCTCCCCAGTTCTCTTCATGTATATCCTCGCAGCTGAAGATCAACGCGGCAGTTCTTGGTCAGCATTCTTATTGGGTGTAGCTCTAGCAGCTACAGATTACTTCGATGGAACGTTAGCTAGAAGACGAGGGACAGTGAGTAAATGGGGCGCATTTTTAGATCCCTTAGCGGACAAAGTGGTTGTAATCGGGGCTGCCACTTGTTTAGTCGCTGTAGATAGATATTGGTGGCTCCCGGTACTGCTATTAGCGTTTAGAGAACTAGCTATAACCTTCTATCGGTTATGGTTCGCTAAACAAGGGTTATCGATTCCAGCTCGAAAGTCAGCAAAATGGAAAACAACAATCCAAGGAGCAGCTTTGCTTCTAGCCGTTCTACCACCTCTAGAAGAGGCAGATTTACTGATAAGTATCGTTCTTTGGGTATCGGTCATTTTCACTCTTCAAACCGGAATTCAGTACCTGCTAGATGGAACAAAAACTACTAGCGCTACAGGAGAATAGGAATCTAATCGGATGAGGTGTGAAGTAGTTGCGGTAGGAACTGAACTTTTACTCGGACAGATCGTAGATACGAATTCTAGTTGGATAGGTGAACAATTAGCTTTGGCTGGAATTGATTGCCTACGCCACACCGCTGTAGGAGATAACCCTGACCGGATTCGAGCAGCCCTTCAAGAGTCGTTAGATAGGTCAGATGCTGTGATAGTAACTGGTGGTTTAGGGCCAACTCAGGATGATATAACCCGCGATGTTATTGCTGAGGTTATGGGCGTAGAAATGATCCGAGACCCCAACTTAGTTGAAGTTATTTCTTCTAAGTTCAAAGGCCGCGGAAGGCCAATGCCTGAGAATAATTTAAGACAAGCAGATTTACCTGAAGGCGCAACACCTATAAAAGAAATGCCTGGCACTGCCCCTGGGCTCATTTGCCCAGTAGGTGAAAAAGTAATTTACGCCGTACCAGGAGTCCCACTAGAGATGCGTCAAATGATAGAAGGGTCCATAATTCCCGATTTGGTGTCTCGATCTGGAGAAAAATCAGTAATTAGATCGCGTGTTCTTCGGACCTGGGGACAGTCTGAATCAGGTCTTGCAGAAATGCTCGCTGAAGAGATTAAAAGGTTGGATGAAGTCGAAGGAACAACTCTGGCTTTCCTCGCTAGTGGAATGGAGGGCCTTAAAGTAAGGATCACAGCGAAAGCTCCAACAGAACAAGATGCTGAGGCAGCATTAGACACTGAAGAATCTCAAGTCCGCACAATCATTGGGCCACTCGTATTCGGAATTGATGATGAAAATATGGAGACGGTGGTTTTGGAGGAGCTTGTCTCCCAAGGGCTAACGCTTGCTACCGCAGAGTCCATGACTGGGGGATTAATTGCTACTCGATTGACCGAAGTCCCTGGCTCAAGTCGGGCTTTTCTGGGCTCAGTGGTGTCTTATGCAAATTCTGTTAAACAGGAGATACTTAAAGTCCCAGAAGGCCCAGTGATAAGCGAACAAGCCGTTTTGTCTATGGCTATTGGGGTTTGTGAAGCTCTTGGCGCAGATGTTTCAGTTGCGGTGACTGGAGTTGCTGGCCCAGACTCACAAGAAGGCCAAGAACCAGGGGTGGTTTGGATAGGAACTTGTGTGGACGGAGAAGCAAAAGCAGTAGAGGTACGTTTTCCGTATAACCGCACAATGGCCCGTCAACTTACCGTCATAACTGCATTAGATATATTGCGCCGAAGATTATTGGAGCGAGCGCTGAAAAACTAGTTTTCTTTGATTTCAAGATCAATGCATGCAGAGTTTATGCAGTACCGATCACCAGTTGGGGTTGGCCCATCAGGGAAAATATGACCGAGATGAGCCCCGCAGTTAGCGCACAACGTTTCAGTACGAAACATGCCAAAACTATGATCAGAACGGAACTCGATTGTGTTTTCTTGGATAGGGGCATCAAAACTTGGCCAACCACATCCTGAATCAAACTTGCTTTCGCTACTGAATAGGGGCTCGTTGCATACGATGCATCTATAGGTGCCATCGCGTGTCTCATCCCAATAAATACCTGAAAATGGAGCTTCTGTATCAGCTTCTTGCGTGCACCTATATTGTTGATCTGTCAATCTTTCACGTAAAGATTCGCTATTTTCAAATGGTTTTTCATTACTTTCCACACTGTTAATCTAGTAAAAAATAGTAGTTTTTGAAAAATATTCGGAAAATACTTGTACCGAACACATGTTCGCAATTACAATATTGTTATTAAGAGAAATGTCACACCCACTTCCTAGATTCTTAATTAACAGATATTAGGAATCGGACAAGATTGGAGTCCTTATGACAAAGAAAAATAGCAAAGCAAATAAGACAGTTCCGGAAATTGGAGCAGACGCTGCTGAAAGAGGCAAAGCACTTGATATGGCACTCGGCCAAATTGAAAAACAATTTGGTGCCGGCGCTGTTATGAAAATGGGCGATAAATCCTCAATGGCTATAGAGACAGTTCCGACTGGAGCATTATCTCTTGATTTGGCTTTAGGAGTTGGTGGATTACCTCGCGGAAGAGTAGTTGAAATTTACGGCCCAGAAGGTTCCGGTAAAACTACTTTGGCGACTCACGTAGTTGCAGAAGCTCAACGAAACGGTGGGGTTTGTGCCTATATCGATGCTGAGCATGCAATGGATCCCACTTATGCAAGAGCAATTGGGGTTGACGTCGATGAATTGCTTATTTCACAACCCGATACAGGGGAGCAAGCCCTAGAAATAGCAGACATGCTTGTTCGTTCAGGAGCACTTGATGTAATAGTTATTGACTCAGTTGCTGCTTTAACTCCGAAAGCCGAAATTGAAGGCGATATGGGTGATTCACATGTAGGCCTTCAGGCCCGTTTAATGTCGCAAGCTTTACGCAAACTTGCATCAAATCTGAATCGATCTCAAACAATATGTATTTTTATAAACCAATTAAGAGAAAAAATTGGCGTGATGTTTGGATCTCCAGAAACAACTCCTGGAGGTAGAGCACTCAAATTCTATTCTTCAGTACGGCTTGATATTAGGCGTATTGAAGCCTTAAAAGATGGGCTAGACATTGTAGGAAATAGAACAAGAGTGAAAGTGGTCAAAAACAAAGTAGCTCCTCCTTTCCGTCAAGCAGAATTTGACATCATGTACGGACAAGGCATCAGCCGTGAAGGTTCCGTTATCGATCTAGGTGTAGACCTAGATATCGTCAAAAAATCTGGTGCTTGGTACACCTACGAAGGAGAGCAACTTGGTCAAGGTCGAGAGAATGCTAAAAAATTCCTCTTCGACAACCCTGAAGTGATGATGGAAATCACAGATCGTGTTTGGCGAGAAGTAGCTCCAGAAGCAGAAGAAGAAATTATTGCAACGGATGAATTTACTGAAGTAGATGATATCCCGATAAGCCTTGATGAATAATCTGATTGGTATACAAATCAAGATCTGAATTCTGTTCAAGTCACAAAGAAGTCACTTAAAGTCTACGTTTATTGGTGGTCACGTATCTTTGCCTGCGTAACCTAAAAGAATGAGCGAAAACTCAGAATCATTACTTCCGCGAACATATGCCGTCCGAACCTATGGGTGTCAGATGAACGAGCATGATAGCGAACGTATAGCAGGACTTCTAGAAGCGGATGGTTTAACGCTTGCTGACACAGAAGAAGAGGCTGATGTAATAGTTTTAAATACTTGCTGTATTCGAGAAAACGCTGACAACAAACTTTACGGAGCTTTAGGGAATCTAAAGACTCTAAAAGAACAACGTCCAAATATTCAGATAGCGGTGGCTGGATGCTTAGCTCAAAAAGACCGTGAAATTATTCAGGAAAGAGCTGGACATGTTGATGTAGTTTTTGGCACCCATAATGTTCATCGAGCAGTTGACTTGTTGGATGAAGCCCGTAAGAACGGTCCTGTCATAGAAATTCTTGAAGAAGTAGTACAAGAAGATGCCGATCTATTCCCGTCAGCGCTACCAACACGCAGAGAAGAAGAGCATACTGCTTGGGTTACCTTACAAATTGGTTGCGATAATTCATGCGCTTTTTGCATAGTTCCTGCTGTGCGCGGTCCTGAAATTAGTCGGCCATTTGGACAATTGATTGATGAAGTAAAGGATTTGGCTTTTGATGGTGTCACAGAAGTCACTTTGCTGGGTCAAAATGTGAACTCTTATGGTCGAGACTTGACTATGAAATTACGCCAAGAAGCAGAAAAGCCAACAGACCATCTCCTTGTAGGTGAATTATGGGCATCTGATTCAAATCGCCGTCCACGCCCTCTGTTCGCTGACTTACTTCGCGCTGTAGGAGAAGTTGAAGGCATAGAGCGCGTACGTTACACCAGCCCACACCCTAAAGATTTACGTCCAGAAACGATTGCTGCGATGGCAGAGGTTCCTGAAGTCTGTGAGCATCTACATTTACCATTGCAGTCCGGTAGCGACCGCATACTTGCGAGTATGCATCGCGGATATACAGCCGAAAGGTATTTGGAGAAGTTGAATGAAGCGCGAGCCCAAATTCCTGACTTAGCAGTAACTACCGACATAATTGTTGGTTTCCCAGGAGAAACCGAAGAAGATTTTGTACAAACGCTTGAACTTGCAGCTGAAGTTGGATTTGATTCTGCTTATACATTCATCTTTTCTCCTCGCCCAGGGACAGAAGCAGCAGAAATGACAGATCAATATGTTGATCATGAAATCTGCGTTGAACGCTATGAGCGGCTTCGAAGAGTTATAAACCGGTCATCATCCTTGACTCACCGGAACAGAGTAGGGAAAGTTGAATCAGTCGTTATTGAAGGACCAGGGAAACGATCACCAGATCAGGTAACTGGACGCACACGACAAAATAAACTCGTGCACTTAGAGTCCTCGAAAGATCTCACTGTTGGAACTTATGCAAAAGTCCAGATAACAGATGCAGCTGGGCATTACTTAATGGGTGAACTAATTCAAGTTACAGCTCCGGCTAAACATCGACGCCGAATCCCCGTTGTTTCGGCCTAACTCCATGGCCTCGTTAAACGGTCATTTAGTTCTTTTAGGAACCACCGCTTCAGGTAAATCTTCACTAGCTATTGAAATCGCAAAGAAGCGACCCATGGTTGAAATTTTGTCTATGGACTCAATGGCTATTTACAAGGGTATGGATATTGGGACCGCAACTCCTTCAGAAGAGGAGCAAAAAGAAATCCGACATCATCTGATAAATATTGCTAAACCCACTGAAGAATTCTCAGTCTCACAATTTCAAGAAGCTGCTAAAAATTCTTTAAGGGACATCGAAAAACGAAAGCAGAAGGCTCTGCTAGTGGGAGGAACAGGACTTCATTTGAGGGCGGTAATAGATGATTTAACTATTCCCGGTCAATTTCCAGAAGTAAAACGAGAACTCGAGTCCGAAAATGACTCGGTTAAGTTACATGCCAGGTTGAAAGAATTAGACCCAGCGGCTGCGAACAAAATGGAACCCACAAACCGTAGAAGAATCATTAGAGCGTTAGAAGTCACAATAGGCGCAGATAAGCCATTCTCTGGATTTGGGCCTGGCATGGATTCGTATCCGCCGACTCCATTTACACAGATTGGAATTCATCTTTCTCGAGACAGTATCGACGAAAAAATCTTTAAACGATATACCAAACAAATTGACGATGGATTCCTTGAAGAAGTTGAGCAAATCATGAGAGACGGAGTATCACGAACCGCAGCACCCGCACTGGGTTATAGCGAGTTCTATTCTTACCTTTGTGGGGAGTGCTCCTTTGAAGAAGCGATGGAAAAAGCAGTTGTAGCTACAAGAAAATTTGCTCGTCGACAGGAACGTTGGTTTCGCCGAGATCCTCGAATCACTTGGTTTGAAGTGGAACAAGACTCACTCGAAGTAGTTGACTCAGTTCTGAAAATATTTGACGAAATAAACAAAATTTAATTAGTTGCACTAATGCATCTTTGATAGGCCAAACTAGAACATATGCATATAAGTCGTTATCAAGGTTTCGGAAATGATTTCCTTATTATTTTCTCTGATGAGATTCCTTCTGACGCAAGCGATATGGCTGAGAGGCTTTGCAACCGAAAAAAGTCAATAGGGGCTGATGGATTGATTTTCGGAACACCAAGCAACACAGCGGATGCTTTCTTTACTCTTTACAACTCAGATGGAAGTCAAGCTGAAGTAAGTGGAAATGGATTAGCTTGCTTTGGTTATGCGTTATATAAAAACAACAGGGCCAAGAAATCAATAAAAGTAGAGACAAAAACTGCGCTTCACCCCATCCTTATTTCAGAGGACTCAACAAATTCTCTTCTTGTACAAGTATCACTTAGCCCACCAGACACTGGGCCAGATTTTCAGAACCTAGACATCAATCTGGGTGGACCTGAACCTCTTCGAGTAGCTTCTGTTGATGTAGGAAACCCTCATCTGGTTATTGAAGTAGATGAAATAGAGAGTGTTGAGTTAGGGACAATAGGACCAAAAGTAGAGTCACACTTTATGCCAATCGGCTGCAATATTCATTTGGTTTCAATCGTGAGTCAGAATGAAATTCAATTAAGAACTTGGGAACGAGGAGCAGGACTGACAGAGGCTTGTGGCTCAGGGGCGGTAGCAGCTGCATCTGCAGCTAATGCTTGGCAAGCCGTAAGCGACGAGGTGAAAGTAGTAATGCCTGGTGGAGCAGCCACGGTAATACTAGGCGATTACCCGACATACGTTTGTCAGGTAGTCGATGAAGGAGAATTCGAGGCCTTAGATGACTGAAGAGTCTGGGCATGAACCTCAATTTGATATAGAGGAATCACATAGAGGGGCCTTTGGAGAGTACGGCGGAACGAGTAAGGGTCTAATCGATCGTTCATTCAGAGAACGAATTGTTTTAGCCGCAGTAACCCTTGATAAAGAACAAGACACCAAAGCTGAAGCCTCCTTAGAGGAACTCGCACTTCTAGTTGATACAGCTGGAGCAGATCCCGTAGGTCGTGTAATACAAAATCGTCAAGCCCCAGATAAAACTACGTATGTCGGGCGCGGAAAAGCAGAGGAACTACGTGAAGTGTCAGATTCTTTAGATGCTGACACAGTCGTATTTGACAATGAACTAACTCCTGCTCAGCAAGGCAATCTTGAAAAGATACTCAAGCGAAGCGCACTTGACCGAACCGCATTGATTCTAGATATTTTTGCACAAAATGCTTCAAGCCCTGAGGGAAAGGCACAAGTAGAACTTGCTCAATTGAAGTATCGACTACCTCGATTACGTCGTTCTGGTTATACCTTTTCGCAACAAGGTGGAGGGATAGGTACCAGAGGACCCGGGGAAACCCAACTTGAAGTTGATCGACGCCGACTCATGCGCCGAATAAGTAGGTTGGAATCTGACTTAAAACAGTTGAGAAAAAATCGTGCAACTCAATCAAAATCACGCAAACGTACAAGTAATTACGGAATTGCTATTGTGGGCTACACCAATGCGGGCAAGTCAACACTTCTTAATGCATTAACGAACGCAGGTGTACTTGTCGAAGATCGATTGTTTGCCACCCTTGATGCAACCACCCGACGGCTTCAGTTACCCGGTGGTGAAACCGTTTATTTGACAGACACTGTCGGGTTTGTGCGTAAACTCCCGCATCAGTTAGTAGATGCATTTACTTCGACTCTTGATGTAGTTATTGAAGCCAATTTATTAGTGCATGTCGTTGATTCTTCAGATCCTGACCCTGAAGGGAGCATTGAAGCCGTGCATTCAGTTCTAAGAGAAATCGGAGCGGACGATATACGGCAAATCTATGTATTTAATAAAGCAGACTTAGACCCGTTGGCTGCAGAGCGCTTAGTCAGGCAGGAAGAAGATGCTGTAGCGGTATCCGCGGTAACAGGACAGGGGCTTGAAGACTTATTAAGGGTGATAGGAGAGCATTTAAGAGAACTATCTGAAATTGTCCAACTCTTCATTCCTTACGACCGGGGAGATGTCTTAGCTAAAACTCACCGCGAAGGGGAAGTTTTAGAAGAAATTCCCGAAGAAAAAGGATGGAAGGTTTCTGCAAGATTAGACAAATCCTCAGTAGGTAGATTAGAAAACTTTCTAGTTAGGGCGTAAAGAATGACGACACACAAAAACTTTGTTCCACCTCCAATGCCTATTCTGAGCAGCGTAATTGGTTTGCGTGAAAAAGCTGAGTTGTTATCAGGTGGGGCTATAGATCTATCGGTTGGTAATCCTATAGACCCCGTGCCAGACATAGTGGTCGAGTCACTTAAAGACCATGATCTAGCTCGACCATATCCCATATCAGCAAAGCGCGACGAAGCAATGAGTGAAGTAATAAATGATTGGGCGCAAAGACAATTAAAGACAACAGTTCACTCTTCGAACTATGGAATTTGTATTGGAACTAAAGAATTTGTAGCGGGAGCACCAAATATTTTAAAACTTCGAGACTCTTCACGAGACACAGTTCTTTACCCAGAAGTGGCTTATCCGTCTTACGAAATGGGAGCAGAATTGGCGGGTTGCCGAGCAGTTCCCGTAGCTATGAATGAGAAATGGGAAATTGACGTTTCTAGTATTGATCCTCAAGACGCACAGAGGGCTTTAATGATGTGGATCAACACTCCTGGCAACCCAGCAGGCGGACTCGATGATTTAGAAACAGTGGTTCAATGGGGCCGGGAAAATAATGTCCCAATATTTAGCGACGAGTGTTATGTGGAGTTCACTTGGGACGGTCCACCCCAGTCTGTTCTTCAGCATGGAACCGAAGGAGTGGTTGCCGTTCATTCCCTATCTAAGCGTTCAAATTTAGCCGGATTGAGATTTGGGTTTTATGCAGGGGATTCTGAATTGGTGAAATACTTTCGTGATGTAAGACGTCACCAAGGTCTTATGGTTCCCGGACATGCACAAGTCGCAGGAATAGCAGCGTTAGAAGATCAGACCCATGTAGACGTTCAAAGGGCAAGATATGAGAGCCGCCTTAAGCGACTTATTGAAGTGCTTTCTATGATAGGCGTAGAAGCAGAGATGCCACGAGGCTCGTTTTATTTATGGGTTCCTTCGCCTAAAAAAGACTCTGGAAAGTTGGCATTGCAGTTAGCTGAAACACTGGGAATTGTTTCGGTTCCGGGAGAAACTTACGGAGCAAGGGGGGCTGGATACGTTCGTTTAGCCGCCATAGTTTCAGAAGACGACCTTTCTTTATTAGAGAACAGAGCGCAAAGCGCGTAAATAATTAATTGTTCCCACTCTTAATGCTCAAGAACGGTAGTCTCAGAATATGTCAGATATTCAAAATCAAATTGAAGAATTATGGAAAAGCAGAGAGGGCCTAAGTCCTGACGACTCTGAAGCTAATCAAGTAATCCACCAAGCAATCGATCTTCTAGATCAAGGAAAGGCTCGAGTGGCCGAACCTAGCCAAGATGGAGTCATTGTGAATGAATGGCTGAAACTTGCCATCCTTCTGCTTTTCAAACAGGCTCAGATGAGCACAATTGAGGCAGCACCGTTTGAATTCGCTGACAAAATCCCACTCAAAGAGAATTATCAACAAAGCGGAGTCCGGGTAGTTCCAGGAGCGTTGGCTCGCTGGGGAAGTTATCTAGCACCTGGCGTCATTATGATGCCAAGCTTTGTCAATATTGGAGCTTGGGTAGGGGAGAACACTATGGTCGATACTTGGGCAACCGTAGGATCCTGTGCGCAAATTGGCAAAAATGTTCACCTTTCAGGTGGAGTAGGGATAGGCGGTGTGCTTGAACCTCCAAATGCTACTCCTGTAATTATTGGAGATGAGTGTCTAATAGGTAGCAGATGTATTGTCGCAGAAGGGGCTCGTGTGGGTGACGGAGTTGTTCTGGGTGCAGGAGCAGTTCTTACCGCTTCCATTCCGGTAATCGATGGAGAAACTGGAGAAGAAATAAGTCGCGGAGAAATACCTCCATGGTGTGTGGCCGTGCAAGCCTCTAGGCCAAGAGAGTTTCCGGGTGGAGAATTCGGCCTGCCTTGTGTCCTCGTAGTAAAACGCTTATCAGAAGGCGAACGTCACGATAAGTCAGCATTAAATGAGATCTTACGTAACAACGATGTCACCACTTAATAAGCCTTATGTCTGACTTACTCTCCCTTACTGCTGATTTGGTGAATATTCCTTCAATCAGTGGAAACGAAAAACAAATAGCTGATTATATTGAGTCCGAATTACGTCAGATCTCAAGATTGGAAGTGAGTCGGTTCGGCGACAATCTTATTGCCCGAACAAACCTAGACCGTAAGCATCGGTTACTTCTAGCAGGTCACACAGACACTGTTCCAGGAAGTCAGGGCAGTCGAATTGAAGGCGATACTTTATGGGGCCTCGGAAGCGCAGATATGAAAAGCGGTTTAGCCGTAATGCTTGAATTGGCCCGTACTATCGAAAATCCAACTATGGATTTAACTTGGGTTTTCTATGTCTGTGAAGAAGTCGACAATAGCCGTAATGGGCTTCGTCAACTTTTTACAGAAGCTGCAGAGTTACTTGAAGCCGATGCTGCAATTTTAGGAGAACCGACAAATGCAATGATTGAGGCTGGCTGTCAAGGAACCATGCGGTTTGAAGTTCGCATGAACGGACAAAGGGCTCATACTGCTCGACCATGGATGGGCGTGAATGCTATCCATCGTGCAGGGGCACTTCTTTCAGCTATTGATAACTATGACCATCGAGAACCGGTCGTTGATGACTGTAAATACCGAGAAGCCCTGCAGGTTGTAAGCATCTCAGGTGGAATTGCTGGAAATGTAGTACCAGATGAACTTGTCTTGGTCGTAAACCATCGGTACGCCCCTGATAGAAGTGGTGAAGATGCAGAGGCGCATGTTAGGGAAGTGTTTGCACCATATCTTGATGACAAAGATCAGATGACCTTGGTAGATCATGCCCCCGCAGCTCCGCCAGGGCTAAGTCACCCAGTTATTTCTTCACTTATCGAAGAAAACAATCTTTCTGTTACAGCAAAATTGGGATGGACAGATGTAGCATTTTTTGCTGAACAAGGCATTCCGGCTGTAAATCTTGGCCCTGGTGACCCAACGCTTGCGCATACAGCAGATGAGAATGTGCAAAGAGATCCGATAGAGAGAACATTCAAAGCTTTAGTAGATTTACTCTCTTGAAAATGAAACAACTATGACTGTTTGCCCAACTCTTGAAACAGAGAGGTTAGTTCTTCGTCCTTTTAAAGACTCAGATTTTGAAGACTATTTGTCAATGGTGCACAGCCCAGAAGTTAGAGCAGCACTTAGAACTTCAGAAGAGGAGGGAAGGGCTGAAGCCTGGTATGCATTGGCTGCCTTTGCAGGCCAGTGGCAATTACGTGGCACAGGAATGTGGGCACTTGAAGAAAAAAATACAGGAAATTTTGTAGGACGTACTGGGTTACATAATCCAGAACGTCATGACTGGCCTGGCGTTGAAGTCGGCTGGACACTTCATCCTGACTATTGGGGACTGGGCTACGCTACGGAAGCTGGTCAAGAAGCAATCCGGTATGGATTTCACGAATTATCCCAAGAACGTTTATTCAGTACGATATTGCCAGAAAATTATCGATCTCAAGCCGTAGCGAAAAGGCTTGGTTTTGTCGTTATAGATCGCCGTTATCTCTCTCATTTTCCTAGTGAGCCGCATGATATTTGGGCATTAGATAAGCAAGAGTATCTGTCTAAATTTTCCTAAGAACTGTTACTACGCGACCTTCGATAGTTACATCTTTTGCGGGGTAACGCATTTCAGACAAAGTTGGATTGGCTGGGATTAAGACAACTTCACTGCCTTCTTGACGAAAGTGCTTAACAGTAGCTTCTTCTCCGGCGGGGCCTTCAATACGAGCAACAATTAGATCACCCGAATTGGCATGGGATTGTGATTGAACAGCTACATAGTCACCATCAAAGATTCCGGCATCGATCATGGAGTCACCTTTCACGCGCAACATGAAAAGGTCGCCTTCCCCAGTAAAAGATGCAGGCAACGGTAATGATTCTTCAATGTGTTCCTGCGCTAATAACGGGGCACCTGCAGCAACATCACCGACGAGAGGCACATGTCGCACTTCTCCACGCTCACCTGTTAACCCAGTGGCGGGATCACGCCGCACTTTTATTCCTCTTGGGATGGAAGGATCGCGTTCAATGTAACCCCGATCCTGAAGTGTGGACATATGAGAATGAACTGTCGAAGGAGACGTCAATCCGACTGCCTCACCAATTTCTCGAACCGAAGGGGGATAGCCCCGATTACGGACAGTTGAATCAATGAAATCCAAGATTTGTTGCTGTCGCTTAGTGAGTTTCTTTTCCATAGTTTCCACCAAAAATAATTAAATGTTGTAATCGAACGTATGTTCGATAGTATATATTATATGAACGAACACCTGTTCTCCGTACATATGTTTGCCGAACAAATGTTTCATGTCAAGCATTTCTTTAAAACTCTTTGGTTTTCAGAGAAATTTGTCTCTCATTTTTATGAACAGCAGAAGATGTCACACCCATAAGAAAGGATGTAACTATGACAGCAATAACACACATTCCCGCTTCTCACCCTCACGCGACTCGTCATTCTTTACGGCTTCCAGCTCACGTATATCGCCGTCGCAGACTAGGGGTCTCAGTTCTTTTAGCTATGACTGTCTTTATGATTTCATTATTTGGGGGAGAATTAGTAGGAAGAATTACAGAAAAACCAGGATCAACCCCTGCTGGAGCAGCAAGCGAAACAACTGTTTATATGGTTCAACCAGGAGACACGCTCTGGTCAATAGCAAAAATTGTTACTCCTTCAGGACGAGATATTCGAGTCACTGTTCATGATCTTAAAAACTTGAATGGAGGATCAAACCTTATTCCAGGTCAACAGTTAATTGTTCCTCTTGGCTAGTGGAAAATTTATCTGCCACTAATGAGATAAATCATAAAAGTTGGTTAGGCATTACTCTGCAAGGTAGTTGCAGAACAAAAACTCATCTTGAGTCGCCAATCCTGCTAGATGAAATCTATTTGGATTTGAAAGAACAGAACCACTTGCAATTCCAGTGCCTGTTCCCCCAGTCACAATGGGCGAAATTGTTAAACAAAGCTCGTCAACAAGTTGAGCCTCAGTTAATTGATGGTTCAGAGAAGGTCCTCCTTCACCGAGAACTACAGATACTTCACGACCATGCAGATCTTCTAAAACACGAGTCATATTCACCTGTTCAGAATCAAATACCACTATTTCTGCTCTGCTTTCAAAATTTTCGAACAGATTTTCAGCCCCTGCTTTTGTTGTGTAAATCAAAGGAACAGATCCTTCTTTCTGATCTATATCAAACATTGGGATCGAAGGGTCTAAACTACCTGAACCGGAAACCACAGCTAATCGGGGACGTACATTTTGCTCCCGCTCAGATCGACGACGCCCTGACTCATTGCTCGGTATACCAGGAACACCATAATTTTCGGCACGAACCGTGCCACTCCCGACCAAGATCACATCAGCGAAAGAACGTAAAGTGGCTAGAACTTTTTGATCTGCTGGGCCTCCTAAGCCTCCTGAGGTCCCAGAAATATGAGTAGCCCCATCTATAGAAGCAATCATGTTCAATATGAGCCAAGGACGATCAGTATGCGAAACTCGTCTTCGATCATAAAAATCAATTGGTTCCAAGGTCTTTTCCGACGGAAATATCTGTTTCATGATTCAACGTACCGTAGTGAAGCCTGTGGAGAACTACTCCCGATTTCCACAACATTTTCCTATTTCGATCCACAAGGGAACTCCCGTAAAGTGAGATTTACAATCAGCGACGGGAGATTCCGGCATGACGCGTTAATGCAACAGGATTGGTGTGTTGACGTTAAGACTCGGAACAGGGCCCCATATGGAGTCTTACGTACGGTCTTTGACCTGGGTCTTTCGTCGCTGATTTTAATTTGCTTTCTAGGGTTCCAAGATCGCAAATGAAAAAGATCTAAAATGAAAATCTTCCAAAGAACTAGTCACAGTATGAGTCGAAGGGCACCTGAAAGAAAAGGATGAGAAATAAATGGAGGTAAGGACAAACCGAGGTGTTCTCGGGTTTAGAAGATATTTCACTAAAGAAGGAGAATCTCCTTACGAAACCCTTCAATGGGAATACCGGGATGCACGATTAGTTGACCATCGAGATGGATCCGTAGCTTTTGAACAAACCGGTATAGAAATCCCTTCTAATTGGTCGGTCAATGCGACCAATATTCTTGCACAGAAATATTTTCGTGGAACACTAAACACTGACGAAAGAGAATTTTCCCTCAAACAGGTAGCTGATCGTGTTGCAGACACGATCGCTTCTTGGGGGATGAATCAGGGATACTTTGAAGATGAGTCTGAGGCGGCAGTATTTTCAGACGAACTCAAGTTTCTCATTGTTCATCAACGAGCAGCATTCAATTCACCAGTATGGTTCAACATAGGGGTAGAGGGAGTTCCCCAACAAGCTTCAGCATGTTTCATTCTTTCCGTAGAGGATGAAATGAGTTCCATTCTTAATTGGTATGTGGAAGAAGGAACCATATTCAAAGGCGGATCAGGTTCAGGAGTTAATCTCAGTCGGATTCGTTCTTCACATGAAAAACTTAAAGGCGGAGGAGATGCGAGCGGCCCGGTTAGTTTCATGCGGGGTGCTGATGCTTCTGCAGGAACAATCAAGAGCGGTGGGAAAACTCGACGTGCGGCCAAAATGGTCATTCTGGATGCAGATCACCCAGATATTGAAGAATTCATTTGGTGTAAGGCCTTAGAAGAAAAGAAGATGAAAGCACTTGAGAATGCTGGATTCGATATGAGCCTCAATGGAGCAGATATTCACTCTGTCCAGTTTCAAAATGCAAATAACTCTGTACGAGTAACAGATGAATTCATGGAGGCAGTGGTTTCAGACGCTGATTGGGAGCTAGTTGCGAGAACAGACGGTTCGGTCATAGACACAGTGAAAGCACGAGATCTATTTCGTCAGATGTCTCAAGCGGCTTGGGAATGTGCTGACCCAGGTTTGCAATTTGATACAACGATCAACCGTTGGCACACCGCTTCAAATACAGGACCAATAACCGCAAGCAACCCATGCAGCGAATATGTCCATTTAGACAATTCAGCTTGTAATTTGGCCAGTCTAAATTTGTTGACCTTTCTCGAATCAGACAAGGGATCAGGAATAGAAGCTTTTGATATAGAGGGTTTCTGTCACGCAATTGAGGTTATTTTTACTGCTCAAGACATTTTGGTTTCAAATGCTGACTATCCAACTGAAGCGATCGGAGAGACAACCAGAGCATTTCGCCAATTAGGCATGGGATATGCAAATCTCGGCGCTTTATTGATGGCGTTAGGTCTTCCCTATAACAGCGATGAAGGACGAGAAATTTCAGCGGCTTTAACATCGCTTATGACAGGACATGCATATAGAACTTCAACTCGTCTCGCTGACCGTTTAGGACCGTTTGAAGGATTTGAAACTAACCGTGAGCCGATGTTGAGAGTTTTGGACCAACATCGTGAAGCTGCCGAACTATTAGATACGGCTAGAGCGCCGGGAGTAGGGGAAGCTGGCCGTGAAGCATGGTTTGAAGCCTGCGCCCTTGCTCAGCGCGTTGGAGTACGTAATAGTCAAGCAACAGTTCTTGCTCCTACAGGAACCATTGGACTGTTAATGGACTGTGACACAACAGGTATTGAACCTGACTTCAGTCTTGTGAAGATGAAGCGTTTAGTGGGTGGCGGGACCATGTCAATTGTTAACCAAACAATTCCACGCGCTTTAGAGAATTTTGGTTACACATCTGACGAATCTGAAGCGATCGTTGACTATATAAATGAAAATCAGACAGTAGTAGGAAGCCCTGAATTAAAAGAAAACCATTATCCAGTTTTTGCTACATCCATGGGAGATAACAGTATTCATCACCTTGGGCATGTACGCATGATGGGAGCGGTTCAACCATTTTTATCGGGAGCTATCTCTAAAACATGCAACATGCCAGAAGAGGTGACAGTTGACGATGTAGAAGAACTGTACATGGAGTCCTGGAAGTTAGGTTTAAAGGCTGTAGCTATTTATCGCGACAACTGTAAATTAGGTCAACCATTGTCTACAGGAAAAAATGAGTCTAAGAGTTCAGACCCGGCAGAAGCAGTGGAAAAGATTGGTGCTTCGTTCGGGGAACCTGTTCGACGAAAGCTGCCACGTAGTCGGGCATCAAGAACATTTGAATTCCGTGTAGCTGACTGCAAAGGTTGGGCTACTGTCGGTGAGTTTGAAGATGGGTCACCTGGTGAGATCTTTCTTCGGGTTTCGAAACAAGGGTCAACAATGGCAGGGATTATGGATGCTTTTGCGATCTCTCTAAGCCACGGACTTCAATACGGAGTTCCTTTACGAGCCTATGTTGAAGCGTTCACCGGAATGCGTTTTGAGCCCGCAGGCATGACAGATGATCCTGAACTTCGTATCGCATCAAGTTTGATCGATTACCTCTTCAGGCGGCTCGCTGTTGAATATTTAACTGCCGAAGAACGAGCGGAACTTAATATTCTTACCGTTAGTGAACGTAGTGAACCTACTCTTCCTGGTGTTATAGAGGCAACAACGGACACGCGCCAAGGATCAGATGTTCCACCAGATCCACCAAGTGTCCCATCAGCAACACAGTTTGCCGCACAATTAGCTATGAGTTCATCGCCTGATGCCCCATTGTGTATGCAATGTGGAGTGTCTATGCAGAGAGCCGGATCATGTTATGTGTGTACTGATTGTGGCGCTACAAGTGGGTGTTCATAATGGCTTTGCTGCGTTTCTCTTTTGGAACTATGGGATCAGGTAAAAGCACACTTGCCTTGCAGATTCATCACAATCTGACCTCACGCGGGCTAAAGGGCATCTTATGTAGTCAATTAGACCGAGCAGACGGGAAAGTCTCTAGTGCTTTAGGCGTTTCTGCTGATGCCGTTGAAGTAGGACCGCGTCTAGACCTATACGACTTAGCTCTCGCAATGAAAGAACGTCATGGGTCCCTTGACTACATTATTTGCGACGAAGCGCAGTTCTATCAGCCTGAACAAATAGATCAACTCGCCCGAGTGGTAGACGAATTAGATACTGACGTTTACGCCTTTGGGCTCTTAACTTCATTCCAAGGACTTTTATTTGATGGGACACGACGCCTTCTAGAGCTCGCGGATGAATCTGTGGAAGTACAGGTAGAAGCCAGATGCTGGTGTGGTTCACGAGCGACTCATAACGCTCGCCTTGTAGACGGAGTGCAGGTATATGACGGAGAATTATTAGTTGTTGATGACCCAGAGAACCATCAAGTCACCTATGAGCTTCGCTGTCGTCGACATTGGTTAGCGGGGGATAGTGGACCAGATGCGGTCAGAGTCACCGCTCATGCGGCTCAAATCCCTTCAAATTAATTTAGTGATCAAATCCCATAGAGCAGGATCAACTTCAACCTCATTTGGCGGCACACGATTACTTCCGGGCAAACGCGCTCCTGGTTGACTTTCAATAACATCGGCCAATTCTTTTAATCTCTGAAGGAAGTTTTGATCGTAAGCAACAGGATCAATAACGAAATAAAACTGCCCCAGATCGTGAGGGGGTCCTTCGGGTGCTTTAAGAGGAGGTACTTCAACGCTGAGTCGTGAGCCAGTAAGGGCGCCAGCTAAAAGTTCTGCCATAAGTCCAAAGCCATACCCCTTGTACCCTCCAGCAGACAACATTGAACCTTCTAGAGCAGCTTTAGCGTCAGTTGTGGGCTCACCGTTAGCATCAACAGCCCATCCCAGAGGTATAGGCTCTCCAGCTGCTGCAGCCATTGTGATTTTGCCCATAGCGATAGCACTAGTACTGAAGTCAAATTGGAAAGCAACGCCGCCTTGGCCATCAGGTACGGCCATCGCAATTGGATTCGTTCCTAACACAGGAGTGGTGCCGCCCGGGGGGGCAACCACTGCTGAAGCATTTGTCGCTCCAATAGCTAACATCCCTGATTGAGCGAACTGTTCAGTGAAATAACCCAGTGAAGTGCACGTCTGAGAGTGCTCAATTGAATAAGCACATACACCGTTATTTCGAGCTGCTTCGAGAGCAGTAGCAAAGCCAGCAGCGAAAGCTGATTGAGCGAAACCAAAATGGCCGTCAACTCTTACCGTTCCTGGTCGGTCAACATTAATTGTGGGTTTAACAACACCGTCAACTCGGCCACTGGCGAGTTGAAGACAGTAACTCTCCACGTAGTAAAGACCGCAGATTCGATTCCCATTTCCTTCAGCTGTTCGAACCGCATGGGCAACTAAAGCAGCGATTCCCTCGGAAGCTCCATGTTTAATTAAAGCTTCTTTTGTAGTGATTTCTATTTCGTCAAGAGTTATTAGTGTCATTGTCACTCGTTTGTAAGTAGTGATTCAGCGTCATCCAGAATTTCTTCCGAAAGAAGAAAGTTAGCAGCAATATCAGTCAAATCTTTCCAGTCGGACTTGTTCACTTGGACACCTTCAGAAAAAGCAGTAGTTAGTTTTCCGTTCGTAGGGCTATTCGCGGAATCCTCTTCGATTAAATAAACATGTTCCACTAAAGACTCTCCGGTAGTTACTTCTGGTTCGCATGACCAGGTAAATCCGTGTGATTGTAAAAGATTTAAAGGTTCAGAAATTAATGCAAAAGAAATAGGAGGATCCCAAGTGAAACTCGAAGAATTTTCAGAAGGAATGGAATCAAGGATTTGGCTTAAGCGAAATGTTTCGTTGAGTGCCCCAAACTCGCCAGCAGCTATTTGCAGCCAACTATTTATACCGCCTCCGTTATGTACCTCACTGAAAGTAATTCTTGACGCAATCTTTTCAGCGACGCTTGCTTCGCAACCTTTTACTCGGCTTGCTCTTTGTATGAGATCATGGATTTCGCGAGGAGCTACTGAAACAATGTCATCACTCATACAGGCTCTTTCTCTAAATCTTCGTTGGTTCCTTTTGGCTGTTGTGGCCAAACCCAGTCATCCGATGTATCAGAACACAGCTCAGTAATTCTTGGAGCTCCTTGAAATAGAGTTACTCTGACCCAATCAGTTGACTGGGCTTTAAAATTATCCATCCCATACATAGCTAATTGAAAGCGTTGTAAATTCAGTGGGACGTGATCAAGATCGCAGACATTCTCTCTTGGTTCGCTGTAGGGGCCAGATTCTTTAACTAACCGATTTATCGCTATTCCGTGTTGCGGTGAATCTTTAAGAAACTCACTTATTTTTGTATCGTCTTCAATTTTGTTGAGGTCCTTCCTTAGTTCATTGAGTCGGAGAGCAATATCGATAGGCATCTCTCGATGCTCTGGGTCAAGAATAGAACGTGTGGCACGACGTGGTTCTTCGGCATGGTCAGAGTAAACCCACCAAAAATATTTCGCGTTGGGGCTTTCAAGGTTTAGTTCATCCAGCCAAGAATATTTCTCAACAAACTTTTTCTTTAGATCTTTAATTGTCAGTGACAAATCAGGTAAATGAGAACTATTCACCCTAAGAAATTGATCAATTTCTTCATCACTCGTTTCATCAAGTTCCAACAATAAAGAAACAACTAACTCGTTAATCTCATCTCCTTGATGCTCTGACCAAAGATAAAGAGCATCAAATGGGTATTCATCGCTCTTTAGCAGGGAAAATTGATTTTGAATCTCAAGAATCGCAGAGGACAGTGAATCGGGACCCATCCATGGCCAGCAGTCTTCTCCGTTGAATGAAGAAAAATGTGAATAGCCCTGATCAATCCACTTTTCTAATATTTCAATCCGTTCAGCAGAACCAGGCAACTTTCTCACATTCGCTAAAGCTATTTCACGAATGCCTATCCAGGCGTTTACCTCTTCAGGGTGTTTCATTGCCCACGGCACTAGTCCAAGGCCGGTTGAATTCCCTAGACCAAAAAAGCGACACCACTCTTTGTTGAAAGCAACTGCTTTTTCTGGATTTCTGATTTGAGCACAATATTCCACGGAGTCGTAACTAGCTTCTCGGAAAAGCCATGCGGCAAGAAATTGTGCCCGGTAGGGAGCAGAAAGCGGATGTTTGGAATCAAACCCTAAAAACGAACGCATACCAAACTTTCCGTTCCCATAAAAGGCAGTACTTCTCATGATGTATCCCGCATCTCCCACTAATTCAGGATTTGGTTGAGAGCCCGAAGCGAGGTGATCTACTAAGTATTCGTAAAAGCGGACGCTACGGTTTCCGCGTGTCAAAACAAGCACCCGTGAATCAAGTCTGCTGTCTTCTTGTTTAGGAACTTCTTCGGTCAGGAAATCTAAGAGATCTTGAGTGATCTCTCCTTCTATGAGAGCAGCGGAAATTTCCCAAGCATCAGCAATGACACGATCAGTATGCTGAGATTCGTCAATGGTGGTAGTGAAAGCCACAAAATGAAAAACATGACCTTCTGCTTCAACCCGATAAATAATACGGCCACGACCATATTCATCAAGTTCAATAGAGGACCTTGTTGCTTTCCAGTTATTAGAAGTAGCGCGCCGAATCATTGAGCGGCTAAAACTAAACCTAGTAAGGCGAGCAGATCCCATGACAGACGGACGCATTACTTTCTCTGGTGAACGTAAAGAAAGCTCAGAATCATCCAAAATGCTTAAAAGGTTCAAATCTTTTCCTTAATATCTCAATAACCGTAAGTATTAGGTACACAATTGAATCTATCCATCTTGAAGCCATTCAGAGTCAAGTTGAGCGTTACAAGAGGATATCCTTCAAGATATGAGCGATTACAGAACCCCATTAGATGACATTCGATTGACTTTAGATGCGATTAGCGATATTTCATCCATCTGCGATTTACCTGGATATGAACACGTCGACCCCGAGATGGTGGACGGCATGCTTGAAGAACTCAGCCGTTTCGTCACCGAAGTTATAGGGCCAGTTGATCGCATAGGAGATCAACAAGGATGCACTGTAGAAGACGGTGTAGTAACTCTTCCAGAAGAATTCCATACCGCATGGGACCAATTTGTAGAAGCCGGATGGAGTTCCATCTCCCAAGACCCAGATTATGGTGGCGGCGGTTTCCCAGGAGCTATACAGACGGTAATGACGGAAATGATAGGAGCAGCTAGTAGATCTTGGTCTATGGGTCCCATGCTTACCGTTGGTGCGATAGACGCTATACATGCCTTCGCTAACGAAGAACTAAAAGAAACTTACTTACCGAAAATGGTTGCCAGCCAATGGTCAGGAACGATGAACCTTACAGAACCACAGGCCGGCTCTGACGTAGGAGCGCTTACCACGAAAGCAGTCCCACAAGACGATGGATCTTGGCGTATTTTCGGAACCAAAATATTCATTACTTATGGAGAACACGAGTTATCAGAGAACATTATTCAACTTGTTCTCGCCCGCACGCCCGACAGCCCCCCAGGAACAAAAGGCATTTCCTTGTTTATTGTCCCTAAATATATTGTCAATGAAGACGGCACTTTAGGGGAAAGAAACGATTACAAATGCCTTTCCGTTGAACACAAACTAGGACTCCATGCCAGTCCGACTTGTGTTTTGTCTTATGGAGATGCAGGAGAAGGAGCCGTCGGGTATCTCTTAGGTGAAGAACATCAAGGAATGAGGTACATGTTCAAAATGATGAACAATGCCCGCCTTGGAGTGGGGGTAGAAGGGCTTGCCGTCTCAGAGCGATCTATACAACTGGCATCTGACTACGCCCAAGAGCGACGTCAAGGCAGAGCTGTAGGCTCTCCAGCTGGAGAACAGTCATTGATCATTGACCATGCAGATGTGCGCAGAATGCTGCTTACGATGCGGGCCTACACTGATGCCATGCGAGGGGTTCTTTACCTCAACGCCGCATGTTTAGATATCGCGAGAAATCATTCAGATGAAGATATTGCTCAAGCCGCTTCAGATCGCGCTGAACTCCTTACACCTATTTCAAAAGGATGGTGTACAGATATCGGTTGCGAAATGACATCGATAGGCATTCAGGTCCATGGCGGATATGGCTATATCGAAGAAACAGGAGCAGCTCAGCACTTCCGAGATGCTCGGATTTCTCCCATTTATGAAGGAACTAACGGCATTCAGGCAATCGACCTAGTCGGTAGAAAAGTTCCGATGAAAAACGGGGCAGTCATTAAAGGCCTTCTTAACGAAATTCAAGAATTCGGTCAAAAATTGAATGACGCAGGTGAAGAATTTTCTTTAATTAGAGAAAATCTTGTAGAAGCTGCCGTAGCAACAGAGAAAGCAACAGACTGGATTTTCTCAAACGGAATTGAGAATCCTAATGATGTAATGGCCGGAGCTACCCCATATCTGCGAATGCTTGGACAGTTAGTCGGAGGCTGGCTTTTGGCACGACAAGCGGTTTTTGCTCAAGAGCAGGTGCTGGCAGATAATGCGAAATTTGACAAAGAGTATTTGAACAACAAGATCGTTACTGCTCGCTTCTATGCAGAACAACTTCTACCCATAGTTGGAGCTCAACTAAATGCAGTTACCGCAGGAAGTTCAGATCTTTACGCCATGCAGGCTGAGGCCTTCTCCATCTAATGTCATTACTTCTCGGTTCTATACCGAGCCCCAGTAAATCATATTTAGATTTAGGGGTAATTGAGTTACGCGCCTATGGGTTAATGATTGCTCTCGGAGTAGTAGCGGCGGTCTGGTTCAGTCAAAAACGATGGAAAGCATACGGGGAAGATCCAGAGAACATCTCCGCAATAGCGCTCTGGGCAGTGCCTGCTGGACTCATTGGATCACGCATATATCACGTAGCAACTGACTGGAAGAGTTACCAAGGACGTTGGGAAGATGCAATAAAAATCTGGGAAGGTGGCCTTGGTATTCCGGGAGGTCTTGCTGCAGGAGTAATTGTCGGTGTGGTAATCGCACGACGGCAAAATATTTCTGTTCAAAAAGTCCTTGATGCAGTGATCCCTTCTTTACCCTTGGCTCAAGCAATTGGCCGATGGGGGAACTGGTTCAATCAAGAACTATTTGGACGCCCCACAGATCTACCCTGGGCAGTTGAAATTGGACCTGCACACCGGCCGGAAAAATACTTAGATATAAATACTTTCCACCCAACATTCCTCTACGAAAGCCTTTGGAACCTTGCCTTAGTATGGATTCTGGTCACCGTTGACCGAAAAGAATACTTGAAACCTGGCCACCTCATTGGGCTTTGGATCTTTGGCTACGGGTTGGGAAGACTTTGGATAGAAGCCCTGCGTATAGACCAAGCCTCTTTGATTTTAGGAATAAGAGTTAACATATGGATTAGTGCAATAGCAATTATTGCTGGCGCAATAGTGTGGGTTAAGGGTCGCAAGCCAATCCATGAAAGTATTTAAGTATGTCCTTTCAAGAGAATACATTTCGTCGGATTGACCGAACCTTTGCATTCATCGATCTATCTGGCTTTACTGCGTATGCCGACGAATACGGCGATGAAGCCGGTATGGCCATCTTGGAAGGATTTCGTAACAGTGTTCGCTTAGTAGCAGCAAAAAAAGGTGTGCGGATCGCAAAGTGGCTTGGCGATGGAGCAATGCTAGTTGGGGTAGAACCAGAACAAACAGTAGAAGCAGTAATTGAGATGGAAGGCCTGATTGACCTATCTCAATCGCCTTTGCCTATGAGGGCAGGAATAGCCAGCGGACCAGTACTACTTATAGATGGAGATGACCATGTAGGCAGACCGGTGATTCTTGCATCACGTTTATGCGACATGGCAGGACCTCATCAAGTTCTTGCTCCTGCTTCTATGGCTATGGCACTTATGGTAAACACGGCAGTGCGCAAAATTGGAGAACATTCCATAATGGGATTTGATGAACCATTCGAACTAGTTCAGTTGACTTCTCGTGACGAGTCACTGAAGAGATGACGCCATTTGAAACTGCAGTAGCGCGAGTCCTGAAAGAGCTCCGTCCAGGTGAAGTTGTCACTTACGGGGAAGTTGCTGCAGAAGCAGGCTTTCCTTCTGCGCACCGAGCTGTTGGTCGATTTTTAAGAAACAACGAAGGCTATCCATGGTGGAGGGTAGTGGCTTCGAATGGACGATTAGTTCCTGGACATGAAGCCGAACAAACTTCCCAACTGAAAATAGAAGGTGTGCAAGTTCGTGATGGCCGAGTAGTCGCTTAGGTCAGTTGTCCTTATCTCTGAAGAACGAGAAGGTAAGATAGATACGTCTTTTGATTAAGCACTCGAAAAAAGAGTGAACTAGTCCAGTATTCAAAACCCCAGAACAGGTAACCATGTCTTCGATCAACAAGTTTTCAACCCTCGGAGTAGATCCTGACATCGTTGAAGCCCTATCTAAACGTGGGATTACTGAACCATTTGAAATTCAAGAAATTTCAATTCAAGACGCGTTGGATGGAAGAGATGTATGCGGGAAAGCAAAAACTGGTTCTGGAAAAACGCTCGCTTTTGGCATTCCTTGTGTTCAACGAGTGAGCAAAGCGAAGCCAGGTAGACCCACAGCATTAGCACTAGTCCCAACAAGGGAACTAGCAACCCAAGTATGTAAAGAACTCAAACCTTTAGCCGCAGTTCGAGATATCAAAGTTGAAGCAATTTATGGAGGCGCTCCAATAGAAAAACAAATCGATTCACTTTCTAAGGGAATCGATTTAGTGGTGGCTACACCTGGAAGAATAATTGACTTAATTGAAAAAGAAGAAATAACAGTTGCAGATTTAGAAATAGTGATCGTAGACGAAGCAGACAGAATGGCAGACATGGGTTTCATGCCGCAAGTTGAATGGATATTACGAGGAGTAGAACGAGAACATCAGACGCTACTTTTCTCCGCGACTTTAGATGGAATGGTTTCAAGTCTGATTAGTCGTTATCAGAAAAACCCAGTTATGCATGAAGTCACCTATAAGGAGGTGGCAGTAGAAGAGATGCATCACCGTTTTTTCACTGTTCACGAGATGGACCGGGAAAAAGTTGCTGCAACAATAATCAAAGCATCAAATCGCACGATTCTTTTCTCGCGAACAAAATGGGGAGCGGACAAACTCGCAAAGAAATTAAGGGAAGCAGGAGTAAGCGCAGCTCCAATACACGGTGATTTACGCCAATCACAGAGAGAAAAATCTTTAGCAGATTTCACAAAAGGCAAAGTGCAGGCTCTTGTAGCAACCGATGTAGCAGCAAGAGGTATCCACATCGACGACGTGGATGTTGTAATTCATTATGACCCTCCTTCAGATGCCAAAACATATGTACATCGTTCTGGAAGAACAGCTCGAGCAGGAGAATCGGGAGTGGTTGTAAGCCTGATTCTTTGGAACGAAGAAATGGAAGTCCGTAAGTTAATGCGTCGATTAGGGATGAAACATCCGATTGTAGAAGTGTTCTCTAATGATCCTCGGCTAACCGACTTGGTTTCGTGGGATCCAACAGTTGATGCCGCTTAACTTCAAGAGACTCTAATGAACACTTTCCCGGTTCATTTACCCCAAACATTAGCTACTGTAGCTGAACTAAAAGGCGGCCCACAATTTCTAGACATTCACGGCAACGTTGTAGAAACAGGAAATTTGTCTCCAAAGATTACTCAAGAACCTTTACTCGCTGAAACGTATGAAAAACTTTTAACTTCTCGGACGAGAAAAACAGCTGGCGCCTTCTATACCCCCTTAGATGTAGCCGAAAAACTCACAGAAGTCGCTGTCTTAGAAGGGCCAGTAGTAGACCCAGCATGCGGAGGAGGAATATTTCTTCTTTCAGCAGCGAAAAGACTCGCCGCGCTTGGAGGAGATCCAAAAGAAATAGCAAGAAATCAAATATTTGGATCAGATATAGATGAGTGGGCAGTAGCAGTTTGCCGGTGGGAGCTCGCTCATTGGGCCGGAATAGAACCAGAAGAAGTACAAGGAGTCACTAAAGCAGACCCGCTTACAGAGAAACCATCAGGGTGGCCTGATCAATTTGGCGCTGTGATAGGCAACCCTCCGTTTCTGAGCCAGCTTCATCGAACAACCTCAAGAACCGCAGACCGCAGAGAGGAACTTCGTTCCCGATATGGAAATTTACTCAAGGCATATACAAATGAAGCCTGGCTGTTTCTTGCGATGGGGTTAGAGCTCCTAGCCCCACAAGGACAAATGCTACTTATCCAGCCCTTATCGCTTATCGGCGCTAGGGATGCATCAGAAATAAGAAAGAAAATTCTCACAGAAGCGTCACTTGTAGGACTTTGGGTTGATCAGTCCACAGTCTTTATTGGACATACAGAAGTATGTGCACCCATAGTCCGGAACTCCCTCATAGACAAAAAACAAGTGGTTCGTTATACCGGTCGAACAATTCAAGAAGTTTCTTCAGTTGAACAACCATCAGATCCAGAAGACTGGGGGGGACTAATAGCAGACCTCATGGGTTTACCTAGCACTGAATTCACTGGCTCTGGACAAGTGGAACATAAAGCAACCACTACCGCAGGTTTCCGCCAACACTTCTACGGGCTCGTTCCTGGAGTTAGCGAACAGAAAGAAGAAGAAATCAAGCATCCACTAATCACCACCGCCATGGTTGACCCCTTCAACTGTTTATGGGGACAAAAATCTGTTCAGTTTGATGGTAAGAAATGGGAACGTCCTGTAGTTGACCTAAACCTCGTAGCTGAATTCGACAAAGCGGTAGGAGGGTGGATGAGGAAACGACAGAGACCAAAATTGCTTATCTCAACTCAAACCAAAGTAATTGAAGTAGTAGTAGACGAAAGAGGAGATTGGGTTCCTTTAACACCACTAATAATCGTTGAACCTCAAGAAGAAGATTTATGGGCCCTTGCTGCATCACTTTCTTCTCCGATAGTAAGTGCTTTAGCGGCACGTCAAACCGCAGGCGCAGCCCGCTCAGTTAGCCGAATCACTCTCTCAGCGAGACAATTACTGAATCTGCCGCTCCCCTCAGATAAACAGGCATTAAATGAAGCAATAGAGATAGCTCAATTTATTCATAAAAGCTCTGATCGGAATCTAGAAAGGTCTTGGTTGCTTTTTGGCGAAACAATAAACAGAGCCTATGGAACAAAGAATGAAGACCTAATTTCTTGGTGGTGGAACCGTCATCCAGGAGCGCGTAAGCAGAATAAATAAATGATTGACCGGCTTAAGCTCCTTTCCGTCTACACTTTATAAAGGCATTACGAGTGGTCTGGGAAAAATCCAGATCCGGCAACCTGGGAGGACACCCAAGGTGCCCGCTTTTCTGAAGAGAAGAGGATGTGGCCCTAACGGGCAACAAAGTGTCCGGTGTCGACAAAGTCGACCTCCGGTCGCCGGGTTCCGGTGAGTCTCCCCACCAATATGACTGAATCTGATGACTTAACTAAAGACGGGCAAGATCCGGCTACAGCGCACGTATATCCGCGTCCACTTACAGAAGGCCTTCCCGTGACGGGAGCATGGCAAGAGGGAGACCCTGAAGGCAATCGCCAGTTCACGCAAGTGCATCCTGATAGAAGTTTTGTACTTGAAGGCGGTGGCGTTCTCGAAGAAGTAACGATGGCCTATGAAACATGGGGGACACTTTCACCTAACGCAGATAACGCGGTTTTAGTATGTCATGCACTAACAGGAGACTCTCATGCCCATGGAGAACATGGAGAAGCACATCCAACTCCTGGATGGTGGAACGGCGTAATCGGTGAAGGTTGTGGACTGGACCCTGATGAGCACTTCATCGTTTGTATCAACGTGCTCGGGGGCTGTCAGGGGTCAACAGGACCAGCATCTATTAATCCATCCACGGGCAAACCCTATGGATCATCGTTCCCAGTGATCACAACTCGAGATATGGTCAGAGCTCAATCAGCGGTCGCAGACCATCTTGGTATTGATAAATGGCACTTAGTTGTCGGCGGGTCTATGGGCGGGATGCAAGTGCTCGAATGGGGAATTATGTACCCCGAAAGAGTTCGAGCGTTAGCTCCACTAGCTACAGCCCTAGCAGCTTCTCCTTGGCAAATAGGATGGAGTTCGGTTGGCCGAAGGGCGCTCGTGTTGGATCCACTTTTCCGAGGGGGAGATTATTACGATGCAGAACCAGGCAATGGTCCCCACTCAGGATTAGCAATTGCTCGTGCCGTAGCCCAAATACATTACCGGAGCCCAGGTTCATTCGCTGAGCGATTCGGAAGAGAAGTAGTTAGTCCAAGGAGCTTGTATGGATTATGGGATCAATATCAAGTTGAGTCATATTTGGATTATCAAGGAGAGAAACTCGTTCGAAGATTTGATGCGAACAGTTATTTAGTTCTTAACAGAGCAATGGATCTACATGACGTTGCTCGTGATCGTGGCAGTATTAATGAAGCGGTTTCTCGCTTAGCTCGCGTGCCGGTACTTACTTTGAGTATTACTTCTGACTATTTATACCCTCCAGACTTACAGATGCAAATTTTTGAAGCAGTTGAAGGAATTGGAGGGAGATGCATTCATCAGATAGTGGAAAATGGCAATGGTCATGACGGCTTCCTTTTAGCAACCCAGGATGTTTCTTCGCATATAAAGAATTTCTTAGAAGGGGTATCTGAATAAAACCTGACCAAGCTAAGTGGATCAAAGCATAAGATAACTTATGCCCGAAATTCTTGAGATTGAGGCGTATCGAAGGCTGGCTGAAAAGGTCGTAGGTCGCGTCGTCTCTGAAGTCCTCGCACCAGATCACTGGTACGTGAAAGGTGGAGTTACTCCAGAAGACCTTGTTGAGAATTTAAAAAATAGGCGGTTTACAAAAGTGCGAAGAAAAGGAAAACTCTTACTCCTAGACTCCGGTGGGCCGACACTAGGTTTGAGATTTGGGATGACCGGAAGGTTGTTTGTTGATGGGAAAGCAGGAATAGATCAACTCGAATTCTTTGAGGTAAGTAGGCAAAGTAATCCTGCATGGCATCGGTTCATAATTGAGTTCAAAGGAGGGGGAAGCTTAGTAATCGATGACCCACGTAGATTAGGGGGAGTAGAACTAAACCCTGAAGAGGAACGACTTGGACCCGACGCATGGGAAATAGGGCTATCGGATCTTCGTAAAATCTTGTCTAATACTACGACAGCGTTAAAAGCCCGACTTTTAGACCAATCACGTATTGCTGGGTTAGGTAATCTTTTAGTTGATGAAATTTGTTGGCGCAGCAACCTTGATCCAAATCGATCAGCAAACTCTCTAAATGAAGAAGAAATCAAAATATTGAATCGCACAATTCGGACGGTCCTTAATCAACTGGACAAACGTGGAGGCTCCCATAAAGGAGATTTCTTTGAACATAGAAACAAAGGAGGGGTTTGCCCATTGGATGGAGAACCTTTACGACGTTCAGAGGCTGGGGGGAGAACAACATGGTGGTGCCCCTCACATCAGCGTTAACTGACCACTCCGACTAACCTAGACTAAGAGCAACTAAGGGTAGACCAGTGGGAAAAAAACTAGTTAAAAATAGTATTTCTGTAACCGTATGTTTAGTTTTTGCTACTTTTCTGTATGTCAACGCGGCATCAGCGGAGACACTCACTGTAGAGGAACAGTCGTCGATAGTTGAAGAAACTAAAGAAGATCGAGTGGAAGACATCGTTCTCACCCTTCGAATTATTGCGGGCGTGGTTTTCGTAGCAACAGTCGGTTTTTTCTGGCACACCCGTCCCAGTAGGCGACTCCAAGCCGCTATTGATAGGGGAGAAATTGATGGGACTCCACATCACTCAAAGAAGTCAAAATATTCATTTCATTTCAACATCCCTGATGATGAGTCATCGCGTTCCTCAAATGAACTTTTAGCAGAATTATTAGAAGAGAAACCTACAAGTGAAACTTTAGACAAGGAGCGTTTAGAAGATGTCTGACGAACTTGATGTAGAAGCAATGATAAAAAGATTCCGAGAGCGAGCAGCAGCAGTGCAAAATCGCAATCTGCCTCCTATTGGAGGGGAAGAAAGACAAATGTTCTTACAGCAAGCTCAAAATGATTTCCAAGATTTTGCCATCATTGGAGATGCAGAAGCAGTTCTTGAAGACGGAATTTTGACTCTAAAAGTTGACTTACGTCCGGCAGAATAAAATTTCTAGATTAGCCAAGTACCTGGCTATAGAGCCTTAACCAATTCCCGCCCATTACCGCAGCTGTTTCGTCTTCAGTCATGCCTCTAGATTGCAGAGCATCAGCGATTTGACTAAAACCACGCATAGTTGTCAACCAATCAGGCTCTGGAATTTTCCCCGGGCGAGAAGCAGAGCCAGCACCGTAATTTGTCACTCTCGACCACCGACCCTGTCGCATCCATTCAAGATGAGACATGCCCAGATTACGGCTGTGATCTGTGCCAATTCCAACATGATGAATTCCGACTAAATCAACGGTATAGGCGACAACTTCCGACCACTTCTCAGGAGTTTCGGCAAATCCATCACAGATATTTGGGTAAGTAGCTAAACCTATCACTCCATCTTTTTCTGCAAGAGCCTTAATCAAATCATCAGATTTGTTTCGAACATGAGGAATAAACCCATCCGGATTAGCGTGTGTTACAGCAACAGGTTTCTCTGAATTTTCAATTACATCTAAACCAGTTCTTTGTCCAACGTGTGATAGGTCAATTAAAATACCGCATCGATTTAGTTCCGAAACAAGCTCAATCCCTGCGCGACTTATTCCGCTGTCAGAAGGTTCGTAACAGCTGCCCCCGTATTCGTTCTGGTTGTTGTATGTCAGTTGAAGTACTCGAACTCCCATATCAGCAAAGAGTTCGACAAAACGTATGTTGCCATTTAAAGCAGTCGTGTTTTGGTAACCAATGATTAAAGCGCATCGTCCGGAACTATTGATCTCTGTGATGTCCTCAGCGGTATGAGCGACCGCAACCAGATCATCATTTTCGCGAACTACATCTCGGAAACGTCCAAGAGCGTCCATTGACTCAAGTGCATCTTCCCAAAAGCCAAGACTGACTGTCACGCAATCAAGTCCACCATCTAAAAGTTCTTGGAAAACCTCTTTATCAAAGATGCTGCAGTTCAAACCGTCAGCGAAAAACATACTCAGCTCCAATACTTATTCCCGAACAAGCAGAGAATACTACATTGTGTGAAATTTAAAGACTCCGACAAACATTGGCCTGGTTTGTATAAAGAGAGTGGTAGGGGGGCAAATTTGATGCTAATTCGGATAAAGTTACGACGCACGCGGACGTAGCTCAGTTGGTAGAGCATCACCTTGCCAAGGTGAGGGTCGCGAGTTCAAATCTCGTCGTCCGCTCAAATGAAAATAGGACTGTATTCAATCAATGGTGGTCATCTGGCAAATCCAGATGACATGAAGCGAGTAGCGGTTGCGGCCGAAGAGGCAGGATTTGAATCTCTCTGGACGGCGGAGCATGTAGTCCTACCCGACCCACAAGTCCCACCATCACCATTGCCAGCAGAAGTCCCTCTTCTAGATCCCGCAGTTGCACTGGCGTTTCTGGCTTCTGTTACAACAAAAATTAATTTAGGCACAGGGATAATTATTCTTCCGCAGCGCAATCCTCTTGTTTTAGCTAAAGAGTTAGCGAGTGTTGACGTGCTCTCTCATGGACGGTTGATGTTTGGAGTAGGTGTCGGATATCTCGCCCCAGAATTTGAAGCTTTAGGAATTCCTATGGAAGACAGAGGACCACGATCCATTGAGTACATAGAGGCCATGCGTTCAATTTGGCATGATGACGAACCGAGTTACAACGGTACCTACGTTTCTTTTGATGGAGTAAAAGCAAACCCTCGACCAGTTAATCCTTTAGGGCCTCCAGTGATTATGGGAGGCCATTCTAAACCTGCTTGGAGAAGAACAGTGACCCATTGTCAAGGGTGGTATGGCTTCATGTTAGATCCCGAAAACACTGCTAAAAACATTGCAGGAATCAAAGAACTGCAAGAACAGCATGAACGACCTGAAATGCTTGGTGAAATAGAAATCACTGTCACTCCTCTTATGCGTCCCGGTCCTGAAATGCTAGAAAAATATGGAGAAATGGGTGTAGATAGACTTGTACTTCTCGCTCCAGTTCAAAGCGTTGACGATTCCTTAGCGTTTATTGATCAAATCCATGACGGAATGTTGGGTTAGGTAGTTAAAGCTCCAAAGATCTCAGTATTTCAATTTTCTGTTTAGGCTGAATCCCTTTATGCAAGGAGCCCTCAGGGGATACATTCATTAACCACTTAACAAAGTCAGTTTTTCTTTCTATGACAAGTTCTCCTAAAGAGGTCTGTTCAATCTTGATAGTGAAAAGGATCCATCCGGTAGCGTTTAAAGAACGCAAAGTTTGACGTTCACTTCGAAGAAAAAGGTCATTCTGGACATGGGACGATTCAATTATTGGATCTCCGTTCTCTGGTCGCTCAGGTTGATGCAGGTTTGGATCCGGGTGAATGAACCAATTGCGTCTCCAAACGGGTGAATTAGATAAACGGTCCATTAGAGAGTTCACTTTTTTCTTCAAAATCTCTGGATATCCATCTACCGGACCATGAACATCACTCATTTCTCGCCCTATTTTTTCGGAAAGCCGCCATCGAGAAGGAAAACAGAGAGACGCCGCTGCCAAAATCCAACGGTCTTCTTTGCGTTGCATAAGGCAGAGATCTTCTTGAATTGAAAGGCCAGCTCGTTCTAAAGGATGTAGACCCTCTTCATTTGAGATTAGTTGCCGACCACCTGCAGTAATTAAAGAACAAACTTCTTCTCCAGCGGCTTCACTTCCAGGTAAAGCTAAAAAGACCTCAGAAGAATCATCTCGGGTCAAATTTGCTTTGAGGTCCAACTCAGATTTTTCATTCTCATCCTGTACAAGCCATGGCCTATCTCCAAGAGTCCTTACTCCCATCCGGATAGGCGGATCGGAGGGGTCGAGATCAATTTCGTTCAACCATGAAGTCATTACTGGAAACTAGCCTTCAATGATTTTTTTAAGCCGCTTTAAATTACGTTTCCAAATTGCTTTCAGAACTGGCCGTGCAATTAGAGCGCCAACACTGCCACCCATCCACCAAGGGAAATAAAGAGTTTCTTCCCAAGAAAACAAGGTTTCGTTATCTCCAATGCTTTCAAGGGTGAAATGACCTTTTCCCGTTACCACTCCACTATGAGCGACACCCATCACTAAACCTTCTGTCCAGTCTGTGATTTCCATCCGATCAGTTAGCCGGAAAGGCCCGACTTTTGTTTCACAATCAAATGTTGTTCCAACACCTTGTTTCTGCTCAGAAGTGATGGCGATCGTTTCAGCATCAGCCATCCAACTAGTGTGCGATTCAATATCTGAAATTTGATTCCAGATATTTTCTGAAGAAGAAAAAATTTTTATAGAGATTGTGATTATTGACATCGTTGACCTCTTGAAAGAATCTACAATTTATTACCTTACGAACTTAAAACCCTACTGCTGACAGGGTTATGTGGCTTACATATAAATAAAATATTGATAAGGAGAAAAGTGAAAGTAGCAGTAACAGGCGCATCAGGACTTATCGGTTCAGCTTTGGTCTCAGAGCTTGAAAACCGGGGCGATCAAGTTCTGCGAATAGGACGAACAGCCCGTCAAGAAGGAGACATCGTCTGGGATCCAATGGAAGGAAACCTTGATCCTGCACTGATTGAAGCAGTAGATGCAGTAGTGAATCTTGCCGGAGAAACTATAGAGGGAAGATGGACTGCTAAGAAGAAAAAAAAGATCCTCGAAAGCCGTGTAAAAGGAACCCAGTTACTGTCTCAAACATTTCAACGCCTTGATACTCCGCCAAAAATCTTCGTTTCATCTTCAGCTTCCGGATTTTATGGAGACCGAGGAGAAGAAATTCTTACTGAGTCTTCCACGGCAGGAAACGGATTTCTCGCTGATGTTTGTAAAGCCTGGGAAGCAGCAGCAGATACATCATCTGAGACTCGTCTTGCAATTGCGAGAACAGGAGTAGTTTTCGACCCCTCTGGAGGGGCGCTACAGAAACTCCTCATTCCTATCCGTTTGTTCTTTGGCGGACCATTAGGCGGAGGAAAGCAATGGTGGCCATGGATAACACTTGCGGATGAAGTTAAAGCACTGATACACATGATTGATACCGACATTGAAGGCCCAGTAAATCTTGTCTCTCCTCAGCCACTGAGGAATAAAGAACTCACTAAACAAATCGCCAAAGCGTTCAAACGACCAGCCTTCATACCGGCTCCAACTTTTGCTTTACGAGCGTTACTAGGTGAAATGGCTGACGGCCTTTTGCTTTCAAGTTCAAGGATTCTCCCTGAAGCTTTAGAGAAATCTGGATTTCAATTCAGTTCGCCTGACTTACAAAGCGCTCTTGAATCTCTTGGATTAACGAAAGGATAAGGAGATGTCACCGAAAGTAACTATTACCGCAACAATAGGAGCGATTGTAACAGCGGCCTTGGTTGCCTTATCTGGCGCATCCAATAGCGAATCCTTCGGAGGGATACAAATTTTTGTTTGGTGTGCGATCATTTCTTTTGGTATCCAGTGGCTAGCTTTCATCCCCGCTTGGATGAATCATTCTGAACATTTCTTCGATCTAACAGGATCAATGACTTACTTAACGGTTGCTGGATTCGCTATTTTCACCGTTCCTTCACTGGACTTCCGATCTATAGTCCTTATGTTGATGATCGGGGTATGGGCAGCTCGATTAGGGACCTTCTTGTTCACACGTGTTAAATCTGTAGGAGCAGATACACGATTCGACGTCATGAAATATCAGTTCTCGTGGTTTCTAATGACATGGACTCTGCAAGGCCTTTGGGTTTTCTTAACCTCTGCAGCGGCGCTAGCTGCGATCACGACCAAACAACCAGAAGAATTTGGACTGGTTGGTGTAGTTGGTCTGATTATTTGGGTTATCGGATTCTCAATAGAAGTTGTCGCAGATGAACAAAAGCGTCGATTCCGAAACGAAGTCAACGAGCAGGGACACCAAGTAAACCGAGGAACTTTCATTCGCACTGGACTTTGGAAATATTCCCGACACCCCAATTATTTTGGAGAGATCACTCTCTGGGTAGGGGTAGCCGTAATCGCGATTCCAGTTCTTTCAGGATGGAGCTTCGTAGCGTTAATCTCTCCGATTTTTGTTTATCTCTTGCTGGTTAAAGTAAGCGGAATTCCGATGTTGGAATCGAGTGCCAATAAACGTTGGAGCGATAACCCTGAATACCAAAGGTATAAAGAAAGCACACCTTTGTTACTTCTAAAGCCGCGACGCTAATTCTTTTGGTTAACTAATACCCATTGGTCAAACTTTTCCCAAAGTTCATCGATGGTTTCTATCAGAATTTCTGGTTCAGTTACTGCGGGTAACTCAGACCTCACCAATCTTTCTGCGTTGAAATGTAGCGGCGCAGGAAAGGGAATATTTACCCATAGGTCACGAAGGTTTCGGAAATCTGTTACTCCAACATGGTTCAAGAGAACGAGATCGGTCGTTACTGCATTGTTTAGAATCGCTAGAAGACCTGGTGTTCGAACCGGTAAGACAGAATGTAGACGTCGCGCTGAAGCGACTCTTTCTGGAGCTGAAATTGAGAGAGCGTCAACAGCTCGTTCTAATTTGGCTTGTGAGAATCTTGTTCCTTCTGGAAAAATGACTATCGCTTCGTCTTGACTTAAATCACCAGCAAGCTTTCCTATGTTTTCAATTTCTATTCGATTGTCAGAGGCATCTCGGTCTACGAAATAATTAGGAATACGATGGCCGACGATATCAAGGCAGGGATCCCAGAGAAGTTGACGCTTAACAACAAATCGTGGACGTAATCCTGCTTCGGCGAGCACCGCAGCAACTAAGAGAGCATCGCCTTGACTACCATGTCGAGCAAGTACAACAATTGGCCCGCCGGCTTCCAAAAATTCTCTTCCTTCTAGTCTGAATTTCAGTCCCAGGAAAAACCTTGCTCCTCCAATAAGACTGCTTGTCCACCAATGCTGCAATTTGCTATGTGCTCGCAGAGAATTCTTTGAAAGTAGCTGTTTCATAGGAGCGAACCGGAGCCACAGAAAAGCAGCACGTAGAATCCCTCCAGATTCAATTGCAAGCCACCACAAACCATAAGCAAGAAGCCGAACTGTAGGAAAGGGTCTCTTGCGTAGAGCATCGGCGAAGAATGCACACAAAATAGTGGGCAAAAACAAGACGGCTCCGACCGAAAAAGAAAGAAGAATCGCTGGGACGGTTATAAATCTACGTTTTAAGCGAGCCGCCCTCGTGGATTCACGCGCAGAAAATTGTCGCTGTGATTCCATTTATTTACTTAATCCAATTTGGTGGACGCTTACTCAAGAAAGCTTGCATTCCTTCTTTAGCTTCCTCTCCTCGGAAAAGTTCAGCCGAGAGTTTTGAAGTCCATTCAAAAGCTGCATCAACATCCATCCCAGGAACTTCAACAAGCAATTGTTTTGTTGCTGCAAGGGCATTTGGCCCGCCGGCTAATAGGTCATCTACAAATTTTTGGACTTCTTCATCAAGTTTGTCAGAAGGAACAGCTTTGTTTACCAATCCCAACCGTGCAGCATCGGTTCCGGTCATTCGATTTCCTAGAAGCATCGCTTCGGCAGCTTCTGCCGGCCGCATCTTCGGTAAACATAAAACGGAGATCATCGCAGGCGCCACTCCGATCCTTACCTCAGTAAAACCGAACTTGGCATCATCTATTGCTACTGAGAGATCCATTGCCGCAGCTAAACCCATGCCACCTGCAACACAATGCCCGGCGATGCGCCCAACATAAGGTTTTGGAGACTTTCGGAATCTCCCAAATAAGTCCAAGGGATTCACCGATTTGGAAGATTTATCCCCGCTAGACCTTTGAGAAAGATCAGCACCGGCGCAAAAAACTTTCCCAGAATTAGTTAAAACCACAACACGAACTTCTGGATCGTGATCCGCAGCATCAAGCATTTCAACTAGATCAGAAGTCAACTCAGAACTCAGCGCATTGCGGTTTTCCGGGTCATTCAAAGTGACTGTTAATACCCCGTTTGTCATTTCTGTTTCTACAAGCGACATCAGTGACCTCCTGCATTAGGGCCGTCGGTTGGGGGACCAGCAAAAGCTTGTGCTTTAAGCAACCAATCTTCAGCAGAATCCCCACGAACAATAAGTGCGGTGTCGTCAAGGTGCCTTCGCTGAGTAACCACTAAGCAGAAATCTTCAGCAGAACCTTCAACAGAAGAATCACAATCTTCGGGACCCCAAGACCATAATTCACCCGAAGGGGCAGTGAGGCTCACTAGCACTTCATCCATAGGTGCATCTAAGTTCCTATTCAGATAAGTCCATTTTCTAGTAATTACCCCTAACTGCGCAATATGCCGTAAACGATCAGTAGGAGTCCGATGTCCACCCACTGTGTCCACGATATTTTGGCCATGGGCCCAAACTTCCATCAATCGAGCAGTGAGAAATGAACGCGCACCCATAGATGGCCCATACCACTCAACACGAGTTTCGTTGTCTAGAGATTCAGCAGCGGCGAGATTTCTTCTTTGAGAACGCCATTCTTCGAGAAGGTCAGAAGAAGAAAGCTTCCTATATTCTCCAAGTGTGAAATCGTCCACAGACTCATCTCCTCCACCAGCATTCGAGATCAAATCTGTTACTAACTCTTTAAAGTGGTCAGGGTCAGCAATAGCAACAGCAGCGGTGTAATCAAAATAAGTTAAATGTGCAATTTGGTCGGCAACACTCCACCGTGGACTTGGTGTGCTCAAACCCCAAGAATGCTCATCAAGATTAGCGACGACTTCGTCAAGAGCATCTTGTTCATCTCGAAGATCTGAAGCGATATCAGTTATGTCCATGAGTTTTCTTTCGTTCCGGTCAGGACAAGACCCTTCATAATAATTTCCAGCATGTCGTCAGCAGCCACCTTAGGGGAGCTGCGTAAATCCTTCATCACATCAACATGAGCGAAATCGCGACCGAGGCCCGCTAGAACACGAGCAACCGCGGCAGTATCAACATTTGCGATATCTTCGCGTTCCACTGCAAGGTCAAGAAGGCTTCTCGTGATTGCTACTAAATAATCTGAATGGCCTTTACTTAATTTTTGTGCACTAGGTACGACATCAATGTCCTGAGCAAATGCTTCAGTGGTGTTTTCAACAGCAACTGTTGCCGCTTCCAAATAAAGACGAATGGCTTCTAACGGGGTCATCCAAGGGTCAATACTCTCAATAGCGCTACGCCCGACTTGGCGTAAATTCCGATCAATCACAATAAGTACAAGCTCGTCTTTGCTATCAGCAATCTCGTACAAGGTTCTAAGTGAGCAATTAACTTTAGAAGCAATCTCCGACATTGTTATTTCAGCGAACCCCTCGTCGAAAAGGTCGCTGAGTTGAATCAAAACTTCACGCTGCCGACTAGTTAATTCTTTTTCTCTCTGTCGAGAGATCATCGGCTCTGGCGCCGGAACTTCACGTAACCGCTCTAAAAGACTGGAAGTTTCTTCCGCTAAAGCATTCATGGTCATGCTTTTCGAGCCTCCGACCAGGTCATACCTTTTTCAACATTGATATCACGGGGCAGTCCAAGCACCATTTCTGCCACGATATTTCTTTGCACCGCAAAAGTTCCTCCGCCCAGAGTCAACGCAGGGGAGAAAATGAAACCATAATGCCAAATCGGGTCAACGTTCGGGAAAAGTGAAGATTCGGAGCGGATCTCTGTTGGTCCGCTTCGTCCCATCTCAGGAACCTCTCCCGCAGGTCCGGACCCTTCCAGCATCCCACTAGCTCCGGTTAATTTTTTAGCCATCTCTAAAACATGCTGGCCGTGGTCATCAGCCATAGCTTTCTGTATTGAAGCTTCTGCACCTGGTGTTTTTCCTGCGAGACGAGCGCTTAGAGTTCGTAAACGGTTAAGTCGTAGAACCTCTGACTCACAATAAAGTGCCGCTAATTCTTGGCGCAGTATCGGATCGGTAGTTCCTCCGTTTTGTCTGACAAGTTCAAACAAAGTATTAGCTGAAGGTCCAGTTCCCCAAAGCGAACCGGCAGAGGAAAGAGAGACTCGTTCGTTAGAAAGAGTCATCTTGGCTAATCTCCAGCCATCTCCTTCTTGACCAACCAGCATTTCAGCCGGCAGTCGAACATTGTCGAAGAAAACCTGATTAAAAGAATGAGCGGTAGTCATATCGACAATTGGTGTCATGGTTAATCCAGGGAGATCTGTAGGACAAATGAAGTAAGAAATGCCTTTGTGTTTCGGTACATCCGGGTTTGTTCTAGCGATAAGTATTCCGAATTGTGAATGGTGACCACCGCTAGTCCAGATTTTTGATCCGTTAATGACGTATTCGTCACCGTCACGAACCGCTCGGGTAGCAAGATTAGCAAGATCAGATCCGGCATCGGGTTCGCTGAACATTTGACACCAGAATTCTTCCCCAGTGAGAATGGGGCGAAGATACCGTTCCTTTTGCTCTTCGGTTCCTTCAAGCAAGATGGTGGGCCCCGCCCAACCAATCCCGATGGCATTCGCTGGTCTTTTAATTCCTGCTTTATTTAGTTCGTCGTCAATGATGAGCTGAAGCATAGGGTCGGCAGAAATACCATAAGGCTCCGGCCAATGGGGGACAATATAGCCGGCGTCTAAAAGTTGTTCCGGACTTGGAGAAGGATTTGACTCAATCCAATCTCTTACTTCAAGACGTCTAGGGTCGTCATCAGGTGGAAAATCAAAATCCATATTTACTCCAAAAGGTCTTTTGGTATTTCAACAACTCTGGCCCGTAGCCATTCCCCAAGGCTTTTCGCTTGACCATCTTGACGAGTGGAAGCAGCTACTCCTTCTTCAAGGATTCCGTGAATAACAAAATTCAAAGAAAGGATATTTGGAAGACGGTGCCGGTCAATTTTCATTTCGCTAGTTTCAGGCAAAAGACTTCGAAGTTTTTCTGTTGTAAGAAAGCTGTCCAACCACATCCAGGATTTAGGGTCCCGGGCAAAAACTCCTAGGTTTGCGTTGCCGCCTTTGTCTCCTGATCTTGAGCCGATAATGCGACCAATTGGAGCACTTACCGTCTCTTCACTAGGGGGATCAGATAAAGGGGCGTCAATAGGTTCAATAGAAACTTCTCCTGGAGGGATTACTGAATCAACTACAGTTTGGTTGCCACCTAGCAGAGAAACGTGTTGGGGGACGAGATCAGATGGAACAACAGCTGGTCGGTACACCCCATAAACATGAGCGCCTCGTCCACCAACCCCAAACATTCCTGGGATTGTCGCTAAAGCCAACTCATTAACAGCATTTTTTAAAGCACGGCCAACTTTACGTTCGTCGGGGTCTTTCACAGAAAGACGCCAAAAAGCTACAGCTTCTTCGTTACTTTCTGGATCAGGCTTATCGGTTCTAATCACTCGAGTGGTTACTTCAGAGAAATCTGATGGCTCGTAAGGACAAGCTTCCCAAAACGCAGAATCTACAAGTTCCGCTTTCTCTTCAATATCTAAGCCAGTCAAAGCGACCGAAAGGTCGCTGCGATAACCACCAAGCTCATTCATCGCTACCTTGAGTGTCTCTGGTGGAGGTTCCCCACAAGTGTTACTCATTTCCACACGATCAGGTCCAATTTGCTCAAGTTGTATTGTGTCAAATCGTGTGGTCACATCTGGACCCAAATAAGCCGGCGCCCCAATTTCATAAAGAAGTTGAGATGTGACTGTTCCAACAGAAACTTCACCACCCGTATTGTCATGTTTACCGATAACTGAAGACCCATCTGAAGATATATCAGCCCAAGGGAACCCCGTCCGGGTCATTCCAGGAACTTCAGTAAAAAACGAATAGTTCCCTCCAGTTGCCTGAGTTCCGCATTCAATCACATGCCCAGCTGCTACTGCGCCAGCTAATTCATCCCAACTATCTTTCTCCCACTTATGGTGCCAAGCAGCAGGACCACAAACTACGGCTGCATCGGTCACTCTTCCGGTAATTACTATGTCTGCACCTTGATTCAGCGCTTCAACGATTCCCCAACAACCCAAATATGCGTTTGCACTAATAAAACGAGAAGCATCCCCTAAAGGTTCACCGGTTTCAAAATGTGAAAGATCAATACCAGCGGCGAGAAGATCGTCAAGTCGAGGTAAAAGGTTATCTCCGGTAACATAAGCGATCGTCGGATTCAACCCGAGCTTGTCCGCCACTTCCGAAACTGCTTCTGCGCACCCATCGGGATCAAGCCCACCAGCATTTGAAACCACTTTTATGCTTTTGTCTAAACAAGTTCCCATTACTTGTTCCATTTGGGTTACAAAACTACGGGCGTAGCCACCACCGGGGCGTTTAGCTTGCGTGCGAGCCAAAATCAGCATTGTCAACTCTGCAAGCCAATCTCCAGTAAGGACATCTATCGGTCCGCCTTCAACCATTTCCGTCGCGGCAGTTATCCGATCGCCATAAAACCCTGAACAGTTAGCGATGCGTATCGGTTCAGTCATCCTTGTCCTCTGAACCATCATCTATAACCATCATCACGACACCTTGTTCAATTTGTTGCCCAACCGCCACCAGTATTTCCGTTACGGTTCCATCAGCCGCCGCATTAATATGATGCTCCATTTTCATTGCTTCAAGAACAAGAAGTGTTTGACCAGTCTTTACTGCGTCTCCAACTTCAACCCTGATATCAAGTACCACACCTGGCATAGGAGAGACGAGGCCGTCAGCCACCTCGTTTGACCCTGGAGGGATAAAGCGAGGAACAAGAGAGAGATGGGCTGTGCCACGTTCCATTTGGACAAAAACTTCGTTTCCAGATCTTGTTACGACATGTGTGGACCTAAGCCCCGCTATTTCAACGTCAATATCAGTTGATGAATGTCGGTGCACTCGATTTGAATCGACCTCGTTTAGAACGAAAGAACCGTCACGAGTGCTGTGATAAGAAACATCAAATTGTTCTTCCCCTGAGGTGAAAGAAGTCAGTTGATCGGGGAAGTGAGAGTTTCTCCAACCGCTTGGAATTTGATCCAAAACAAGAGCTGCAGCTCGATTCTCGCCTTGGATCCAAAGGGCAGCCACTGCTGCGGCACGAGAAACTTCTTCTCTCGTTAAGAAATTGTTACTTGCCGGATTATGCCGTTCAATGAAATCAGTGGTTGTGTCACCGGCGAGGAAAGCTTCATGTCTGAGTGTTGAAACAAGGAATTCACGATTAGTGGTTATGCCACCCAAGTGAAGTTCTTCAAGGGCTTTAGCGAGCCGAAGAGCAGCTTCCCGTCGAGTGGAACCCTTGGAAGTCACTTTGGCAAGCATGGGGTCAAACTGAACCCCAACCTCGGTACCTTTACCGATTCCTACATCCCAACGAATATTGTCAGAATCAGGAATCTGAAAGGCAGAAACAGTTCCAATAGCGGGAAGAAAATTGTTCGCTGGGTCTTCAGCATATAAACGGGCTTCAATGGAGTGTCCGAAAGAAGAAATGCTTTCTTGCGGGCACTCAATGGCTTCTCCTTGAGCGACAAGTATTTGCTGACGCACTAAATCAATACCAGTGGTTTCTTCAGTGACTGGATGTTCTACCTGTAAACGAGTGTTTACCTCAAGGAAGAAAAATTCTTTCGAATCATGGTCTAGAAGGAACTCGACTGTTCCGGTTGATTCATATCCAATTGTTCTAGCGAGGCTTAACGCTGCTTCAGCCATAGATGCTCGCAAGCCGGAATCAATAGTAGGAGAAGGAGCCTCTTCAATAATTTTCTGATGGCGACGTTGAATGGAACATTCGCGTTCACCCAAATGAACCAGATTTCCGTGACTATCACCAAGTATTTGGATTTCTATGTGATGGGAACTCGGCACATAACGCTCAAGAAAAACCCGGTCATCCCCGAAAGCTTTTAACGCTTCTCGTTGAGCCGATGCGACAGCCTCTGATAGGTCTCCAGATGCTTCAACGACATGCATCCCTTTCCCGCCACCACCTGCTGCTGCTTTAACGAGCAAAGGATAACCAACCTCATCACCAGCAGACGGGTCGTTAGAAGAGGGGAGAATCGGGACGTTAGCGTCAACCGCTGCTTTTTTAGCAGCAATTTTGTCACCCATAGACTCAATAACTTCAGGTGAAGGACCGATCCAGATAAGGCCGGCATCAATTACTGCTCTAGCAAAATCTGCGTTCTCCGAAAGGAACCCATATCCGGGATGAATAGCATCCGCTCCTGTTTCTGCTGCAGCGGCAATGATCGCTTCACTCTCTAGGTATCCGGGGACATGAACGGCTACATCTGCAGCAGTCACGAAAGAAGAGTTAGCGTCTGCTTCTGAATAGACGGCAACGCATCGTAAGCCCATGTTTTTAGCAGTAGAGAAAACACGTAGCGCGATCTCTCCTCGGTTAGCGACAAGAATCGTGGAAATGCTCATAATCTGAACACCCCATACTTTCTTGCCCCTTCAATAGGTTTGTTACGGACCACTGAAAGACAGAGGCCAACAACGGTGCGGGTGTCTCGAGGGTCAATTATCCCGTCGTCACTTATCGCTCCTGATGCTACAAGAGCCAATGAACCTTTTTCCTGGATCTCTTCAACAGCGTTTCGTATCTCAGTATCTGCTTCTTCGTCAAACTCTTCGCCTTTGCGTGCTGCTTGACCGCGGCGAACTTCTGACATGACACCTGCTATTTGCTTCCCTCCCATTACTGCGATCTTTGCTGTAGGCCACAGGAAAGTAAATCGGTTGCCGTAAGCGCGGCCTGACATTCCGTAAGTCCCTGCTCCGTAAGAAGAACCAATTATGACTGTTATGTGTGGAACCATTGAGTTGGTGACGGCGTTGATCATCTGAGAACCTTTTTTGATGATTCCGGCGCGTTCAGATTCGCTTCCGATCATGAATCCTGTGATGTTTTGAAGAAAGAGAAGAGGGATATCTTCTCTGTTGCAAAGTTGAATGAAATGCGCGGCTTTTTCGGCAGCTTCTGGGTGGATTACACCATTGTTTCCAAGTACACCTATCGGATAACCGTGGAGTGTGGCCCAGCCGCACACCATGGTGGTTCCGTATCGTGGTTTGAACTCTTCAAATCTTGACCCATCGACTGTTCTCGCTATTACTGCTCGAATGTCAAGGGGTTGACGTAGGTCTCGGCTTACGAGGCCAAGAAGTTCTTCAGGGTCATGAATGGGAGGGTCAATAACGTAACTGGGTTCTGGGCCAGCTTTCTTCCAGTCAAGATGTGACACCACTTCTCGGCATAAACGTATGGCATCCATTTCATCTTCGGCGAGGTAGTCGGCGAGACCAGATTTCTCAGCATGCATTTGTCCACCGCCAATAGTTTCAGCGTCAGCGATTTCTCCGGTTGCCATTTTTACTAGTGGAGGGCCGCCAAGGAATACTTGAGATTGTTCCTTTATGAAGATGTTGTAGTCAGACATGCCTGGCTGGTAGGCGCCGCCGGCGGTGGCTGAGCCGAAGGTAACACAGACTGTTGGTATTCCTAGCTTTGATAGTTCGATCATTTCGTAGAAGAAGCGCCCTGATTCTGCAAAGTGATCGGTTTGAACTCTGGTTCGTTTCTTTCCTCCACCAGTTGGGACACGTAAGTCAGCACCAGCGGATTCCACAAAACTTACGTAAGGCATGTGGTTGTCGCGTGCGATTTCGATTGCGCGCATCCATTTCTTTCCCGCGTATGGGGTTAAGGCGCCAGCCAGGACTGAAGGATCGTTTCCTAAAATGACGCATTCTGTTCCGGCGATAACTCCGATGCCGAGAACCATTCCGCCTCCGACGGCGTAGTCGGAGTTGTATCCGGCAAGTGTGCTGATCTCAAGAAAGGGGCTGTCAGGGTCAAGCACGTTTGCGATGCGTTCTCGTATCGGCATTTTTCCTCGGGAGCGCAGACGGTCCATAGCTTCTGGTCCGCCTCCTGCTTTGGCTTCGGCGAGCAGTCCATCGATTACTTCTAACTGTTCAAGCGTGTCGGAGCGATTTTGTTCGTATCTTTCACTTCCAATATCAAAAGAGGAGGGAAGTGGTGGTGCTAATAATGAACGTGACATGCCCACAGCATAGACCGGTAATGAAAATAGCGCAAAGTTACCGTTCAATTTTGGCACTTTACTTAACTTTCAACGGTATTACCGGTCTTGACAATAGGTGATCACACGTTACGTTCTACAATAAAAGGCGATGAGTGAGCATGAAGCAATTGAAGGGTGGTCGCCGCCAACGGATGAAGAGTGCAAAGAAATTTTGCGTTCAGTCATCTCAGTGGCCATCGTAGGTGTATCAGCGAATCCAGCCCGCCCTTCAAATGAAGTGGCGAAATATCTCTGTGAAGCCTCAACTGGTTATGAAATTTATTTCGTAAACCCAACTACAACAGAAGTTTTAGGGCAACCATGCTTTCCTTCACTATCAGATTTACCTGTAGTGCCTGACCTTGTTGACGTCTTTCGAAAACTAGAAGACGTTCCTTCAGTAGCTCAAGAATCTGTAGATGTAGGGGCGCAGGTCTTTTGGACACAATTTGACTTATGGAGCCCCGAAGCTGCACAAATCGTTTTAGGCGATGGGATGCAGCTAGTAATGGATCGCTGTTTGAAAGTCGAGTACGCGCGACTATTTCGTTAAATCAGAACTTTGGATCACAATTAACGAGGTTCGCAAATAATAAGTGGAATATCGCGATCGGTGTTCTTCTGATACTCGGCGTAATCCGGCCAAGCAGCAACAGCGACCGGCCACCGCTCAGCTTTCTCTTCCGGAGTAGCGATACGCGCTGTACATTCAAGAATTTCCGTCTCGTCCTGAACAATAATGTTTGGATCGGCAACAAGATTGTCAAACCAAAGCGGGTTCTTTGGTGCCCCACCTTTAGAGGCGACAAGCAAATAGTTGTTGCCGTCGTGAACTTTAATCAGCGGGCTAATACGAGTCTTTCCGGTACGACGTCCAGTTGTTGTAAGGAGAATGCAAGGAGCGCCCTGCATGTCAAAACCTTCATCGTCTGGAGCTAAATAACGTTCAACATGGTCGGCTACCCAACCCCAAGTACTTGGTTCATAATTGTCATCTTCCATAATCCAAAAGTTACTGCACGTTCATTTTTGACACAAGTTCTGACTTTCTAGGTGTAAACCTATTTGACGATATTAGAAAGTAAGAGAGAGGCACCCGATTTACCCCGATACGATAAACACGTCCCCTTAACAATCGGGACATGCGCACCGGTGCCCGAGTGGACCAAGGGAACGGCCTGCAAAGCCGTAAAGTCGCGGGTTCAAATCCCGCCCGGTGCTCCACAAGAGTTCTTGTTATATATTCAAGACAGGGGTAACCAGAAAGGATAAAACTGTGAACGAATCCACAGAGGATCCGACTGAAGAAGAAACAGACGGACCTGGATTCCCTCACACGCCTCCTTTAGGAATAAAAGCGGTTCACCCCGGTGATGAAATTCCAAGCGCACCAGAACCCGCACAACCCATCCAACCAGAAAAAGCAAAAATGGACTGGGGCGTAGCTGTACTCGTTTCTTTAGCTGCAATTGTTTCAATAATCGGCACTTTTCTTCCATGGACAGAAGCCCGCGGAGAGTTCGTGATACGAGAAATAGGTTGGGATCAACCCATCGACGCTCTAATCGTTCTGTTTAGTGGACTAAGTGCAGCGTTAGTGGCTGGAGCGATCTTGTCTGGGATAAAAAACCGAATGATTGCATTCTGGCTATTTGTATCTGGAGTGATTCACGTTGTGTTAGCAATAGTCAAAATCTTCGATGTTGAAAGCATGGAATCAACAAGTGGATACAACTATTCAATCGGAGTGGGCCTACCGATAATTATCGTCGGGGGAGGAGTTCTAATTATTGCCGCTTTCCTTGAATGGGGATCACGTCGCAGAGAACAGGTGTCCTCTTAGAACCCCACTGCTACCATTTGACATTCGGGGCCGTTAGCTCAGTTGGCTAGAGCACCTGCATGACGCGCAGGGGGTCGGGGGTTCAAATCCCTCACGGCCCACCAGTTTCTTAATCAAGGTTCTCTTGAAGCCTTTCTCCAGTCTCTTTGTCTACTCGCCACTCATCAAGTAAGAATCTCTTCCAGTCTTTTCCATCCCATTCAACTTTGTAAAGGCGGTCAATTGAAGCTGAAACTGTTGGATCCATAGTTGCAAGATCGTCAGGGTGCCAATCAGCCTGCAAAAGCATAAATGGATATTCGCCATCTTCTATAAATCGGTCGCTATTAGCATGAATGATGGAACCTAAGCGGGCTGGCCTATCAGGATTAGCGGAAAAAATTTGTATTTCTGAAGAAGTGCCAGATCCACCGCCCCAGCACCACACACTTATTATTGTTTCCAATCCAGGTGACTCTTCAACAAGTTCGACTTTTTTTAGTTCTGTCACTTCGATTGTTCCGTGAAAATCGACTGCTTCGCCGTTCGAGAATGTTGCGAGGTAAGGGTAGGCCCCTCCTCCGAGTATTCCAGGGCAACGCACATTGAAAGTGGCGTTTAAAAAATCTAAAGGTTCTTCACCAAAACTCAGAGTAGACCTACCTGTTATTGTCGTGGTTGTTTCGGAGACTTCTGTGGTAGTTACTTCGGGAACCTCGGTCTCTGTCACTTTTTCAATTACTTCTCCGTTGCTATCCGTGGAAGATCCACACGAAATTATGAACAAAGTTAAAACGAGGAGTAAAAAAAGCTTTTGGATAACCCAGTATTTCATATTTTTGAAAGCATTTGCTCTCTACCTAGCTGCCGTATCTATACCTAAAGGTTTATTTTGATCAACTCGCGGCTTACTGGATCGCGTCTGGAACATGATGATTGAGAGCTAATTTCGCCCGTTCGAGAAATAGACCCATTTCGTTTTCAAATTTGTCTCCCGCATCTAGACATAGATTTGCTTGTTCTCCCGAATTACTATCACTTAGTTCTGAGCATGTTTCAAATGCAAAAAATCCATCTATAACGACAGTACCTACGGCTTCTGGATACCAATCATCACAACTTCCAAGGCCGTACCGCTTACTTTCATCCGCCCAACCCTTGGACTCTCCGTAGAAACTTCGAGGGTCGTACCTACCGATTTCTTCCAAAATTGTTTCAGTATGGAGATCAAAACTATTCAGATGCTCTGTCCATATTTGACCTACTCCATTAGAACTTTCGGCAGAGGACGCCAACCGTTGTATGTCAACAAACTCGTTGTAAAAGTCAACGATTTCTGTGTAACAACGATAAAAATTAGGCATACCTGTAGAGGGATTGTTAAGAGAGTCTGTTTGCATAAGACCGTAGGGTCCTTCTTTATACAGCACATCGACAAGGTAGTTAATACTTGTATTCGCTTCCTGATCTGAATCGCTGCTGCACCCAAATAACGAACCAGAAAAGATAATAAAGACAAGACTTAAAGAGATTTTTCTCATACCAATATCTATACCGATGATCTCATAGGGCGCCACTCTCACCAGGGGAGGGGGTTACTCTAGCGGTCTTAAGATCTTCCATGATCCATTGTGTTGCCGGAGAGTAGACATCAATAAATACCGCTTCCTCTTCCCCTAAAACCTCACCTCCATGAGGAACATTCGCAGGGGCATACCAGCCGTCTCCCGTTCCGATCTCCCGAGTTTCCTCTCCTACGGTTAGTCGCATCCGACCAGACAGCAGCAGGCTGAACTGCTCATGAGGGTGACTATGCATCGGGTAGGTCGAACCCGGAGCGTAAGTGGCTCGGATTAGATGCATATGCTCACCGGTCACTATCTGACCAGAAAGCCCATCATCGTCCCAGTGAAACATTTCAAACTCATCCCAACTAAAGATGCGTCGAGTGGAGACTTTGACCCCATGTTCATTTATGAGTGATTCGTTCATGACCGCCCTCCCTTTTTGTTTATTTAGACACTAGTGTCCTTGAGATGGGGATGCGGTTACGTCAGGTTGCCTTCGTGGCTGAAGATCTTTCTTTAGTTGAGGCAACTATTGAAGAAAGTCTTGGGTTGTCTCTTTGTTTTCGGGACCCAGGTGTCAAAGTCTTTGGCCTTAAAAACGTTCTTTATCCTATTGGAGAACAGCTACTGGAAGTTGTGTCTCCGATCCAACCTGGTACTACCGCTGGACGACTGCTTGAGAAACGTGGAGGAGACGGCGGCTACATGGTGATTTTTCAAGTCGATGATCTTGCTTCGGTTCGCCAGCGGCTTAATGAAACTGGGGTTCGTATAGTTTTTGAAGCAACTGCTGAAGGGGTGCTGGGTTTGCATCTCCATCCAAGAGATATTGGTGGAGCAATCGTTTCCATAGACCAGACAGATGAATGGGAGTCTTGGCCTTGGGCCGGTCCCAACTGGCGTGACCATATTGACACTTCATTGGTAACGGCTATATCGGCAGTCGAGATCCAAGCTGAAAACCCGGAAACAATGGCACGTCGCTGGTCTGAAGTTCTTGGTTATCCCGCCGAAAAGACAACGATTGCTTTAGATGAGGGAGAGATCAGATTTGTGGAAGTGACTGATGGGCGCGGCGAAGGAGTCAGCGCAGTGGAATTGGTAGGGGACCAGAGTGAAGAACTTGAAATTTCGGGTGTTCGAATTTTAGTTTCTCCTAAAGAGGGATAACCGTCTTGACCTTATGGCGAGTCTAAGTATGAAAATTAGAGAGAAGTTCGCAGGGAAATCTTCATCCCATAAGTCTCAAACAAGCGATGTAGTCATTATTGGTGCTGGGATTATCGGGCTTGCAGCCGCCTATTCACTATCACGCATTGGCAAAAGTGTTCAAATCATTGAGCGATCAAAACCTGGGGTAGGTCAATCAACGAAAACCGGTGGTGGCATTCGTTTAGCTCATGGATCTGAGTTAAATATTCAACTCAGTCAACTCAGTCTCGATACTTGGTTGAACTTTGAAAAACATTTCAATATCGACCCTTTTTATCGAACGACAGGACACCTCTTTCTAACTGTAGAAAGTGAAAGCGCTCTCTTATCTCAGGCGGCCTTGCTGGAGAGAATGAAAGTCGATTGCGGACTATTGACAAAAAGTCAAATAAGTTCGTATTGGCCTCAACTCTCTTCAACGAATTTCTTAAAAGGCTTATATTGCAATGAAGGCGGTTATTTAGATCAGCATCGCGTAATAAAAGGGTATGTAGACACGGTCGTATCTAATGGAGTAAAACTTCTGACCGGCACCCAAGTTGAAGGACTACTAAAAGTAAATGAAAGAATAAATGGAGTTAAAACTTCCGCAGGCGAATTTCACGCTGAATGGACTATCAATGCAGCTGGGCCTCATGCTGGTGAAGTAGCTGATCTTGCGGGATGTCAAATCCCACTTGTTTCGCGACGCCATGAACTCTTAGTTTTAGAAGAATCGGCAGCCGTTCCAGAAAAAATCCCGTGGCTTATAGATATAGATAGACAAGTCCATATGCGTCCTGACGGTTCAGGGCGAGCGCTCATTGGTGGATTCTTAGGTCGTGACGAAGCAACTGACCCGAACGCTTATGACCCTGACTTGTCCGAAGGATGGTCAAAAGAAGTACGAAGAGAAGCTTCTCATTCTTTTTGCATCACTGATCCAGAAAGCAGTGTCTTAAGAGGTTGGAGCGGTCTTTATCCAGGAACAATCGACTACATGCCTGTTATAGATGAGACCTTGCCTGGATTTATAACGGCTGCTGGTTTCTCCGGTACTGGTCTTATGCATGCTCCGATAGTCGGAGAGATCGTTGCTGACTTGACTATGACTACTAAGAGGCATCTTGTGGATATTACTTCTCTTAGCTCAACTCGGTTTACTAAAGAGTCGCAAATCTTAGAGTCAACAGGGTTTTAGAAATCCATCTAATCAGCGACTAAATGAGCAAAATTTTTCTAATTGTTTAGCAGTCTGTACGATAAATGTTTGGTTACCTATACACTTTTTTAGAGACAGAGAAGATCGTATGTGTGATAACAAACAAAAAGCAGAAAAGACTTTTGAACACGGAATAAATGTACGCGACCTATCAGTCAATATCGGGCCTGCTCACATTCTAGAAAATGTAAATATCACCGCTCCAAAAGGTTCATGCTTAGCGGTTTTAGGGCCAAGCGGTTGCGGAAAAACAACACTCCTAAGATCGTTAGCCGGCTTACAAAAAATAACTTCAGGTGAAATCACTCTTTCAGGCGAAACCGTAGCAACAGAACAATTCCAAACCCCACCCGAACAAAGAGACGTAGGCATGGTATTTCAAGACTGGGCCCTCTTCCCACACCTCACCGTCCTTGAAAACACCGTTTTTGGATTACCGAGAACAGATCGAAAGAAACCAAAAACACAAATCCGTGAACTATTAGAAATGGTTGGCATACCTGAACTTGCCGACCGCCTCCCTTCTTCACTATCAGGCGGACAGCAACAGCGAGTTGCTCTAGCGCGAGCTCTTGCCCCTCGACCCTCCGTGCTTCTATTAGATGAACCATTCTCAAGCTTGGATACAAACTTACGTATAGAAGTCAGAGCTGAAGTTTCTGAACTGCTCCGCTCCTTAAATGTGACAAGCATGTTCGTTACACACGATCAAGATGAAGCTTTCGCCCTCGGAGACCAAGTTGCGGTGATGAACGAAGGGCAAGTAGTTCAACAAGATGAACCTTCCGAAGTTTACAGACACCCGGCAGATCAGTGGGTAGCAAGTTTTGTCGGGGAAGCTAATACGATTCAAGGAGTAGCTTCTGGAGATAGTGCGGACACTCCATTAGGGAGCATCAATCTTTGTCATCAAGCGCACGGCCCAGTAGATGTATTAATACGCCCCGAAGAAGTGGTTCTTGTCGACGGAGCAGACGCGGTAGTGAAAAGAGTAGATTTCTTCGGGCACGACACGCTTTATGTGGTGGCTTCAGACAATGAAGAAGAGTTGCGCTGCCGAACGGGTGGAATACCAACATTCAAAGTCGGTGACCGGGTAAACATTCAACATTCTGGCGTTGCCACTGTAAGTTTCCCCTCCTCGTAGATTTCTATTTGGATCATGAGTGCAAGGAGAAATAAGACTCAAATTACTGTCATAGGCTGTGGCTATGTTGGGCTCACAACAGCCTCGTGTTTAGCCGACCTTGGACATTCTGTTGTCGGTGTCGACGCATCTCTTGAAAGGCTGAACCTTCTAGAAGTAGGAAAAGCTCCTTTTTTTGAACCAGGCTTAGACGACTTAGTTAATTCGGGACTTAATTCTGGGAACTTGAAGTTCACTAAAAATTTAGAGCACGCAGTTTCTGAGTCACAGTTTGTGTTCTTATGTGTGCCGACCCCTTCGCTTGAAAATGGATCAGCAGACCTATCAATTATTTATTCGGTTTCTAAAGAAATGAAAGATGCGCTTCCCTCTGGATCTGTTGTGGTGATTAAATCAACGGTGCCAGTAGGAACATCCTCTCAAGTTAGTGATTGGATAAGTCGACCTGATGTGGAAGTAGTATCAAACCCTGAGTTCCTTCAGGCTGGGCGCGCTATTTCCGCTTTTCAGAACCCTGACCGAATCGTTATTGGCGCACGCACAGCTGACGCCAAAGAGCGAGTATCAAATTTGTACACAAACTTAAATAGCAAAATTCTATGTACAGATCCATCTTCGGCAGAATTGATTAAGTACGCATCAAACACATATTTGGCGTCCCGTTTAACCTTCGTAAATACCATCGCAGAACTATGTGAAAAAACCCAGGGGGACGCGACCACTGTTTTACAAGGCATGGGTCTCGATAAACGCATTGGAGAGGCTTTTTTGCAACCAGGTCCTGGATGGGGCGGCTCTTGTTTCCCTAAAGACACTCAAGCCTTAATCGCCGTTGCTTCAGAAGCGGGTTCTGATTCTGCTTTTTTGAACGCGGTTCTTGAATCTAATGAAGATCGCTTTACTCAAATAGCCAAAGTTGTGACGCAATCCTTGGGAGACGATTCTGGAAAAAAAATTGCAATGCTTGGTCTTGCGTTCAAAGCGGGAACAGATGACATTAGAGAATCTCCTTCATTGAAAATTGCTTCCTTGCTCCTGGAATCTGGAATGAAGGTAGTTGGCTATGATCCACAGGTAAATATGGCCCCCCTCCAAGGTTTAGAAATGGCAGATTCACCCGAAGAGGCAGCCAAAGAAGCAGATGTTTTGCTGGTGTTAACGGAATGGAAAGGATTTCTTGGGCTCGACCTTCCAAAGTTATATAAGTCCATGACCGGGAACCTATTTATAGACACCCGAAACGTTTTTGATAAAAAAGATCTAGTCGATGCAGGATTCTCCGTCTGGCGGGCAGGAGAAGGCTGGATTTAAGGCATTCAGTCAAGCCAACAAATACCTTGTTTTACCTAAGTCACTATTGAGGGTAAGATTTAGTCATGGCATATGAGAGTCCTGAATATCATCCAGCATTCGAAGAATATTGTGAAACCATCTTTGAATTAGATGAAGATGGTGTCGACGTAATTCAAGCTCGAATAGTTGAACGGCTTCAAGTATCGCGTCCAGCAGTATCGGAAATGATCAAAAAAATGGGCGAAGCAGATCTCATATATTTTCATGGAACGAAAATACATCTAACCGAAGATGGCAAGAATCTAGCAAATCAGGTTGTGCGACGTCACCGTCTCGCAGAAAGATTCCTGACAGATGTTCTTGGTCTTAGTTGGGCTGAAGCTCATCATGAAGCAGGACGATGGGAGCACGTCATTTCTTCCAGTGTTGAAGACGCTTTTCTCCGCATTCTTGAAGATCCCACAACATGCCCTCATGGGAATCCGATTCCAGGCACCGATTATCAAATGCCAGAAGGAGCATCTGCTCTTTCAGACATTGAGGTAGGGAATAAGTTCATTGTCGAGAGAATCCCGGAAGAACTTGAGTTTCAACCAGGACTTTTAGAATTTCTCGAAGAGTCCAATCTTATTCCTGGGGAAAATGGCAAAGTCACAGCTGTTTCGCCTGACGGAACTACCACTGTCGAAGTAAAGGGCACGATGATTGGTGTCGGGGCTTTTGCGTCACAACGCATTCTTGTCACTACTTAACTTTTAGTCCTCAACAACATGGGATTCAAATTTCCTTAAGGATTCTTCCCAATTTTTCTTGTCAAAGTTTCCTTCGTTATCCAGTGAAGCCGCGGCTTCCCACCCCATAACAAGCGTGTGATGAAGATTGTCCGGCACCGCAAGACCTTGCCGACCAAAGGTGGATAGTCCTTCTAGAGAATTCCCCCAATCAAGAAGATCGCTTCTTTGCTGGTTCGTAGATTTTTCAAAAATTGGATAAACCGATGGCAGTCGCCGTACTTCGGTTTGGTTGTGTCTTGGTTTTGGTAAACCAAGACGCTCTATGTCATCAAGAATCATCGCTCCTAAATCCTGATCCGACATTGACCAGATTTCATCTTGTTGCCAGCAGGGGATTTCAGCACAAAGAACGGTTCTATTTTCAGGATCGGGACCGTCCCGATAGTTCTTAGGTTCAGACAGGCGAGTCATTCGAGTTTCGGGGCCGGGTAAATAATGGGCGTCATATTCAGTAAATTGTGATTGGTCTAAGATCAAATAAACCAACACCATGGAGCGGATACGTAGAGATTTGGCTGCATGACGTATTTGTTGAGGCGGGGTTGGAGTAACGATCTCTGGCAACAAAGTAAGGGGAATCGTTGACCAAACAAAGGCAAACTGTTCGTTGCCAGTTGGAAGTTCCATTGAACAACGACCTTCTTCAAGGTTTATAGCTTTCACTTCTTGTTCAAGTTTTATGTCCACTCCTGCAGAGACTGCCGCCTCAGTTAAACACTCAACAATTTGGCCGTAACCATTTTTTGGATAAAGAAAAATCCTGCCGCTCGGAGTGGAAGACTTTAAAAGACGTTGAAGAATTGAAAAAGGAGAAGTGGCAGAAACTCGCCGACGAGCTAACTCTGAATCAATCTGATTAGCAGGTATGCCCCACAGTTTCTTTGCGTATGGGTTGTAGAACTCCGATGACACGGTTTTCCCTAGGCGCTGGGTCACTTCATCATCAAAAGATTCGTTTTTTTTGCTTATGAATGGTTGAGAGAGGATGTCTAAAGCGGAACCAAAAGAGAACTTGAGTGGGAGGTGTCGAACCATATTCGTGCTACGGAGAGGAAATGAAACCCACCGGTCGTAGAGGCGGATTCTTCCGTTTCGTTCACGAACTTGGAGATCTTCGCCTAAGAGTTTCTTAATTTCTTCTAGTAAATGTGGGGGAGTAGCTGGGTGAAGGCGATGTGAGCCAAAGTCAACATTTTGTCCTGCTAGTTCGAAGCTTGCAGACATGCCTCCGGTGAAAGAGCTGCGCTCGTAAACAGTAACCTGATGCCCTTTCTTAGCTGCCTGCCAAGCGGCCATAAGGCCAGCAGGCCCTGCTCCAATAATTGCAATTTCAGTCATCTAAAATTCAACTTCTTTTACTTCAATAGTTTTATTCATACTTGTTAGGTTTACTTAATTCTAAATGTAAACTATGGATTCTATTGAATCCCACGTTACTTATTGTTAAGGAAAGAATGAAACGAGCAGTCATTACTGGAACCGCCGGATTCATAGGTTCGTGCCTTACAGAGAAACTTCTCTCTAAAGGTGAAACCGTTGTAGGTATAGACAATTTCGATCCTTGGTATTCCCCTCAAACCAAGGAGCAGAATTTACTTACCTCACTCCAAAATGAGAATTTCTCCTTAAAAAAAGATGACCTTCTTTCAGTTGATCTCAACTCAATCTTTCAAGAAGAAGATGTTGTCTATCACCTTGCGGGGCGCCCAGGAGTTCAAGACTCGTGGGGTTCAGGTTTTTCGCCAAGCGTAGAGAACAACATCTTGGCGACACAAAGAGTGTTTGAAGCAGCTCTCGCATCTGGAGTCAAACGAGTAGTTTTTGCTTCTAGCTCTTCTGTCTATGGGGCTTCTGCAACAAGTCTAAGCAGCGAGGTGAATCCGATTAGCCCCTACGGTGTCACTAAAGCGGCATGTGAGCAACTCGCGCAGGTTTACCGATTCAGGGGACTTGATGTAATGGTGATGAGATACTTCACTGTCTATGGGCCACGTCAACGCCCCGACATGGCAATGAACCGATTATTTCGCGCCGCTTTACCCGGCGACTACGTGTTCCCCCTTCGCGGAACAGGAGCTCAAAGAAGAGAGTTTACGTTTGTTGAAGACATCGTTGATGCGACTATAAGAGCTGGGTCTCTAGAGATTGAAGACGTTATTGAACCTTTTGATATCGGAGGAGGAGTTTCCGCTTCTTTAAGCGATGTCATAGATCAAGTCGAACAAATTGTTGGATCTTCAATTCGTGTAGATCATCAACCAGCGGCAAAGGGTGATCCATTAATGACGGTTGCAGACACTGAACCAGCAGAGAAAATACTTGGCTGGCGGGCAAGCACAGATCTTCAAACCGGTTTAAAGAAACACTTCAATTCTTTTATGAAGGCGTCTCTTCCAACTTCTTAGAATCTTTTTTTACTTTCTCTGGAAAAGAAAAAATAGCAAGAAGGCATAGCCAAAGAAGATGCAATAATATTTCTCCACCCTTGAGATCTGTGAAATCAGGTGTGATCCATGAAAGCGCTTTGTAGATGGGGTAAGTCGTTTCGTAAAAGTCCACCACGAGAGTGCGGTTCCCTGTAGAAGCCTCGATGGCAAGCCAAACCCAACTAATGACTCCTGCTACACCACCAACAATAATAAAACGAAACCAACGTCTACTTTTCTCAGCAAGTAAAGACATAATTACAATGGCTGCCGGGAGAATCACAACAACCTGTCTGCCGGGCCACCACCAACCATGCATAGTTAACGCCACCCACGTGGCTACCGCCCATCCCGTCCCAACAACGCTCAATAGGACAACGAAATCTTTACTCTTAGATCTCAAAAGGCTTATGCAGGCAGGGATAAAAGCAAAATAGACAGGCGCCCAAGGAATCAAACCAAATTCCTTATCCAACAACAGCCCAGATAGACGGCGGGTTCTGCCAGAGATATTTGGGTTATTCCCAACAACGAGAAACTCCCCATCAACAAAATGGTCGCCGGAAGCGTAGACAGTCCAGCCGCCATAAATCTTTTGGTGGACGATCAAATAAATCAAACCTGAAAAGAGTAAGACAACTCCGAACGCAATTGAATTTTTTGGATCTTTTTTAAAGTTTTTCACTAAAGCAAAAATTGCGAGGACTCCGGCAACAGGAACGTACTTCACTGATAGCCAAGGCAGGGCGCTGACGGTAAGAGCTAGACCCACAAGTCCTCTTCTACTCATTGTGGGCGAAGTAAGTATCCCAATTCCTGTAATTAGGCATAATGCAGCAGGCATTTCTGGATATACCTGTGTTCCGTAAGAAACTAACGGGGGAGCCATAAAACAAAGTCCTACGACAGCAGCGCCGATATGTGATGAAATTGAAAATCTTCTTACCGCAACCCATAGAGTCACAGCAGACGTAAGGGCAGCAATAAGCGCCAATGTTATTTTGGCGGCTACCCAACCTCCGATTCCCATTGGAATTGATAGAACAAGGGGGAGAAGGGGATCATGTGGGCTAATTCTTTGCCCGTCTTCGTTCAAATCAATTGTTTGTTGGTTTAATGGAATTTCATGAAAAGGCAGATAGCGCTCTTCAGCTAGCTCATCACTGATATCAAGGTCTCTGTCTTCCGCGATGCTTAAAGCAGTAAGAAGGTACTGGGGTTCATCAACACTAATTTTTGCCCCATATGTGGCTCGCGCATTAATGGCAGAAATAGCGACAATAAACGTTCCTGCTGCTACAAGAATCATCTTTGAAGTCAGGGAACGCATTAGAGATGGTCTGATCTTCGTATGACGAGAAACCAGGTAAGGATGGAAGATAGCCCTACAAGTATGAGGGCCATAATTCCGGCTTCAGCGACAAAGGCATCTTCGAAGGAACTAAAAATTCTTGTTGCCAGAGTTGAAAACCCTAGAGGCGATATTAAAAGAGTGATCGGTAACTCTTTCATTGTTGAAAGAATCACTAGTCCGGCGGCAGCTCCTAACCCAGGGGCCATAATGGGCAGGTCGATGCGAGCAAATCTTGAAATTCGGTTTACTCCGAGAATTTTTCCTGCTTCATGCAGTCTCTTAGGGACAGCGTTCACTGCAACCAAGAGAATTCCCATAGCCAAAGATCCGAATCTAACGATGTATGCAAAGATAAGAAGAACTTCGGTGTTGTTTACAAGGTCGTAAGCCCAATCTGAACGTAAAGTCCAGAAGCGCATAGCCAAAGCAATCAGAATTCCTGGAAGTGCAAAAGTGGCGATAATTATTGAATGAGCGATACTGCCAATTCGAGATTTGTATCTTGCGATTAGGAAAGCGATCGGCAGTATTGCGAGTACTGCAACAATTCCTGCTAAGACGCTTATGGAGAAAGTATTCCACGTTGATTCCCATACCTGTTCTCTGTCAATAGTCAGCGGGTAACCTCCGCGGGTAGTTCTCAATAGTCCATCGGTTGCCCAATCCCCTAAAGCTAAAAGAGGTGCCCCAACAGAAAGTAAGAAGGTTAGGGACACAAACCCAATAGCAGGAAAGCGCCATTTACCAAGTGAATATTGGATCGGCTCACCAACTAGTGCTTCATCGGCGCTGAACTTTGCTCGGGAAAAAAGTCTTTCAAAGGCGACAATAACGCCTGCTAGAACCAGCAGTATGAGGCTAAGGGCGAGAGCGGCGGACTGGTCGGCAAGTTGAGCGGTAAAAATACTTCGCGCCAATGTGTCATAGCGCATTAACTGGACAGCACCAAAGTCGCTGATTGTGTAAAGGAATACGAGAAGTGTGCCGGCGGCAACAACAGAACCAATTTGTGGAAGCACAACTCGGAAAAGGGTTTGGTAAGGGCGCTGGCCAAGAACGCGAGCATTTTCTTCCAGGGAGCGAGGCAGCTGACGCAATCTTGCTGCTACTGGTAGGTAAACATAGGGATAACAGAAGAGGGTGAGGACGGACCAAGCACCAAAGAAACCCCGCATTTCTATAACTGTTTCAATGCCGAACTCGGAAAGTATG